>DUPF01000100.1 GCA_012838445.1 Intrasporangiaceae bacterium | reverse complement strand
GCAGTCCCACGCAGGCGTGAGGTGGGTCGCAGACCGGATCGGTCGGCGGCCCACCTCACGTCTGCGCAGGGTGAAACTGGCAGCGAGCACAGGAGTGTGTATGCGTCACGCACCTGGAGTGTCTGCGGTCGCGGTCGCCCGGGTCGGCCTACTTCTGCACGACGTGGTCGATCGACATCACGAGGATGACCCGGTCAGCCTTGTCCGGCGGAACGGGCGTGTCCGGGTTGCCGTAGCGCTCCCCGAGGACGGGATAGAACGAACCTTCGGGGTCCGGGATGGCCTCGACAAGGCGCCCTCGCACCTCGAGGAATCGATACGGATCCTCCGGGTCGAGGATGCACAGGGCCATGCCCGGATTCGTCTGCAGGTTGCGGAACTTGGCCCGCTTGATGGTGTGCGTGAACCGGATCGTGTGGGACTTCGACTCGTAGAGGAACCACATCGGTTCCACCTGCGGCGTGCCGTCCGGCCGGACCGTTGCAAGCGCCCCGTAGTTGGGGTCGGTCAGCAGGTGGAGGAGGTCGTCAGGAATCGTGGCCATGCCCGCAGTCTCACACCCGTGCGGCGTGGGCGGCGTCGGCACGGGATGAGGACTCGCGGCTCGCCGCTCGAGCGCCCCTGGCCCGGGTCGAGACGCTGCTTGCGGAACGCGACATCGATCGAGGATGGGACGTCAACTGTCCTCGACCAGATGCGGCCATGTCCCGGCGAAATAGTCGATGAACGCCTCGCCGAGGTACTCATCGCGCAGGTGCTGCCGGCTGACCGGGAAGCGCGGGGCCTCATAGTCAACGTCGGCGACGACGTGCGCCGCGAACGCGTGATCGGCCATCGCAGACTTGCCGACGATGACGAAGTCGGCGCCCTGCTCAAGGCACCAACGGACGTCCGCCGCAGAGGAGACCGCGCCGGCCACACCGAGTCTGGTGCCGTGCCGTTCCAGGCTGGTGAACTCGTCGATGAGCAACCGGTCCTCGTGCTGGTCGCTCGCTTCGTGCGGACGTTTGCGGACATCCCACAAAGACATGTCCAGATAGTCGAGATCACCACCGGACATGACCTCGCCGGCCACCGTGACCATCTCCTCGAGACGTAGGCCGTGCCGCTCGGGTGAGAGTCGCATACCCAGTTGGAAGTCCGGACCGGTCGCGGCGCGAATAGCCGCGATCACTTCGTGGACGATGCGGGCGCGTCCGGCGAGGTCACCGCCCCAGCCGTCGGTGCGGGTGTTGCGCGGCTCGAGGAACTGGGTGAGGAGATAGCCGTGTGCGCCGTGGATCTCGGCGCCGTCGAAACCCGCCCGCTCTGCGCGCCGAGCTGCGGCGGCGAAGTCCTCGATCACTTGCTCGACCTCCCCGGTCGTGAGCGCTCGCGCCTCCTTGGCCGGCTCGTCATAGGCGGACACCAGTGGCATCCCGGAGACGGTCGTGTCAGCCCGCTTGCCCGCGTGGTGCAACTGGACCGACGAGACCGCACCATGCTCCTTGATCTCGCGGGCGAGCCGTTCCAGACCCGGCAGGTGCGCGTCGTCGCTGACCCCGAGCTGACCTGCCCAGGCGTTGCCGGCCCGGCTCACATACGCGGCCGCCGTCATGACGAGTCCGAACCCGCCGCGGGCTCGGGCGACGAGCCAACGAATCTCGTCCTCGCTGAGAGTGCCGTCAAGATGACTCTGCGTGTTGGTGAGCGGGGCGAGCATCAAGCGGTTGCGCCAGCTCGGCCCGCGGCGCAGGACGAGTGGCTCGGCGAGATCGGTCACGGACCCAGCCTGCCTCATCGAGTTTTCCTGTCGCTGACCGGGCCGCTCTGGGGCTTCTGGAGGTTGGCGGCTCAGCAGTTCGGGCCGCCGGACTCCCGGAGCGGGTGGAAGTGTGACGAAGACCGATGGATACAGCCGCTTTGTCTTCGTCACCAATTCAGTCCTGCAACAGCGCCCCCAGGATCGCGGACGTCCGGTCAGCGGGCAGGAAGCCGGGACACCTCGCCTGGGGGCGGTCGGTGGATGGTATGCGCTGCCCGCCGGGTGCGCACCGCCTCCGTCTACCTCACCTGTTGTCGCCTGGTCGCTCACGGCAAAGGCTGTGTTGAGTGGCTTGGGAGTCAGGTGCTACTCAGTGCTACACTCGGTCGATGAAGACGATCAGCCAGCGTGAACTGCGCAACGACAACGCGACAATCATGCGCGGCGTGGAGCAGGGCGAGGTCTACACGGTGACCCGTCGTGGAGTGCCGATCGCGCGCCTGGGCCCACTGAGCGCGGCGACCGACCTGCGCTGCGACCGGCCCGCCAAGCGACGCCCCGTCTACACCGCACAGACCCGGGTCCGCATCAGCACGCCGACCAGTGCCCTGCTGGACGATCTGCGAGGAGATCGTTGAGTCTCTGGTACCTCGATACCTCAGCTGCCCTGAAGCTGGTGGTTGAGGAAGCCGAATCTGACGCGCTGGCTCGAAGTGTCGATCGCGAACAGCCCGATCTGGTTGCCTGCTGGCTGCTGGAGACCGAGATGCGCCGCGCAGCGCAGCGGGAGGACCCCCTGACGCAAGAACTCGTGACGGAGTTCCTCGACGGTGTCGGACTGTACGAAGTCCCGTCGTCACTGTTTCGAGAGGCGGGGGTGCTACCCGGGGCTCATCTGCGATCACTGGACGCGCTGCATCTGGCAGCTGCCATCCGGATCGGCGTCGACTGCGTCGTCACATACGACTCGCGCATGACTGCCTCAGCGCGATCCTTGGGCCTCACGGTCTTTGCGCCTGCGTAAGCGGTGGTCGAATTGGAGGGGGATGTCGTCGAGCCGGACTTGAGCCGGGCCCAGCCACGGGGTGCGAGGACATCCCGGAGAAGAACCGCCAACTGGTCTTCTGCCCGGTTCTACCAGGGCGACACAAGGACGATGCCGCATGAGCCGATGGCGCACGGAAGTGCTCAACGGTCGAGTCTCGCCGTGAGGAGGAACTCGTTGCCCTCCGGGTCCGCGAGCACAACGTGCGCCTCGTCTCCTAGCTGCCCGACAACGAGGTGACTGGCGCCGAGGCCTATCGCGAGATCAACCCTCCGTTGCTGGTCGTCTGCTGTGGTGCTGGTGAGGTCGAAATGCATCCGGTGGAGGCCAGTCTTCGGCTTGTCGGTCAGGACGAAGCGCAGCTCGAAGTCTGTCTCGACCACACCGGGAAGCCGGGGGCCGGATGGATCCGAAGTGCGCGCCAGCAACGCCGCCCAGAAGGCGACGAAGCCGAAGTTGAGTCCGTAGCGTTGGTGTACGACGACCACCGGTGAGCGTGTCCTGCCGACCTAGGCGCGGTCACCGCGTGATCCTTCGAGTGATCTCTCACAACCGACTCGAACGACAGCGAGACCGGCAGCGACAGAAGCGAGACTCGTGAGTGTGGCTTCTTGCTCAGCCGCGGGAGTTTCCGAGTTCCGCGTGTTCCCACCATCGCAGCGTCGCCGCCATGCTGACCAGGCCGATCGCGACGGGGAGGAGCAGCTGGAGCACCGACACCTGGGCGGCTGCGGCGTGGCCCGTGGCCCCGGCCCAGAGCGTGGGAGCAACCCAAGGGACCCATGCCCCGCCGCCAAATGCCGTCGTGAACTGCGCAGCGACGGTGATTCCCAGAACGGCGCCGATACCCGGCAGGTAGCCGCGCGCGAGGCTGGCGACCCACGCCGCGGGCACCATGCCCAGCGAACCGAGGAGGCCGATTGCGACGAGTCGCAGAGCCGGGGCGATCCCGTCGGCGACAGGCAGCCCCATGGCCGCCCCGCCCGCCAGGACGGCGCAGGCGACGACCACGCTCACGCCCAACGCCCAGGCAAGGGTGAGCACCATCTTGGCCAGGGCGATGCCTCCGCGCGGCACGGGTTGCGCGAAGAGTCCGACAATCGTCTGTTCGGTGAACTCGCGGCCGAGACACCAGGCCAGGACGATCCCGGCACCTCCGCCGAGGACGACGCCACCGCCCTGGGCGGCGAGACTGAACAGGCCGTCCCAGCCGGAACCTTGCATGAGTGCCTTGGCCTTCGCGGCGGCGGGGCTGGACGGGTCGTGGGTGGCGGACACGTACCCACCGATCGACACGAGTGACCCGATCACCACCATGACGATCGTTGCGACCCAGACGATGGGGGCAGAGCGGAACTTGAGCCACTCCACGCGCCACGCCACCCAGAACGGCCTCACCGGAGACCCTCCTGCGCGGACTGATCGTGCGCAAGGACGAGGTCGAAGAAGACGCATTGCAGGCCTGCCCGGCCGGGTCGAGTTCGGCGATGATCCGACCCCGATGGAGGACGCTGATCCGGTCCGCCATGCGTGCCATCTCGTCGAGGTGGTGGCTGGAGACGAGGATCGCCGCTCCGCGTGCCGCAGCCTGCTGGAGGCTGGAACGCAGCCGGACGACCGCCAGGGGATCCAGCGCGTTGCCGGGCTCATCGAGGACGAGGACGTCGGGCTCGTGGAGCAGAGCCGCGCCGAGGCCGACCTTCTGCCGGGTGCCCAACGACAGCGTCCGGGCCCGTCGGTCGATCCATCCCGAAATGTTCAGGGTGTCGACCACGCCCTCGATCCGCCCGGGGATCTCTTCGTCCCGTATGCCGCGGAGCACGGCCGCAGCCCAGAGGTTGTGCCGGGACGTGAGCTCGGGGTAGCACGCGGGAGTCTCGATCTGGTGGCCAACCCGGCACCATAGTTCGGGCGGCGCGTGGGACAGGTCCTGGTCGAGGAGGGCGACGCGCCCCGTGTCCGGCGTGAGCATGCCGAGCAGGATCCGCATGAGGGTCGTCTTCCCGGCCCCGTTGAGCCCGACCAGGGCCTGGATCGTCCCCGGTTCCACGTGCAGCGTGACCCCATCGAGGACGGGCGCGCCGCGCAGCGACTTGCCAACCCCCTCCGCGGTGATCGCGCTCACGGCCGAACTCCGAGTGAGTCCAGGGCAGCGATGACAGCCTCGCTGAGCGTCGGTGGTTCCGGATCGGTGATCCACTGCAGCAACGCGAACGTCAGGGCGCCCAGACAGGCGCCCGCAGCCGCCGCCGACTCGGCTGGTGTCGCGCCTCCCTCGACGAGGACCTCGGCGATGGCCCGGGCCGTCTCGTGGGTCCCCTCCCACATCCGGGCCCGGAGCCGCGGGTGGCCGGCGGTCAGGTGGATGCGCCGCATCACGGACTCAAGCTCCGAGCTGGGCGCCTCGGCCAGGAGACGTGCCGAGGCGATGAGCCCCAGTCGTGCCCGGGCGAACGCTCCGAGCGACGTCGGCTGCTCGGACACGATGGCGGCCATGATCGGGTCGAACGGGTCGGCCACGACGAGGTCTTCCTTCGTCGCGAAGTGTCGAAAGACCGTCATGTGCGAGACCCCGGCGGCCGCGGCGACCTCGTTGACCGTCACCTCGTCGAACCCGCGCTGCTCGAACAAGCGCAGCGCCACGTCACTGATCCGGTCCCGGGTTGCCGCGGCGTTGGACATCATTCAAGCAAGTTAGCAACTAACATCACTACGGATACGTTCCGACGGTCTGTCTCATCACCGTGACGCGCACGATGCTTGAGAGCGTCTATAAGCACATCTGTGATGATCGGGGGGGTGCCCTACGAGACCAGCTGGGATATCAGCCGGATCTACAAGGCGGCCGCGGCAGCAATGAGCATCGCGCCCGACCAGCACAGCGAGCAGGTCATCAAGCAGATTCCCTTCTGGGGCCGCCACCGTCGTTACGGGTCTGGGCGCGCTTAGGGAACAGCCTGAGCGACGCGCACGGCCGAGGCAAGAACGCCGTCCGCCCGGCACCTCGCCACGCCAAACTCGCCGTCCACGCTGGCTTCGCCATCGCAGGCTTACTCATCGATACCCACGTCGAGCGTCCCGTCAAGTAGTCGGGCAAGGGGTCTATGGCCTTGCCCAGCCTGCAGGATCCATAACACGGCGGCTCCAACGCGCCCGAGATACATAACGTCGACTAATTCTTAGAATCAACTGCCGTTCTCACAAGATTGAGTGCATCTCGACAACATCTCGACAAAAACCCTCAGAAGTTCTGCGCCATGTTGGTGAAGCGGCTGTAGTGCCCCTGGAAGGCGAGGGTGATGTCCCGGGTCGGACCGTTTCGGTGCTTGGCGACGATCACATCCGCCTCGCCCTCCTTGCCCGAACCAGGGTCACGGTCACGGTGCAGAAGGATGACCATGTCCGCGTCCTGTTCGATGCTGTTGTGCACCGAGATCCCGTCCGCCACGAAATTGTGGGTGCCCGGCACTGTGGCGTCGAAAACCTCCTCGACCCCATCGGGGTCGATCGAGACCACGGTGTCCCAGAAGACGTCGTTAGTCGCCATGAGCTCGAGCGACTCGTCCTCCAATACCGCGGCGACCCGGGCAAGGCGCTCGCGCGAGGGCGCACTCGCATAGAGAGCGGATCCGCAATAGGAACCACCCAGGGCTGCTTGGAGCTCTCGCGTCGTCATCGCGTTGTCCTGCATCACTTCCTTGACGTCGTCCCAGACGCCGAGAGGCACCGTGTCCATGTTGGTGTTGGCCTTCGTGTCGCGGACGATTGCCAGGAGACGCCGAGCCGACTCGCCCCGCGCCCCGTGCACCCCGATCTCCTGCAGGAACCGCCGCTGACTGTCGGCACCACTGATGTCCAAGGTGAAACCGTCGCGATAGCCGACCTTGGTCGTTCGACGGATCCGGCTCTGAATGCCGAAACGCAGCAACAACCGGGACACGTCATCGACCAGGCGCCGCGAGGTAGAGGCGTAGTAGATCCGTCCACCACGGCCGTTCCTGTTCACGGTCACCGACCCATCAGTGGCCCACAGGTGCTTGAGGAACAGGGAAATCTGCTCCTTGGGGACCGAGAAGATCTCAGCCGGGATCCACTTCTCATGGGAACGCAGGCCGAAGAGTCCAAGTCCGTCGAGCCACTGCGCGATGGGATTGCGCCGACCGTGAGTGAGGTGGAACGGAGCCCGCAATCGCAACGTCGAGCATCGCGCAGCCGGATAGTCATCCCGCACGGCCGCTACCCCGAGTGTCAGAGCAGCCTTGGTCACCGCCTCGAGATTGGCCTCATCCACACTCGCATAGCGGATCGGTTGGCCTTTGACGAACGAGCCGTCGCCGAGCAAGTGCGCCAGCAGGATGACCTGCCCATCGCTCCAGTCGCTCACCTGCCGCGGGGACGGCACATGACGAGGCACCGCGATCCGGTCCCCCGTGCGCAGATCGGCGAGCGGGCGCCAGCCGTCATACGTGAAGAACGGGTGGTTCTCGGTCGCCCGGACTGTCTTGCCGGAGGCGAGCGTCAACCTGAACACCGGGGCGATCCCGGTCGAGAAGACATGCGTCATGGTCCGCTTGCGATAGCGCAGTCCGTCATCGAGGGACCAGACCTCGATGTCCCGGGTGCCCGAGGCATACAACTCCCCGATCGTGGTCTCCGCACCCGTGTCGGCGCGCAGGATCCTGGTCGAGGCCGGCAGACAGCCCGACTCACGTAGGTCCGACATCATCGGTCGCTTGTCGGTGCGCTGCTCCGGCCCCCGGTTGAGCTGCGAGATCGCGATGACCGGGACGTCGAGCTCCTTGGCGAGCAACTTGATGGCACGCGAGAACTCGGAGACCTCCTGCTGGCGGGACTCGACCTTCTTGCCGGAGGTCATGAGCTGGAGGTAGTCGATGATGACGAGTTTGAGGTTGTGCAGCTGCTTCAGACGCCGACACTTGGCCCGGATCTCCATCAGCGTCATGTTCGGGGAGTCGTCGATATAGAGCGGTGCCGCCGAGATCTCCCCCATGACCCGGGCCAGCTTCTTCCAGTGCTCGTCCCGCAGGGTGCCCTTGCGCAGGTCCTGCAACTGCAGACTCGCCTCCGCGGACAGCACGCGCATCGTGATCTCGGTCTTGCTCATCTCGAGCGAGAACACCGCCGTCGCCATGCCGTGCTTGATCGCGGCCGCCCTGGCAACGTCCAATCCGAGGGTCGATTTTCCGATCGCAGGGCGCGCCGCGAGGACGATCATCTGCCCAGGGTGCAGGCCGTGGGTCAACTCGTCGAGCTCGATGAATCCGGTCGGGACACCGGTCATCTCGTCGCTGCGCCCGGATGCGACCTCGATCTCCGTCAGCGTCTGCTCCAGCAGCTGCGACAGTGGCGCGTAGTCCTCGCTCCCACGCTTGTCGGCCACCGCATACACCTCGGCCTGGGCGGCGTTGACGACATCCTCGACATCGCCCTCCTGCGCATACCCCATCTGCACGATCCGGGTGCCCGCATCGACCAGCCGGCGCAGCACCGCACGCTCCGCCACGATCTCGGCGTAATAGCCGGCGTTCGCCGACGTCGGCACCGACTGGATCAGGTCATGGATGTAGGCGTGCCCCCCGACCCGCTGCAACTGCCCCCGCTTGGTCAACTCGTCGGCGACCGTGATCGCATCGACCGGCTCCCCCCGCCCGAACAGATCCGCGATCGCGTCGTAGATCATCTCGTGCGCCGGCCGGTAGAAGTCCTGCCCCCGCAACCCCTCCGCGACATCGGAGATCGCGTCCTTGGAGAGCATCATCGAGCCGAGGACACTCTTCTCGGCGGAAACATCCTGCGGCGGCAACCGATCAGCCGAGCCGAGATCCATCTCCTGCCCGACCTCAGAGATCGACATCCAAAAACCTCCT
The DNA here is from genome assembly GCA_012838445.1 of Intrasporangiaceae bacterium. GTDB lineage: Bacteria > Actinomycetota > Actinomycetes > Actinomycetales > Dermatophilaceae > F2B08. The sequence goes on along the minus strand of DUPF01000100.1, from coordinate 6,993 downwards.
GTGTGTGCCGTGCCGAAGATGTTTCCACCGACCTCTGACAGCGCCTCCGGGCCCACCCCCGCCCGGCCGGTTCAGTCATCGATCCGCCATGACGATAGGACCCTTCCGACGGCGACACCACGGACACGCCCGGGATCGTTCGAAGCGCTGTGGACAGTCGGTGGAGAGGGTGTGGGAACCACGGTGGAAAAGCATCCACAACCCTGTGAACACCTGTGGACAACGGAGTATGCGTCCCGCACCTGAGCGGTCGCTCACCGCCCTGACCTGCACAAACGTGGTCCACCGGGTGTGGACGACAGAAAGTGTTCGGCGTGTTTGTCCACAGCCGTGAAGTGTGTGACTGCTGTGACGGATGCGTGCTGAAGCGTTCTCGCACCGGGGGTGTTGTCGGGCTTTTACCGATGCCTCACAGCTCGATCGGTCGACCGTGCGGGGTGCGGGCGGCCGCCTGATGCCAGGCCTGCGTGACCTCCGCGACGTCCGCAGTCGAGGCAACGGCGAGGTCGTCGAGCAACTCCTCCAGCGCATCGGCCCACCGGTGGTAGTAATCACTGCCGTCGGACGCCCCGGACGCAACGTGTCGACCCAGTCGCTGCGCCCACTGCGGCCAGGTGAACAAGCCCCGCTCGTGGAGGACCACCGTCATCGCGAACACCTGCGCCTGCCACGGCTCGGCGAACACCTGCTCATCCCCGCGCGGCGGCAACGGCATCCCCTCCCCACAGACCGCGACGATGTCGGCGAGGGTCTGCGCAGCAGTTGCACTCATGCCGCCACCGCTTCCAGATACGGCTCCCATGCCTCGATCGAGACCGTCAGACGCGGATCCGCCTCCGGCCCCCACAACTCGGTGCCCGCGAAGTCCACCGTGTAGAGCCATTCCGGGCGCTCATCCCCAGGCTCACCGAGCGGCCCGGCGTGCCGGTCCGGGAACACATGCGCCCCACGGACGGCAACGATCCGGCCCAACCGGCCCCGCGCATACCTCGGCAGCCGGGTATGCCCGCGCGGACTGATCACCTTCGCACGCACCTGCTCGCCCACGGAGAAGGCGGCTGGGCGGTCGATGGGCCGCTCATAACTGCCCTGGCGGGAGAAGGCCGCGACGAGTTCGGCACCGGTCCTCGCGACAAGATCGTCCCGGTCCAGGATCCCTGTCCCGGCGATGAGATCCTCGAGCCCCCGGATCCAGATCCGGTAGTAGCTGCTCGACAGATACTCCGCCGGTGGCAGCGACTCGCGCACGTGCCGGCTCTGGTCGATGTTCCAGGCCCCCAGCGCCCCCATCGCCAAGGTCAGTGCCAGGGCCCGGGCCTCCCACTCGGCATGGAAGACCGGCTCGTCCGGCTCGGGCCGGACCGGTCCGAAGCCGTGCATTCCGCCCATGTCGTGCACCCCGTTCACGGCGCCCCTCCCGGCGTGAGTGCCAGACCGGTGCCGATCATCGAATCCCGGGTGACCAACCCAGCCAACTCCTCCTGCCCCATTCCCGCGCTCCCCTCCGGACGCATCGGGATGACGAGGTAGCGCACCTCCGCCGTCGAGTCCCACACCTTGATCTCGGTCTCCTCCGGCAGGCTCACCCCGAAGTCAGCGAGCACCCCACGCGGATCGATGACCGCCTTGGACCTGTAGGCCGGTGACTTGTACCAGACCGGCGGCAGCCCCAGAACCGGCCAGGGATAGCAGGAACAGAGCGTGCAGACGACCATGTTGTGCCGCTCCGGTGTGTTCTCCACGGCGACCATGTGCTCACCCTGGCGTCCGATGTGTCCCAGCGAGGCGATCGCCGCATCGGCATCGCGGAGCAGCCAGTCCCGATACTCCGGCTCGGCCCAGGCCTTGGCCACCACCTGCGCCCCGTTGTGCGGACCGACCTCCCGCTCATAGCGCTCCACGACCCGGTCCAGCGCCTGCCGGTCGACCAGACCCCGCTCGGTCAGCAACGTCTCCAGTGCCCGCACCCGGGCATCCATCTCGGACAACTCGCTGAACTCAGGATGCTCGTGCCCGTCGTGATCATGGTGGTGGTGACCCATGACGAGAGCCTAGTCCGGCCGGCCTCCCGTCGCCCCGGTCCCGCCGGCCGGGGCGACCCGCACCGGGACACCGTTGAGGACGGCGTTGGCCGCGAGCGACTCGACCCGGTCCGGATCGGTCAGGTCGTTCACCGAGACCCCCGGCAGTCGGGTCGCGACACCGAGGCGCACCCCCGGCCCGCCATGGCCGTACCCGTGCGGCAGCGACACCACCCCCGGCATCATGTCCGCACTGAAGGCCACGTCGATCTCGACCTTGCCGGCCTCACTCGTCACCGTGACCAGGGCACCGTCCTCGATGGAGCGGTCCCGGGCGTCGTCGGGGTGGATGAGCAGCTGATGCCGTGGCCGACCGCGGGTCAGTCGCGCCGAGTTGTGCAACCACGAGTTGTTGTCCCGCTGGTGCCGCCGCCCGATGAGGAGCAATTCATCCGGTGCCGGCTGCCACACCGTCCCGCCGGCGACCTTCGCGGCGATCCGCTCCACCTCCGCCACCGCGAGGTCGACAGCAACGTCGATCCGCTTGTTCTTCGTCCGCAGCCGGGCCGGCAGCCGCGGCACGAGCGGCCCGGCGTCGATCCCACCGGGAGTGCGCAGCAACTGCCGCACCGACGTGCGGCGGCGACTCGTCCGCAACAGCACATCCACCGCCTGTCGCGGCGTGGACCGCAGTCTCAGCTGGTCCAGCAGCGGCAAACGCCGACCCCGCTGCCGGGCCAGCGCGAGCGTCAGGTCCCGGGCGATCTCCCAGTCGTGCCGCTGCTGCGGCCCCCGCGGATAGAGGGCCGGGGAGAAGCGGGCCGTGTTCCGCACCGCGAGCGCATGGAAGAGGAGGTCGTAGTGGTCCCGCTCCAACGGCCCCGTCGGCGGCAGGATCACCTCGGCGTGCCGCGTCGTCTCGTTGAGATAGAAGTCGACCGCGACCATGAACTCCAGCCCCGGCAACGACTCCGCGAGCCGGTGCCCCGCCGGCGTCGACAGCACCGGATTCCCGGCCACGACGACCATCGCCTTGATCTGACCCTCACCCGGGGTCTCGATCTCCTCCCGGAGCACCGACACCGGCAACTCGCCGCCGAACTCCGGCAAGCCCCGCACCCGCGACCGCCACGCCCCGAGGTGCCCGGGACCGATCAGCCCTCGGGCGACGACGTCGATGACCGGCGAGGTGAACATCGTCCCACCCGGCCGGTCCAGGTTGCCGGTGACGATGTTGATGACCTGCACCGCCCACTGCGCCACCATCCCGAATCGCTGTGTCGACACCCCCATTCGCCCATGGACCGCGGCCCGCGGAGCCGCCCACAGCGCTTCGGCGAGCTCCTCGATGGCTCCCGCCGGCATACCGGAGAGCTGTTCGGCAAGGTCGGCGGTGAACGGCTCGACCAGGGCCCGCACCTGATCGATTCCGTCGATGTATGCGGCTGCTCGACTCCCCTTGGACAGCAGGCTTCGCAGGAGGGCGAGGAGCGCATACACATCCGTGCCGGGCCGGATGAAGTGATGACTGTCGGCGACCTTCGCCGTCTCCGTGCGGCGCGGGTCAACGACGACGAGCCGGCCACCGCGGGCGGCCAGGTCGCGGCGGCGCTGCGGGAAGTCGGGGACGGTCCAGATCGAGCCGTTCGAGGCCATCGGGTTGTGCCCGAACAGGACGAGCAGGTCGGTGCGGTCGATGTCGGGCACCGGAATGAGGAACTGATGACCGTAGAGGGCCCAGGCCATCGCCTGATGCGGCAACTGGTCGACCGAGGTGGCGCTGAACACCACCCGGGTCCGCAGCGAACGCACGAACGTCAACAGGTGGGTCAGGGCCCCGAGACTGTGCACGTTGGGGTTGCCGAGATAGACCCCGACGGCGCTGCGCCCGTGCGCGGTCTGGACCTCGTGCAGCCGCCGCGCGGAGTGCTCGATCGCCTCGTGCCACGAGACCTCGACCCACTCGCCGTCGATCTTGCGCAACGGGCGGGTGAGCCGGTCCGGGTCGTCGTGGATGTCCTTGAGCGCGAACGCCTTCGGGCAGATGTGGCCCCGGCTCAGCGGATCGTCGGCGTGGCCGCGCAGGTCGGTGATCTGCCCGTCCCGGTCCAGTTCGACCCGCAACCCGCAACTCGCCTCACAGATCACGCAGGTGATGAACCGGGTCCGCGGGACGGCGGCGGACGTATCGCTGGTCATGTGCACGAGCCTAGAGTCGATCCATGTGCCGCAACATCCGACCGCTGAACAACTTCGAGCCGCCCGCGACTGAGGCCGAGATCCAGGCGGCGGCCCTGCAGTATGTGCGCAAGGTCGCCGGCACGACGAAGCCGTCGGCGGTCAACGCCGCAGTGTTCGACGAGGCGGTTGCGGCGGTTGCCACTGCGACGAGTCGGCTCCTTGACTCTTTGCAGACCTCGGCACCGCCGAAGAACCGGGACGTCGAGGCCGCCAAGGCCCGCGCTCAAGCGGCAAAACGTTACGCCTCCTGACCTCCTGACGCCGTCCCTGCTCCCGGATCCCACCCCAGTTGACGGATGGTTCTGGGCCCGGATTCTCGCGAAAAGCGTGGCTAGAACCATCCCTCAACGTGGACGCCCGCAGTCGACGGATGGTTTTGGGCCCGGATTTGGCCGAAAAGCGGGGCTGAAACCATCCCTCAACGTGGGCGCCTGCAGTTGACGGATGGTTCGTGACGGGGGCGGGGAGGCGGCGGGACTCAGCTGAAGATCGACAGCTCCTTGATCGAGTAGCCCCACGACGTCGCGCGCTTGTCGAGCATCAACCGCACCCAACGCGCCGACTCGTCGGTGTAGCGCCGGGTCTGGGTGCCGCTGGTGCCGGACACCGTCTCGACATCGCGCCACGTCTGCCCGTCGTTGGAGAACTGCACCCGGAAGCTCGACGCATACGCACGCTCCCAGTCGATGACGATCCGCCCGATAGGACGGACATCGCCGAGGTCAACCTTGAGCCACTGGTTGTCCGCCCACTTGCTCGCCCACCGGGTGTCGAGACGGCCGTCGAAAGCCCGGGAGGCCGCATACGAGGTGAAGAGGGACCACTCCTGCGAACTCGCCCACGCCGGCTTGCCCTTGGCGAGGTTGGCTCCCGGGGCATACGTCGCCGTCGCTGCATAGGTGTCGAGATAGTCCTGCGCCCCGCGGGCCAGGTCGTCGATGAGCGACTGCCCGCCGACCAGCCGCAGATCCTCGACCCAGTCCGGGACCAGTCCGTAATGCGGCACCCCGTCCTCGTTGTAGTCGAAGACGCGCTCGCCGGTGACCTGCCGGTCGAGGACCGACCCGCCGTCGAAGCTGCGGAACGGATAGGTGATCCCGGCCGAGGTCGGCGGCGCCGGCGTGCCGCCGAAGCCGTTCATGTCCATCCCGTAACCCCAACCCTTGTCGTACTCCGCCCGCTGATCCTGCGCGGACTGCCACTCGGCGATGTACTCGTCGGTGCTGTGGCCGTAGGAGGAGACGAAGCCGCCGAGCGCATACAGCCGGTCGATGTAGGTCTTGTCCATCCACGAGTGGCTCGAGACCACCCCCGGATAGAACGCCGACTCGAGGATGTCCAGCGCCCGGTCGGCGGCCTTGACGCTCATGTGGTCGATCTCGAGGATCATGCCGCGACTCATCAGGCCCTTGAGCGCATACTCACCCAGATCGGTCAGGCCGCGTGGATTGCAGTGCGGCCCAACGGGATACACCGGCAGCAGCGCACCGGCCGGCATGATCGCCGAGAACTCCTTCGGCAGCACCCCGCCGACGACGGTGTGGTCGGTCTGCACCTGACCGGCGGCGCAGGTCTGCGGGTTCCACCAGGTGCCGGTCGTGATGAACTGCCCGACGTTGACGATGATCCCGTTCGTGCCCTCGTCGTAGCGGACCCCGCACAACGCGTTGTCGAACTTGTGGCACAGGAACATGCTCCGCACCCCGAGCTCGTGCAGCTCGTCGAGTCCGCGGTCGATCTGGGCCTTGGTGCAGCCGGGGATCCCGAGGGTCTGCTTGCACCCGAACGGTTCGGAGACCTCGACCCCCAGGATGACCGCGAGCTTGCCCTCGATGATGACCTGCCGGGCCTGCTCGGGAGTGGTGACGATGCGGTACCAGCCCTTGCCCGGTCCGCCGAACTGGGCGTCGATGAAGGCTTCGAGTTCGTATGCTCGGGCAGCTTCTCGTCGGACCGCATCCATGTCATCGCACGGGTACTTGTTCGTGCCGCCGGTCAGGGCGTTGACCTGGCACAGACCCGAGTTCGAGACGAGGTGGTTGACCATGATCCGTTGCCCACCGCGCCAGGCCCGCTCGACCCATTTGTAGTACATCTGCTGGTGGGTCAGGGAGTCGTAGGCCGGCCAGTCGTTGAACGTCGGCCATCCGACCGGGTCGTGGGTGCCGGTCGGACTGCCGGTGCGGGTGAGGTTCTCGATCAGCGCCCGGCTGCCGTCCGGCTGGTGCCCGGCGCAGTCCTGCAGGGCATCGGCGATGCCCTCGTTGGAGAACACCTGCCCGCAGACGACGTCGCCGCCGAAGCCGTCGGCGCTGAACTGGTGGGTGTGCGTGTCGACGAAGCCGCGCACGTTGCCGTCGGCGTCGGTGCCGGTGAACGGCGTGCCCGTGACGTTGACCTCGCTCTCCGGGCTCGGGCTGTTCACCGGGGTGAGGGCGGACGTGCTGGCGTTCGCCGAGCCGCCGAGGGCCAGGCCGAGGGCCATTGTCGCTCCGGCGAGGGCGGCGGCACAGCGGCGGACGAGGGAACGCGCCACGGGAGGCCTCCTTGGGAAGGATCACGCGACGTCGTTGTCGCGTGACTGGAGACGAACCTACCGGCAAGTAACACGCTGTGCCACCGGAAGCGACGGGAATTCTTCGATGTCGCCGTGGTGCCACACGCGGACTCCTCGCCTCGCTCGGCACCACACCCTCCCCGACCGCCGCCATAACTTCGCGATTGCGAAGTT
>DUPF01000099.1 GCA_012838445.1 Intrasporangiaceae bacterium | reverse complement strand
GACCCGTCCCGGAACTTCAGCGTCATGCCGAGGGTCTCGGTGTAGAACGCGATGGAGGCGTCCAGGTCGTCGGTGGACAGGACGATCATGCGGACATCGTGGTCTGACATGTCTCCAGACTACGAGGCCGGGGACCGGCCAGCGACGAGGCCCTACTCCTCGAGGAGGACGGCGAGGTGCGCACCGTAGCCGCTCTTCGCATACCGCTCGGCGGCGGCGGCCAGATCGGCGTCGTTGAGGAATCCCATCCGCCAGGCGGCCTCCTCGGGGCTGCCGATGAGCAGGCCCTGGCGGGCCTGGATGGTGCGTACGAAGTTGCTCGCGTCGTTGAGGGAGTCGAAGGTGCCGGTGTCGAGCCAGGCGGTGCCGCGGGGCAGGAGTTCGACGTGCAGACGGCCCTGCTCCAGGTAGTGCCGGTTGACGTCGGTGATCTCGTACTCGCCGCGGGCCGAGGGCGCCAGGCTGGCGGCGATGTCGACGACCTGCTCGTCGTAGAAGTACAGGCCGGGCACGGCCCAGTGGGACTTCGGGTGCTCCGGCTTCTCCTCGATGGAGAGGGCCCGCCCGTCCGCGCCGACCTCGACGACACCGTAGGCGTGTGGGTCGGCGACCTGGTAGCCGAAGATCAGCGCCCCGTCGACGGCGTCGGCCTTCTCCCGCAGCCGGTGTCCGAGACCGGAGCCGGAGAAGATGTTGTCGCCGAGGATGAGGCAGGACGGTTCGCCGTCGACGAAGTCGGCACCGAGGGTGAACGCCTGGGCCAGCCCCTTCGGCTCCTCCTGGACGGTGAAGGTGATCTCGATGCCGAACTGGGAGCCGTCACCGAGCAGGTGCCGGAACGCGGCTGACTCGTGCGGGGTGGTGATGACGAGGACCTCGCGGATGCCGGCGAAGATCAGCGTGGACAGCGGGTAGTAGATCATCGGCTTGTCATAGACCGGCATGAGTTGTTTGCTCGTGCTCAGGGTCAGCGGATGGAGCCTGCTGCCGGTGCCCCCGGCGAGGATGATCCCGCGCATGTCGTCAACTCTCGCACAGCGGTGCGGCCGACGGGCTTGAGTAGGGTCGGATCCGTGACATCTCTTCTGGTGACCGGTGGGGCAGGATTCATCGGCAGCAACTTCGTGCACTGGGTCATGGAGCACACCGGGGCCTCGGTGACGGTCCTGGATGCCTTGACGTATGCGGGACACCGGGCCTCCTTGGAGGGGGCACCGGAGGATCGGGTCGAGTTCGTGCACGGCTCGATCACCGATGCGGACCTGGTCTCGGACCTGGTCGCCGCCCATGACGTCGTCGTCCACTTCGCCGCCGAGTCGCACAACGACAACTCTCTCGACGGGCCGGCGGTGTTCATCGACACGAACATCGTCGGCACCTTCCATGTGCTGCAGTCGGTGCGGGAGCACGGCAAGCGGTTGCATCACATCTCGACCGACGAGGTCTACGGCGACCTGGAGTTGGACGATCCGGCGAAGTTCACCCCGACCACCGCCTACAACCCGTCGAGTCCCTATTCGGCGTCGAAGGCGGCCTCGGATCATCTCGTGCGGGCGTGGGTGCGGTCCTTCGGGGTGGCGGCGACGATCAGCAACTGCTCGAACAACTACGGGCCGCGCCAGCACGTCGAGAAGTTCATCCCCCGGCAGATCACGAACATCATCGACGGGGTCCGGCCACGCCTGTACGGCGCTGGCCTGAACGTGCGGGACTGGATCCACGTCGATGACCACAACAGTGCCGTGTGGCGGATCATCGAGGACGGGCGGGTCGGGACGACGTACCTCATCGGCTCGGACGGAGAGTTGGACAACAAGACCGTCATCGAGTTGATCCTGGAGTTGATGGATCAGCCGCGGGACGCATACGACCATGTCCCGGATCGGGCCGGGCACGACCTGCGGTATGCGATCGACGCCACCCTGCTGCGGGAGGGACTCGGGTGGGAGCCGCGATACACCGACTTCCGGGAGGGCCTGGCATCGACGATCGACTGGTATCGCGACAACGAGCACTGGTGGCGGCCGCTGAAGGCCGAGACCGAGGCCCGCTACGCCGTCAAGGGGCAGTGATGTCCGGGGATCTGGCCGTCCGCGAGACGGCGATCGACGGGCTGCTCGTCGTCGACCTCGTCGTGCACGGTGATGAGCGCGGCTGGTTCAAGGAGAACTGGCAGCGGGCGAAGATGGTGCCGCTCGGGGTCCCGGACTTCGCGCCGGTCCAGGAGAACATGAGCCACAACGTGGATGCCGGGGTGACCCGCGGCTTCCATGCCGAGCCGTGGGACAAGTACGTCTCGGTCGCGTCGGGGCGGGTGTTCGGCGCCTGGGTGGACCTGCGGGCCGGGGACGGGTTCGGCACCCTCGTCACCGTCGAGATCGCTCCTGGCACAGCGGTGTTCGTCCCGCGCGGGGTGGCGAACGCCTACCAGTCGCTGGAGTCGGGCACGAGCTACTGCTACCTCGCCAACGAGCACTGGTCGGCGGCGGCCCGGGACCGCTACACGTTCGTCAACCTCGCCGACCCGACGATCAACTGTCCGTGGCCCATCCCGCTGGAGGAGGCGACCCTCTCCGAGGCCGATCAACAGCACCCGCTCCTCGACGCGGTCACGCCGATGCCGCGGACCGGGCGGACGATCGTCACCGGCGGCGACGGGCAGCTAGGTCGCGCGCTGCGCGCGGCGCTCCCGGACGCGGAGGTCCTCAGCCGCGCCGATCTCGACATCGCGGACCCCGACTCCGTCGCGTCCTTCGACTTCGACCACGTCGAGACGATCATCAACGCGGCCGCGTGGACCGCCGTCGACGCCGCCGAGACCCCGGAGGGCCGGCTGGGCTGCTGGCGCACCAACGTCGACGGTGTCGCCCGCCTCGTCGAGGTGGCCCGACGGCATCGGGCCACCCTCGTGCACATCTCGAGCGACTACGTCTTCGACGGCATCCGCGCGGTCCACGACGAGTCCGAGTCCTACGCACCGCTCAGCGCCTATGGGGCCTCGAAGGCCGCCGGGGACGCGCTCGTGGCCACGCTGGACAGGCACTACATCATCCGCACGAGCTGGGTCATCGGCGATGGGGCGAACTTCGTGCGCACGATGGCCGACCTCGCCGCCCGCGGGATCAGTCCGGCCGTGGTCGACGACCAGCACGGTCGGCTCACCTTCGCCGCCGATCTCGCCGACGCGATCGCCCATCTGCTGGCCACCGGTGCGGAGCACGGCGTCTACAACGTCACCAACGACGGTCCGACGCAGACCTGGTGCGACATCGCCACCGACATCTTCACGATCACAAACGCCAGCGGCGCCGTCACCGCGACGACGACTGAGGCCTACGGCCGCGGCAAGACCCTGGCTCCCCGCCCCGTCCACAGCACCCTCGACCTAGCCAAGCTGAGCGCCACGGGCTTCACCATGCCCCCTGCCGGCGAGCGTCTCCGGCACTACCTCGCGGCCGCCGAGAACGACGAGCACTAGCGGACTCCGCCACAACTTCGCAATCGCGAAGT
>DUPF01000098.1 GCA_012838445.1 Intrasporangiaceae bacterium | reverse complement strand
GCTGCGGCCGGACTCGCAGGGTGATCGTCAGTTCGGTCCCCACCTGCCGCACCGCGACGCCATCGGTGACCGCCCAGCCCCGCTCGGCGAGGACCGTGACCGGATCGGCCCCGTGCGCGAGGACGATATCGGCGACGACCCGGTCGCCGGAGTCGACCGCCTCGATCGCGACGCTCCAGTGGTTCACGGCGTCCTGGCGTTGGTCAGTCATGGGCTCCCCCAGCCATCAGACCTCCCGACCGGCGAGGATCGCCTCGAAGCGGCGGGCGACGACACTCCAGTCCCACTCCTGCTCCACCCATGCCAGACCGCGCCGGCCCATGGCACGGGCAGCCTCCGGGTCGGTGAGCAGGTGCACGAGGCGTTCGGTCAGCGCCACACGGTCACGACCGGGGACGACATATCCGCTCTCCCCGTCCAGGACGGCATCGGGTGCGCCGCCGGAGTCCCCGGCGATGACCGGCAGGCCCGCGGCCGAGGCCTCGAGATAGACGATGCCCAGACCCTCGACGTCGAGCCCCCGACGGCGGGTCCGGCACGGCATCGCGAACACGTCACCGGTGCGGTAGTAGCCGGGCAGATCAGTGGCCGGGACCGACCCGGTGAACACGACGTCGTCGCCGACCCCGCACGAGACGGCCAGCCGCTCCAGGTCCCGGCGGTACGGGCCCCCGCCGACGAGGAGCAGCACCGCACCGGGCACCGCCGCCCGCACGGCCGGCCAGGCCCGGATGAGGGTGTCCTGTCCCTTGCGGCGCACCAGTCGGGAGACACAGACGACGACGGGTCGGTCGCGCAGGCCCAGTTCGGCCCGGAAGTCCTCCGCCTGCGGTCCCGGGCGGAAGTCGTCGACATGCACCCCCGGCGCGAGGCGGGTCATCCGGTCGACGGCCGGGGCGGACAGTGCGCGGGCCAGGCGGGACCGGGTGTACTCGCCCAGGTAGGTCACGACGTCGACCCCGTCGCCGATGCGGCGCAACAGGGTCCGCGCCACCGGCAGCGCCGCCCACCCGGCCTCGTGACCGTGGGTGATCGCGACGAGCCGCTCCGCGCCGGCCGCCCGCAACCTCGGGGCGAGCAGCCCCAGCGGCGCCGCGGCACCGAAGACGACCCGGTCGCAGTCGTACTCCCGCAGTGCCTGGACCGCGCGACGGGCGACGCTCGGGACGGGGAGCATGAGCGAGGTGGGATGACGCACGACCGGGAACGGCTGGTTCGCGTCGAACTGTTCCGCGCCCTCCCACGCCGGGGCGTAGACGACGACCCGCTCCGGCGGGAGCGCTCCGGTCAGGCCGTGCACGAACGACTGGATGCCCCCCGGTCGGGGCGGGAAGTCGTTCGTGACGAACAGGGTGCTGCGCACCCGGCCGAGTCTAGATTCCCCGCCCCACCCGCAGCGAGGCGGTCGTCGACGCTAACCCGCGCGACGCATACCCCCTCCATGCGCAAGGATGGTCCCCGATGAGTCAGTCCGCGAACACCAGCCTGCCCAAGCCGACCCTTGCAGCGCTGGCCCGCCTCGTGATCGGTGTGGGGGCCGCCGTCGCGCTGCTCGGGTGGGTGCTGCCGCTGGTGACCCGCACGACGTGGCGCGAGATCATCGCTGTCCTCGCCGACGTGCCGACCGGTGCGCTCATCGCCTGCTTCGCCCTCGCGCTGGCCTTCCTCGGCTCGTATGCGTTCGTCCTGCGGGCCTCGCTGCCCGGGTTGACCATCCCGCGCGCCCTCATCCTCAACACCGCCGGCACCGCTGTCTCCAAACTGTTCCCCGGTGGCGGCGCCGTCGGACTCGCCGCGACCTTCGCGATCTGCCGGACGTGGGGCTTCCCGATGCGGGCGATCTCGACGTCCGCCGTCGTGACCGGCGTGTGGAACACCCTGACCCGGGTCGCCCTGCCGGTCCTCGCCATGGGCCTGCTCGTCATCAGCGACCTCGCCCTGCCCGCCATGCTGCGCAAGGCCGCCGTCGGAGCCGCCGTCTCCGGCGTGATCATCCTGGCCATCTTCGTCGGGATCCTCGCCTCCGGGAAGGTGGCGCGGGCCGTCGGTCAGCTCATCGACGCCGCCCTCGCACCGTGGCTGGCCAAACGGGGCAAGAGCGGTCGGGTCGCTGCCGCGATGGCCGACACCCGCGCCCAGATCATCGAGCGGGTCCGGGCCGCGTGGCACTGGCTCACCCTCGGGATGATTGCCTTCTTCGCCACCCAACTCGGGATCTTCCTCATCGCGCTGGACGTCGTCGGCATCTCCATCGACTTCTCGGCAGCGTTCGCCGCGTTCGCCATCGGTCGGCTGCTCACCGCCGTCGGGATCACCCCCGGCGGGGTCGGGATCACCGAGACCGGCACCGCCGCCGCACTCGTCGCCCTCGGGGCCAACCCGGCCCACTCTGCCGCCGCCGTGGTCCTGATGTCGATCTTCACGAACATCATCGAGCTGCCCCTCGGGGTGCTCGCCTGGATCGCGTGGAGTCTGGACCGGTCGAAGTCGACGAACTCGACGAGGTCGGAGCCGGCGTCGGCGGAGGATGCGACCGCGTCGCAGGGATTGCTGACGCGCGCTCGGGCCCGCGATGACGATCCCGAGGGAGAGTCTCGCGCCGACCGGGATCGCTGACGCGCGCTCGGCCGCGCGGTAGCCATTCCTGACGAGCACGCCCCGCCGACCGGGATCGCTGACGCGCGATCCCCGCTCCCCTACGGCCCGAGCAACCGCCGGATCTGTCGCTGCCGCGCCCGGGTCGCCAACGTGTCGGTCAACGGCTCCGGCTCGAACGGTCGCCCGGTGGCCCGGACCGCGGCCAACCCGATGAGCAGGTCGGCCAGCGCCGGGTTGGCGGGCAGGATCGGCCCGTGCAGGTAGGACCCGATGACGTTGTCGGTGCGGGCGCCCTCCGTACGGTCCGTGCCGTTGTTGCCGTGTCCGTGCACGACCGTCCCGAACTGCTCCTGCCCGGAGCCGAGCGTCGTTGCCCCCGAATGGTTCTCGTACCCGACGACCTGCCCGACGGCGGTGTCGAGGACGACCGGGCCGATGAAGCGGGTGGCGCTGCCGACCGTCGTGACGTCGAGGATGCCCAGCCCGGGCAGTTCCCGGCCGTCGACGGTGGTGAAGGCGTTGCCGAAGAGCTGATACATCCCGCAGATCATCAACATCGGCACCCCGTCGGCGGCGAGCGCCCGAAGTGTCGCCGCGTTGTCGCGCAGGTCCGCCGCCACCCGACTCTGACCGGAGTCCTGACCGCCGCCGCCGATGAACAGGTGCCCGTCCGTGGGGAACGGGTCCCCGGGTGCGTGGTCGACGACCTCGGCGCGATATCCGTGTCGTTCGATCCGCCGCTGCAGGACCCGGGTGTTGCCCAGGTCGCCGTAGATGCTCATCTCCCGCGGATAGAGGTGCACCACCCGGATCGTCCCCTTGGGCTCGACCGCGAGCGGGTCGACGTCGAAGAGCGCCGGATCAGCCATCGCCGGCCTCCTCCCCGAAGGCGGGCAGGTTGTGCCGCGCGGCGAGGGTGCGCCGCAACGTCATCATCGCCGTGTACGTGCAGAACAGCCGTTTCGGTTCGTCCCGGTGCTCGGCGAGGAACCGGTCCAACGCCGGGATGAGCGCCGGTTCGACGGTGTCGACCGCGACGTCGTCGTATTCGAGACGCAGCGCCATGTCATAGGCGCGCACCCCGCTCGTCATCGCCACGCCCCGCTCCCGCAGCGACTCGAAGGAGACGTCATAGAGCCACGAGACATCCCGCCCGTCGGCGGGTTCGTCGTTGATCGCGATCATCGTCGCGACCGGGGTCGTGCCATAGGTCGACAGGGCGACGGTGAACCCGGCCGGGTTCTTCACGAGCACGAGTTCGAGCGGCTGCCCGTCGATCTCGACGACCTCACCGCGCCCGAACGGCGGATCGACCGCGGCCAGTGCCCGGGCCGTCACCTCCTCGCGGAAGTCCGCGCCGAGCAGTTGCCGCGCCATCGCCGTGGCCGCAGTGGCGTTGATCATCGCGGCCAGGCCACGCTGTTTCAGGGTGAGCGGGCCGACCGGGTCCCCGCCGGTGATGAGGATCTCGAACTCCCGCTCGTCACGGGGACGCAGCAACGCCGTCCCCGGCCCCGGATCGGGCGCAACATAGTCCTCCGCATCACGAAGATCCGTCTCGAGCACCTCGGGCAGTCGGTGCGCAATCGAGGAGTCGAGTCCGAAGAACCCGACCTGCACCTGGGCTCGGACGACCTCCCGGGCGCGGGCCACATACGGATCGTCGATGTTCAGGCACACCCCGGTGTCGGCCTGGGCAGCCAGTTGCTGGAGCAGCCGGGCGGTGTGGTCGATCTCGGCGAACCGGTCCAGTTGGTCGCGGGCGACGTTGAGGAGCAGGGCGTGGGTCGGGGTGACGACCTCGGTGAACTTCAGGGCGTGCGCCTCGTCGAGTTCGAGGACGGCGACATCGGCGCGGGCCCGGCCGCTGAGCGGCAGATCGGCCAGCATCGAGGAGATGACGCCGCGGGTGAAGTTGCTGCCCGTCGGATTGGTCAGCACCTGCCGGCCGTGCGCCCGCAGCACCGCGACGAGCATCCGGGTCGTCGTCGTCTTGCCGTTCGTTCCGGTGACGACGACGATCCCCCCGCGGACATCGGCCAACGCATGGGCCAGCAGTCTCGGATCGACCCGTTCGGCGACGAGCCCGGGGAAGGCCGAGCCACCGCCACGCATTCGGGAGAGCACCCGTGCCGTCTTCCCGGCGATGACTGCCGCGGTCGTCCTGAGCACGGGTCAACCTTAGACGACCCGATGCCTTGGAGCCGGGAGCGGTGCAGCGCCCGGCCCGTCTCACTCAGTCGTCGCGGACCCGGGCCCGCTCCTCGACGCTCAGCCACGGGTGCGAGGACACGATCGGTTCGGTCGCCTGCGACCCCTGAGCACCCGCCGTGTCCCGGGTCGCCCGGGTGAGCTGCTCGCTGATCCGGCTGTATGCCTCGCTCCGCTCCTGCGGGGTCGTTGCGTTGTGCTGCAGGAAGCTCAGCGTCCGGGTCGCGTCCGCGACGGCCCGGTGCTCGGCGGGGGTGACCTTTGAGACGCGGTACGTGTCGGCATACTCCTCGGCGGCGGCCAGGGCCCGGTCGAACGCGGCGACCGCCCGACCGTAGTCCGTCGCGAGGACGTCATGGACCCGCTCCGGGGGTGCCATGGTGCGCAGCTCGTCGCAGCGGAACATCGCGTTCACCGCCGCCTGGGTCAACGGGTGCTGCAGGTCGGCGAGGACCGGCTTGGCAGCGGCCGCATCGGCGTCACGCTGGTAGCGCAACAGCCGCCGGGTCAGGGCCTGGTCGTGCTCGAGGAGGGCATTCCACTCCTGCGGGAACTGCCCCAGCCCGCGGCGCATCCGACGCACCTCCTTGCCGGTGCCGACCGGGGCGAGCGCGATGACCTTGTCGCGGCCGCGGCGGACCTTCGAGGTGACCGGATCGCTGACCAGCCACATGACGAGGGCCGCGACACCGATCACGCCGAGGGCGAGGAACCGGTAGAGCACCCACCCGACCGTCGACAGCGCCGAACCGTCCGAGGTGGTGACGACGAGTCCGGCGATGAGGTCGGGGACGAGCAGACCCAGACCGCCGACACCGGTGACCGTCAGGGCGATCCGTCGGTGCAACTCCCGCCGGTTTTCCAGTCGGCGGCTGAGCCGGGAGCGGGCATAGTGCGTCGCACCCCACGCGAGCGCAGCGAGGCCGAGCAGCGCGATCAACGACGTCAGCATCTGGGCCCCTCCTCCCGGGCGGGTTCAGTTCTCGTGCACCGCAGGTCTCGTGCACAGCAAGCCGGTATGCCGGTGCCCGGCTCGGTCTCTATTCTCCCCCAACGCGTGCCCGGGTGAGCATGTTCCGCGGCTCGGGGGTCACGCATACCCTCTGCAGGTCAGGGTGCGGACTCGTCGATGAGGTGTCCGATCGCGGCGCCGAGAGCGAGGTCGTCGACCCGGCCCAGCATCTGGAACCGGGCGGTGCCGGCCCGGTCGATGAGCACGATCGTCGGCGTCCCCTGCATGCCGTAGCGGGTGAATGTCACCGGCATCCCGCCCGGGCGCTCGTGCGTGTCGACCCCGACGGGGAAACCGATCCGGTATTCGTGGAGGAACGCCTCGAGGGACACCGGCGTCATCGCCTCGTGGTGCTCGAAGACGGTGTGCAACCCGATGACCTGCACATCCTTGCCGAAGACCGCCTGGATCCGCTGCGCCTGCGGCAACCCGTGGCTGACGCACCCCGGGCAGAGCATCTGGAAGGCCTCGATGACGACGACCTGACCGCGCAGGCCGGCGAGCGTGCGGTCGGTCTCGGTGTTGAACCACCGCTCGACGGCCCATTCCGGCGCCGGCCACTCGCGCCCCGGATCGACCAACCGCCACCCGCTCATCGGCTACTCACCCTCCAGACCTCCCCGCCACAACTTCGCAATCGCGAAGTTTTGGCGGCGGCGGCTCATGCTTTCTGGTCGCGGAAATGGCAGCCGCAACCGCACCGGTGCCGGACAAGGCACCGGCCGCAGCGGCTGCTCATTTCCGCTCACTCCCACTCGATCGTCCCCGGCGGCTTGCTCGTCACATCGAGGACGACGCGGTTCACATCCGGCACCTCGTTGGTGATCCGGGTGGAGATCTTGGCGAGCACCTCGTAGGGGACCCGGGTCCAGTCCGCGGTCATCGCGTCCTCGGAGGAGACCGGCCGCAGCACGATCGGGTGCCCATAGGTCCGCCCGTCCCCCTGGACGCCGACCGAGCGCACATCGCCGAGGAGGACGACCGGACACTGCCAGATCTCGTCGTCCAGGCCGGCATCGGTGAGCTCGTGGCGCACGATCCGGTCGGCGGCCCGCAGGATCTCGAGCCGTTCCTCGGTGACCTCGCCGACGATCCGGATCCCGAGGCCCGGGCCGGGGAACGGCTGGCGCTTCACGATGGCGTCCGGCACGCCGAGTTCGCGCCCGACCGCGCGCACCTCGTCCTTGAAGAGCAGCCGCAGCGGCTCGACGAGTTCGAACTGCAGGTCCTCGGGGAGTCCGCCGACGTTGTGGTGCGACTTGATGTTCGCGGTCCCGGCCCCACCGCCGGACTCGACGACATCGGGGTAGAGGGTGCCCTGGACGAGGAACTCGACGGGGTGGTCGTCCTCACCCAGGTGTGCCCCGACGATGTCCCGGGCGGCCTGCTCGAAGACGCGGATGAACTCCCGGCCGATGATCTTGCGCTTGGTCTCCGGCTCGCTCACCCCGGCGAGCGCGGTGAGGAACCGTTCCCGGGCGTCGACGACGACGAGATCCACACCGGTGGCCGCGACGAAGTCCCGCTCGACCTGCTCGGCCTCACCGGAGCGCAGCAACCCATGGTCGACGAAGACACACGTCAACTGGTCGCCGACCGCCTTGTGCACCAGGGCGGCCGCAACCGAGGAGTCGACCCCGCCGGAGAGCGCGCAGATCGCCCGCGCCTGCCCGACCTGGGAGCGGACCTCCTCGACGAGTTCGTCGACGACGTTCGACGGGGTCCAGTCACCGGCCAGGCCGGCACCGCGGAGCAGGAAGTTCTCGAGCACTCGCTGCCCGAAGGTCGAGTGCACCACCTCCGGGTGCCACTGCACGCCGTAGAGCCGGCGCTCGTCGTCCTCGAACGCTGCCACCGGCGCTGCGGCACTCGCGGCCGTGACCTGCATCCCCGCCGGGGCCTCGACGACGGCGTCGCCGTGGCTCATCCACACCGACTGCTCCCGCGGCTGACCGTTGAACAGGGTCGAGGTGTCGTCCAGGATCCGCACCCGGGTCGCGCCGTACTCGCTCAGCCCGGTCCGTTCCACCCGACCACCGAGGGCCTTGGCCATCGCCTGGAATCCGTAGCAGAGCCCGAACATCGGCACGCCCGCCTCCAGGAGCGCCGGGTCGAGGTCGGGGGCCTGGTCCGCATACACCGACGACGGCCCACCGGAGAGGACGATCGCCGCCGGCTCCTTGGCCAGCATCTCCGCGGCCGGCATCGTGTGCGGCACGACCTCGGAGAAGACATTCGCCTCACGCACCCGGCGGGCGATGAGTTGGGCGTACTGGGCGCCGAAGTCGACGACGAGGACGGGCCGGCCCGTCATGGGCGCGGTCGCCGTGGGGGCATCACTCACGACGCAACCCTATCGGCGGTGGCAGCGGCAATGAGCGGCTCGATCTCACGGGCCACCCGCTGCTCGATGATGAACGCCACGAACGGGATGCACGACCCGAGCAGGATCGTCCCGATCCGGGTCAGCGGCCAGCCGACCTTGAAGCCGAGGTTGGTCGTCGCGGCGACGAGTCCCATGAAGATCAGTCCGTGCACCGGGCTCCACCAGGTGAGGACATGGTTGTCGAAGGCGTACTTCAGCACCATCTCGGTGATGAGGATGAACATCGCGATTCCGGCGGCGATGGCGGCCCACTTGAAGAAGGTCAGTGCCTTCGCAGTGGCCTCGGGATCGGTGACCTTGGTGGTGCTCACACCTGTTCCTTCTGCTGGGTCGGGTCGATGGCCGGCTCCGGTTCGGTCGGGCCGGGTTCCTGTTCAGTATGCGGTGCTCCGGTCTCCTCGATCTCCTCCCGGTGCGCCTGGCGAACCATCCGCCACCACAGGAAGAAGCCGAACGCCGCGAAGATCCACCATTGCACCGCATACATGGCGTTCTTGAGGTTGAGTTCACTGGACTCGCCGGTCGGGGGTGGGACCCGCTCCAGTCCGTCGAGCGCGGCCGGGACTCCGGCGACGGTCTCGTCGGTGGCGAAGAGGAAGGCGTTGTAGACGCTGACGTCCCACGCATTGACGAGCAGACTCATGTCGATCGAGCGGTAGACCCCGTCGGGCAACCCGCCCTGACTGGACGGCGACTCCCCCGGCGCCAGCCCACCCGCAACCGTGACCGGACCGGCCGGGGGCTGTGGTGCGTCGGCCGGATCGGTGATGAATCCGCGCAGCACCGGCAGTGCGGCGTCGGTCTCGTCGACGATGAGGGGGGTGACGACCCAATAGCCGCCGACGTCGTTCAGGCGGCGGTCGGCGATGAGGATCTGGTGCTCGGGCGCATACCTCCCGCTCGCCGTGACCCGGCGGGTCGACCCCTCCCGGGGGAACGCACTCTGTGGGGCGACGACCTCGGTGAGCGGCTGGACCGGCAGGGAGGCAGCGTGGTCGATCTCCTGACCACGGGTCTCGGCCTGCGCCTCCCGGAACTGCCAGTTGCCGAGGAACACGCACGCGACGGCGAATGCGATCGCGAGGACGAGTGCGCCGAGCCACTTCGGTTGCAGCGCGGTGCGGATCATGACGGGTCTGGCTCTCGGTCGTCGCGGTCGGGCAGGCCGAAACGCCTGCTCCGTCAACGGTACCCCGCTCCCGCGGTCGGTCGGCTCCCCGGTCCCCGCGCCGCCCGGCCTGCGGCTAGGTTGGGGCCATGGCCGACCTGGAGTTCCTCGAGCACCGGATCACCGCGCGCCTGCCGAAGCTCGGTGACGCGACGACGACGATCGAGGCGCCGATGACGGTGCGGATCGACCCGTTGACCGGACGCAGCGCCCGGCTGATGACCGACGTCAAACAGCCGCCGATCCCCCGTCCGGATCTGAGCGACCTCACCGCCGACCCACCGTTCTGTCCCTTCTGCGCGTCGACGATCGAGCGGGCGACCGGGCTCATCGACCCGGCGATCACCGACGAGGGACGGATCCGGCGCGGCAGCGCGGTCGTCGTCCCCAACGTCGTGCCCTACTCCGAGTTCCCGACCGTCGCCCTCTACGACACGCAGCGGCACTTCGTCGACCTGCCCGACCTGACCCCCACCCTGGTGAGTGACCTGCTCGAGGCGCTCGTCGCATACACCCGGGGGGTGCATGGGATCCGACCCATGTGGCATTCGATCAACGCGAACTACCTTCCGCCGAGCGGGAGTTCGGTCGTGCACCCGCATGCGCAGTCCTCCCATGACGACGTCGGGACCACTGCGCAACGCGACCTCGTCACCCGCTCCCAGGCCTGGCCCAGTGGGTCCTACTGGGACCGGCTCGTCGCCGCTGAGGAGGGCGGTGAGCGGTGGATCGGGCGGATCGGCCGGGTGTCGTTCTTCACGCCGTGGTCCCCGGTCGGTTTCGACGAGGTGTGGGGTGTGGTGCAGGGGTGCCCGGACCTCATCGACCTCACCGACGACGACTGCCGCGACCTGGCAACGGGCATGTCGGCGGTGTTCGGCTCCTACCATGCGCAGGACCTGGCGTCGTTCAACTGGGCGCTCACCGGTGGCGGGCCGGCACCCAGCGACCGATACTCGGTGCTGCTGAAGATGGTCAGCCGCTCGACCCCGATCCCGATGTATCGCAGCGACGCGACCTACTTCGAGCGCCTCCACGGCGAGGCGGTCATCGACCAGACCCCCGAGCAGGTCGCCGCCACCGTGCGTGCGCACTTCCCCGGCGCCGCCTAGGGACCGTCTGCCGGGGTTACTCGCCCCCGCCGCGCCCTACGGCCGTCGACGTCTCTCCGCGCACGTATCTTCGCCGCCGCGACCCTTCGCCGCTGCCGCGGTTGTTCGTCCCCCACCACGGCAATTGCAGCGGCACCCCCGATCCACCCCGCCTGGCACCAACAAGCGCGGCACCTCCGAACGACCCGACCTCGCGTCGACGCCTCCCGACCGACCCGCCTCCATCATCACTGTGGATAACTTCTGCAGGATCGACAAATCCACGCCACTGTGTCGTCCATGGACGATCGACTCGAAGTCATGGCCAGGTCACAGTTCGGCGCGTTCGGCTCCCCGGACGCGGCACGGGTGGGGGTCAGCCCGGACGAACTCACCACGCGGATCCGGCGCAGAGAGGTGCACCGCGTCCGCCGGGGTGCCTATGTCCTGGCCAGCATCCACGATTCCGCAGACGTCGACGAGCGGTACCGGATGCGGATCCGGGCGGTCCTGTGTTCCCGTCCCGAGGACCGGGCCAGCCACCAATCCGCGCTCGTCATGCTCGGGATCCACACCTATGGAGTCGACTTCGGCGTTGTCGAGGTGGAGAGCCGCAGCGTGGGTCGTCGTCGCAAGAGCAACCGCCTCGTGACCAACCCGTGGACCTATGGGGACACCTGGCGCAATGAGCGATACGCGATGGTTGCACCGGCTCGCGCGTGTGTGCAGGTCGCGGCGACATCGGGATTCATGGCCGCCGTGTGTGCGATGGACAGCGCCCTGCATCTCGGACGTTGCACCCGCGAGGAGATCCGTCACGCCGCGCTGACGCTTCCCCCGATCCACCGCACGATCGCGCTTCGAGCCCTGGAGGCCAGCGATCCCCGGGCCGAGTCGGTCGGTGAGACCCGGACCCGCATCGTGTTGCGCGATGCCGGATTCACCGTCGAGAGTCAGGTCGAACTGCAGGTCCCGGGTGCCGGCTCACGTCGGGTCGACTTCGTCGTCGATGGCTGCGTCATCGTCGAGTTCGACGGCCTGGTCAAGTACCAGAACGCCGACGGCAAGCACAACCTGGCCGACGAGAAGGCCCGGGAGACGCGGTTGAGCCAGATGGGTTATGAGGTCGTGCGCGTCATCTGGTCCGATCTGGAGTCCCCACAGAGCATCATCCGCGAGATCCGGCAGCGTCGCGCCCTGGCGAAGGAACGCCGACGAGCGATGCGGGCCACCATCCGGTGACGCAGTCGTTCGCCCACGACGCGGAGGTTCGAGTCCCGCCGTGCTTCTTCGTCCCGTGCCGCGGCAATTGCAGCGTCGGCGACGAATAACCGCGGCACCGACGAGGCAGCGCGACACCGGCGAGGAACCGCGCGTGGGCGACCGGGCGACTCGATGGACGAGCGGGGGAGGCCCGACGCCTCGGGCTCAGACGCGGGCGCTGGCGTGGGTGAAGCGTTCGACCGCCCGGCGCAGCGGCGGCACCGGATCCATCCGACGGTATGCGTCGCCCTGCTTCGGCCGCAGGTCCGGCTCTCCCTTGTTCGGCCAGAGCGAGATCGCGCGTTCGGCCTGGGCGCTGATCGTCAGGGACGGGTTGACCCCGAGGTTGGCGCTGATCGCGGCCCCGTCGACGACGGAGATCCCGGGGTGGCCCCAGAGCCGGTGGTAGGGATCGATGACGCCGGTCTGCGGACTGTCCCCGATTGGGGCACCGCCGAGGAAGTGCGCCGTCATCGGCACGTCGAAGACCTCCGGCCACGACCCGCCGGCGACGGTGTACTGACCGGTGGCGGCGGCGAGGCGGGCGGAGATGATCTTGGCGGCGTCGTGGCCGATCTTGATGAACGTCGGGTTCGGCTCCCCGTGTCCCTGTCGGCTCGTCAGCACCCACCGGCCGGCGCGCTTCTTCACCGACGTGGTCAGCGAGTTGTCGATGGTCTGCATGACGAGGAGGATGACGAGCCGCTCGGACCAGCGCCGCACCATGGGGAAGGTCTTGAGCAGCGGCGTCGGGTCGGCGATGAGGTCGCGGAGGAACTGCACCGGCCGGGGCCGACCGGTGTCGCCCGCGACGAGGAGGGTGGACAGCAGCCCCATCGCGTTCGACCCGGGTCCGTAGCGGACGTTCTCGACGTGGGTGTCGTCGTCCGGGTAGAACGACGAGGTGATCGCGATCCCCCGGGACAGGTCGACGGTGTCCGGGACCCGCTGGGTCTGGGCGCCGAGGAGTGCCTCGGAGTTGGTCCGGGTCAGTTCCCCGAGCCGGTCGCTGAGCCGGGGCAGCTCACCTTCGGCCCGCATCGTATGCAGCAGCGTCTGCGTGCCCCACGTCCCGGCGGCGACGATGACGTGGTCGGCGGTCGTGACGCGCCGGTCCTTGCCGTGGCGTGGCCCGGTCCGCTCATGGAGCACCCGCAGTCGGCCGCCTCCACCGGGCAACTCCCCGAGGCGCACGACGGTGCGCATCGGCTCGATCCGCACCCCGAGCCCCTCGGCGAGCGCGAGATAGTTCTTCATCAGGGTGTTCTTTGCGCCGACCCGGCAGCCGACCATGCAGTTGCCGCACTCGGTGCATCCGGTGCGCTGTGGTCCGGCCCCGCCGAAGTAGGGGTCCGGCACCTGCCGGCCCGGCTCGCCGAAGAAGATCCCGACCGGGGTCTTGCGGAACGTCTCGGCAACACCCATGTCGGCGGCTGCCTGACGCATGACGTCCTCGACCGGGCCCTCGCACGGGTTGGTCACGACGCCGAGCATGGACTGGGCGACGTCGTAGTGCGGCGCGAGTTCGGCCTGCCAGTCGGTGATGTGCCCCCACTGCTTGTCCTCGAAGAAGGGTCGGGGCGGCACATACAAGGTGTTCGCGTAGTTCAGCGATCCCCCGCCGACACCGGCGCCGGCGAGCACCATGACGTCGGGCAGTTTGTGGATCCGCTGGATCCCGTAGCACCCGACCTGCGGCGCCCACAGGTAGTTCTTCGTGTCCCAGGAGGTCTTGGCGAAGTCCTCGTCCTCGAAGCGGCGGCCGGCCTCCAGGACGAGGACCGAGTAGCCCTTCTCGGCCAGCCGCAGCGCCGAGACCGAGCCGCCGAATCCGGACCCGATGATGACGACGTCGTAGTCGGCTGCGGACTGCCTCGATCCGCCTCCCCCGGAACCGGTGCCGTTCAACGGATCCCCAATCGCTTCATCGCCCGCAACGACACGGTGAGGAACTCGGCGTAGAGCTCGTCGCTGACCCCGGGCGGTGCGCCGAAGCCGATGATCCGCTGAGCGGTGACGTTCTGCGGCTCGGTGTACTTGAGGATGCCCTCGCGTCCGTGGCGCCGCCCGACACCGGAGGCCTTCATCCCGCCCATCGGGGCGCCGATCGAGGCCCAGGCCGCGGCATACCCCTCGTTGATGTTGACGGTGCCGGCCCGGATCTGTCCGGCGATCTCCCGACCGCGGCGCACCGAGCGGGTGAGCACCGCTGCGTTGAGGCCGTATTCGGTGTCGTTGGCCAGCTCGATGGCCTCCTCGTCCGAGTTGACCCGGTAGATCGACAGGACCGGGCCGAAGGTCTCCTCGTTGCGGCAGGTCATTGCTTCGGTGACCCCGGTCAGGACCGTCGGCTCGTAGACGAAGGGTCCGATGTCAGGCCGGGCCCGTCCGCCGGCGAGCACCTCGGCGCCGTGGGCGCGGGCGTCCTCGACGTGTTCGGTGACCGTCTTGAGTTGGTCGGCGCTGATCAGGGAGCCCATGTCGAAGCCGAAGGACAACTCGGTGCCGAGCCGCATCTCCTTGACGGCGGCGACGAACGCGGGGACGAACCGGTCATAGATGTCGGTATGCACGAGGAGCCGCTCGTGGGAGATGCACAGTTGTCCTGCGGACGAGAAGGCGCCGCGCACCGCGATCTCGACCGACCGGTGGACGTTGGCGTCGGCGGCGACATACATGGAGTTCTTGCCGCCGAGTTCCATGCTGTAGCCGACGAGACGGGGGGCGACACTCTCGGCGACCCGGCGCCCGGTCGAGGTCGAGCCGGTGTAGCAGACGTAGTCGGCTCGGTCCAGGACGGCCTGGCCGATGCTCGAGCCGGGTCCGAGGACGATCTGGAACACCTCGCGCGGCAGTCCCGCGCGGTAGAGCAGTTCGGCGCCGGCTAGCGCGGTGAGCGAGCCGAGCAGGTCGGGACGGAGCACGACCGCGTTGCCGGCGATGAGCGCCGGGATCGCGTCGGTGATGGACAGCGAGAGCGGGTAGTTCCACGGTGAGACGATGCCGATGACGCCCTTGGGCAGGTAGGACTCCACCGCCTGGGACAGACCGGGGAAGGCACCCGGGCCGCGCCGCTTCGGCTTGAGGTACTGGGCCGCGTTGCGGGCGTAGTGGCGCGAGCAGATCGCGACGTCGGCGATCTCCTCGAACGCGTGCCGACGGGCTTTGCCGGACTCGAGCTGGATGAGGTCGAGCAGTTCGCTGCGGTTGGCCAGGACGAGGTCGTGGTAGCGGAGCACGATCGCGGTGCGCTCCTTGAGCGGGCGCGCCGCCCACGCGGTCTGCGCGGACCGGGCGCTCGCACACGCCGCATCGACATCGTCGACGGTGGACAGGTTCAGGGTCGCGAGCGGGCCGCCGGTCAGCGGCGTGGTGAGGCGGCGTTCCTCCCCAGTGGCGGTCGCCAGTGCGGCCAGGGCCCGCACCCGCGCCGGGTCGAGGGCATAGGTCGCGTGGGGGTTGGTCTGGGGGTCGAGCAGCACGTCCGTCATTACTGAAGGGTAGCCCTCCCGCCGCTCCTTCCGGAGGTGAGGTGGCTCACGTCACTGGTAGGGCGCGACCGCGACCTCGACCCGCTGGAACTCCTTGACGTCGAGATATCCGGTCGTCGCCATCGCCCGGCGCAGCGCCCCGATGAGGTTCGTCGTGCCGTTGGCGATCCGGGACGGACCGAAGAGGACCTCCTGCAACGGGGCGGCGGCGCCGACCTCGACCCGCTCCCCCCGCGGGAGTTGGCTGTGGTGGGCCTCCGGCCCCCAGTGGAAGCCGCGGCCGGGGGCGTCGGTGGCGCGGGCCAGGGCCGCGCCGAGCATGACGGCATCGGCACCGACGGCGATGGCCTTGACGAGGTCACCGCTCGTGCCGACCCCTCCGTCGGCGATGACGTGGACGTAGCGGCCGCCGGACTCGTCGAGGTAGTCCCGCCGGGCCGCGGCCACGTCGGCGATGGCGCTGGCCATCGGCACCTGGATCCCGAGGGTGCGCCGGGTCGTCGAGGCCGCTCCCCCGCCGAAACCGACGAGGACCCCGGCGGCCCCGGTCCGCATCAGGTGCAGCGCAGCGGTGTAGGACGCCGCCCCGCCGACGATGACGGGCACGTCGAGTTCGTAGATGAAGCGCTTGAGGTTGAGTGGCTCGGCCCGGCCCGAGACGTGCTCCGCGGAGACGGTCGTGCCGCGGATGACGAACAGGTCCACCCCGGCGTCGACGACGGACTTCCAGTGCTGCTGGGTGCGTTGCGGACTGAGCGCACCGGCGACGGTGACCCCGGCGTCGCGGATCTCCCGCAGCCGTTCGGCGATGAGTTCCGGCCGGATCGGCTCGGCATACATCTGCTGCATCCGGCTCGTCGCGACGGCCGCGTCGAGTCCGGCGATCTCGGCGAGCAGCGCCGACGGGTCCTCGTAGCGGGTCCACAACCCTTCGAGGTCGAGCACCGGCAACCCGCCCAGCCGCCCGAAGGCGATCGCCGTCTCCGGGGACATGACCGAGTCCATCGGGGCGGCGATGACCGGGATGTCGAAGTGGTAGGCGTCGATCTGCCACGAGACGGACACCTCCTCCGGGTCGCGGGTGCGCCGGGAGGGCACGACCGCGATGTCGTCGAAGGAGTAGGCGCGGCGGCCGCGTTTGCCGCGGCCGATCTCGATCTCGTTCACCGCGTCAGCCTATCCGGCCCACCCCCTTCCGACGGTGGGTGGTCGATCGCGGTGCGCACCGCATACCGAAAACTGACGACAGTCCGAGGGTAGAAAGGTAGACAATTCGGTAGACTTCTACCCATGGCGTTGAACATCAAGAACGAACGGGTCTGCTCCCTGGCCCGGGACGTTGCACGCCGCACCGGACAGACGCAGACCGGCGCCATCGAGAGCGCGCTCGAGGCCTACCTCCGCCTCCTCGTCGAGCAGGACCGTGAGCACCAGGCTCGACGGGATCGGGAGACGGCTGAGCAACAACGCCTGATCCGGGCGCTGGTGGCATCCATCCCGCCGGCTCCGCAGGATGCACCGACCACCGTTGAGGTGCTGGAGGAGTTGTACGACGAGACCGGACTGCCGCGATGATCCTCGACACCTCCGCCGTCATCGCCGTGCTCACCGACGAGGACGACGGCCCGCAACTGGGCGATCTGATGGCGACCGCGCACACGTCGATGAGTGCAGCGACCCTGGTCGAGTGCGGCATCGTCTGGGACCGCCGCAACCCGTCAGCACCCGAGGCGCTGAGCGCCTTGTTGACCCTGACCCGGACGCAGATCGCGCCCTTCACCGACGAGCACGCCGACCTGGCTCGTGCCGCCTACCGCGTCTACGGGAAGGGCTCGGGCCATCCCGCGCAACTCAACTTCGGGGACTGCCTGTCCTATGCGCTCGCCAAGCACACCGGCGAACCGTTGCTCTTCACCGGCGAGGACTTCACGCACACCGATATCCGGGACGCCCGCAGCGATCCGGACACCGCCTTCGGCCCGGCACCGGCCTAGGACGGACTCAGGGCAGCGTCGGCAGGTCGCGCTCCAGAACGGCCTCGGCCAGGTCGGCCGGGAAGCGTTCCTGCAGGCTCGACGCATACTCCGAGCCGTCCTGCGGATGCCAGATCTCCTCTCCGCGGACCGCGAACGGCGTCGACCATGCCGACTCTGTCTCGGAGCCGACGACGCGGCAGTGCTCCCATCCGTAGGTGGAGTCCTCGTCGATCCGGTAGATGACGATGTCGCACTCCGCAGCAGGCCAGGCCGGGTCGGTGCTCGCGAGGTGCAGATCCTTGATCCGCCGTATCTCTGCGGTCACGGCCGGGTCGAGGGGGTCGGCGATCTCCACCTGCCGCGAGCAGCCGCCGAGCAGCATGACGGCGGCGAGCACCGCGACCGCGGACTTCACCCCGCCCCCCAGCGACATGAGGTCAGGCCTGGACCGTGTAGTTGGGTGCCTCGACGATGCCCTGGACGTCGTGCGGGTGGGACTCCTTGAGCCCGGCGGCGGTGATCCGCACGAACCGGCCCTTGGCCTTCAACTCCGGGACGGTGGGCGCACCGACGTAGAACATCGACTGCTGGAGGCCACCGACGAGTTGGTGGGTCACCTGGTTGACGGTTCCTCGGTATGCGACGCGCCCCTCGATCCCCTCCGGCACGATCTTGTCGTCCGAGGCGACGTCGGCCTGGAAGTAGCGGTCCTTGGAGTAGGACTTCTTCCCGCGGGACGACATCGCCCCGAGTGAACCCATCCCCCGGTAGGACTTGAACTGTTTGCCGTTGACGAAGACGAGGTCACCGGGTGACTCCTCGCAGCCGGCGAGCAGTGAGCCGATCATGACCGTGTCGGCGCCGGCGACGAGCGCCTTGGCGATGTCGCCGGAGTACTGCAGGCCGCCGTCGCCGATGAGGGGGATGTCCGCGGGACGGCACGCCTTGGCGGCGTTGGCGATGGCGGTCACCTGCGGCACCCCGACCCCGGCGACGACGCGCGTGGTGCAGATCGAGCCCGGGCCGACCCCGACCTTGACGGCATCGACGCCGGCGTCGATGAGCGCCTGGGCGCCGTCCCGGGTGGCGATGTTGCCGCCGATGATCTGGACGTGCCGGGTCGCGGGGTCGGACTTGAGCCGGGCGATCATGTCGAGGAGCAGACGGGCGTGGCCGTGGGCGGTGTCGACGACGAGGACGTCCACACCGGCCTCGATCAGGGTCGTCGCCCGGTCCCAGGCCTCGCCGAAGTATCCGACGGCGGCTCCGACGAGCAGACGCCCCTCGGCATCCTTGGAGGCGTGCGGGTACTGCTCGCTCTTGACGAAGTCCTTAACCGTGATGAGCCCGGCCAGCCGTCCGTCGTCGTCGACGATCGGGAGCCGTTCCCGCTTGTGCTTGCGCAGGATGAGCGTCGCATCCTCACGGGAGATCCCCACCGGGGCCGTGATGAGCGGCATCGGGGTCATCATCTCGGAGACCTTCGTCGTCGCCCACTCGGCGACCGGGGTGAAACGCAGGTCCCGGTTGGTGATGATACCGATCAGTTCGTTGTCGACGCCGACGACGGGCAGCCCGGAGACGCGGTACTCGCCGCAGCGCTGGTCGAGCTCCTCGAGGGTGGCCTCGGGTCCGATGGTGACGGGGTTGGAGATCATCCCGGTCTGGGTGCGCTTGACGAGGTCGACCTGGTAGGCCTGATCCTCGATGGACAGGTTGCGGTGCAGCACCCCCATCCCACCCATCCGGGCCATCGCGATCGCCATCCGCGACTCGGTGACGGTGTCCATGGCGGCGGACACCAGCGGCACCCGCAGGGAGATCTCCCGGGTCAGTCGGGAGGTGGTGTCGACCTCGCTGGGGATGACATCGGTCTCCCCCGGCTGCAGCAGGACGTCGTCGTAGGTCAGGCCGAGCTCGGCGAAGGGTGACTCGTCGAAGGCGGGCACTCCAGCACTCATTGCCCCAGTGTATGCGGGCCTCCCGACACCCTCATCCCCTCCGGTTCGTGCCCGGGTGGGGAGGCGTGCAGCGGACTTACCGAATGCATACCAATTGCAGACCCCACCTTCACCTGTTCGTCCCTACGGTGGCATCCATGACTCTCGTCGCCCATCCGCCGACCCCGGCGGCGCATCTGTGGGACTGGCAGCAGCAGGGTGCCTGCCGGGTGCTGCCACCGGAGATGTTCTTCCATCCTGAGGGGGAACGCGGCAAGGCCCGGGCCCAGCGGATCGAGCGGGCCAAGGAGGTATGCGCGGCCTGCCCGGTCATCGTCGCCTGCCGTGAGCACGCCCTGGCGATCCGGGAGCCCTACGGCGTCTGGGGCGGCCTGGACGAGGAGGAGCGGGCGCGCGAGCACGCCCGCCGCGGACTCGGCGTCGCCTGAGATCCCTGAGTCGCTGAGACCCCTGACGCGACGATCCTTCACGCGACGACCACCAACGCGACGGTGCCCCTCCCCGCTCGGCGGGAAGGGGCACCGGTCACGTTGCGCCGATGACGCGCTCGGATCAGCGCTCCGAGGCGTACATGTCGTCGATGACCTTGGCGTAGTTGCTCTCGACGACGCCGCGCTTGACCTTCATCGACGGGGTGAGCTCACCGGACTCGACGGTCAGGTCGTGGTCGAGGATGCGCCACTTCTTGATCGTCTCCCACCGGTTGAGGCCGTTGTTGAGTTCGTCGACGTATCCGCTGACCATCTGCTTGACGGGCTCGCTGGCGACGATCTCCTCGTAGGACTTGCCGGCCATGCCGTTCTCCTGCGCCCAGCTGTCCATCGCCTCCGGGTCGAGGGTGATCAGCGCGACGACGTAGTTGCGCTCGTTGCCGAACACCTGGAACTGGCTGGCGTAGGGGCAGATCGCCTTGAACTTGCCCTCCAGGGCACCCGGGACGATGTACTTGCCGCCGGAGGTCTTGAACAGCTCCTTGAGCCGGCCGGTGATCCGCAGGTAACCATCGGAGTCCAGCTCGCCCTTGTCGCCGGTGTGCAGCCAACCCTCGTCGTCGAGGCTCTTGGCGGTCTCCTCGAGCAGGTTGTGGTAGCCGGTCATGACGGCCGGGCCACGCAGCAGCACCTCACCGTCGTCGGCAATCTTGACCTCGGTGCCGGGGAAGACCGGGCCGACGGTGCCGAACTTGTTCAGGGTCGGCAGGTTGACGAACGTGCCGGCCGAGGACTCGGTCAGGCCGTAGCCCTCGAGGATCTGGATGCCGGCGGCGTTGAACCACAGGGCGATGTCCCGGTTGAGCGCGGCGGCCCCGGAGATGAAGAAGCGGACCCGTCCACCGAAACGCTCGCGGATCTTCTTGAACACGAGGGCGTCGAACAGACCGTGCTGCAGACCGAGGAAGAAGGGGACGGACTTGCCGGCGCGCTTGAGCTCATCGACCTTCAGGCCGACCTCGAACGCCTTGTTGAAGAGCTTCTCCTTCACCCCGCCCTCGGCGGCCTGCATCATGACGATCTTGGCGTGCGCCTTCTCGAAGATCCGCGGGGCCGCACCCATGAACGTCGGCTTGACGATCGCGAGGTTGTCGACGATCCGGTCCACCCGCCCGTCGATCGCGGTCGGGAAGCCGACCTGCATCTGCGTGGACAGGAGGACCTTGCCGAAGGAGTGCGCGAGCGGCAGCCAGAGGAACTGCAGGTCGTCGCGGCTGAGGATGTTGTACGCCTGCACCGCGGCACCTTCATAGGTCCAGCCCGAGTGCTTCAGACGGGCACCCTTGGGCCGGCCGGTGGTGCCGGAGGTGTAGATGAGCGTGGCCAGGTCGTCCGGCTCGATCGAGGCGATCGCGTCGTCGACCGAGGACGGGTTGGCCGCGAGGTGCTCGGTGCCGAGCTGGGCGAGGTCGTCGAGGGTGATGATCCATCCGCCGCCGTCGTCCTGCGGGCGGGTGTTGTCCATGACGACGACCTTGGTCACACTCGGGATCCGGTCGCGCACCCCCCGGACCTTCTCGACCTGCTCCTGGTCCTCCGCGAAGACGACGCGGGACTCGGAGTCGGCCAGGATGTATGCGACATCGTCCGGGATCGTGGTCGGATAGACGGTCGTCGTCGCGGCCGCGGCGCACATGATGGCCAGGTCGGCCAGCACCCATTCGTAGCGGGTGCCGGAGGCGATGGCCACCCGCTGGCGCGGCTCGACCCCGAGGGACAGCAGCCCCGCCGCGAGCTGGTCGACGACCTGACCGGCCTCGGCCCAGGTCACCGACTGCCACTGCTCGTTGGCGTCCGGGTACTGGAAGGCTTCCCGCTCCGGGCTCTTGGCGACCCGGTCACGGAACTGGACGGCGCAGTTCTCGGGGCGGCTCTCGATTGCCTGGCGCATCTCATCGCTGAGTTGCGCTCCGGGGGAGACGGACAAGGGGCTCATGATTCCTCCATGAGGGTCGACGCTGACGTGCTATGTCCAACCTAAGCACGCGGGAGGCCCTCATGGCGAAAGTGGATCACCGAATGGGCACCTACCCACATTCGGTTCGCTCCCCGCTCCGCAGAAAGCGTCATCGCTGTCGCGACGGGCAAACCCCTAGAGTGGACCTCGATGAGTTCATCCGCCGGCGGCCCCGGGTCCTATCCTCGGGCCGGCGTGCTGTCCTCGCTGGGCGCGAGTGTGGCTCTGATCGGTGGATGGACGCTCGCACAGTCACTCCAACCGGCCGATTTCGACCCGATGCGGGAGTCGATCAGTTCGCTCGCCGCCACGGGGGTCCCGCATCGGTGGGTGATGACGACCTCCCTGATCCTGACCGGTGTGATGCACCTCATCACCGCCGGCGCGCTCCCCGGCCTGCGCGCCGTCGGACGTGCCGCTCTGGGGCTGGCCGGCATCTCCACGATCGCGGTCGCGCTCACCCCGTTGACCGCTCGGGGGGAGAGTTCGTGGCCGCACACGGTGGTGGCGAGTCTGGCCTTCGGGCTGCTCGCGATCTGGCCGGCGCTGGCAGCCTCGCCCACAGGTGTGGGCCTGCTGCGCCCGGACCGGGCCAGGAGGGTCTCCGTGGTCCTCGGGGTTGCGGTTCTCTCCCTCATCCCGTCGATGGGCAGCGGGTTCTTCGGGCTGCATCAACGGATCGTCGCCGGAACGCTGACGATCTGGCCGCTGCTCACCGCTCTGGTCGCCTGGTGGCTGGCCGGTCACCCGGTCGGGTCGCCCAGGAGTCGCCACGTGCTGGCCACGGCAGCGTTCACGGTGCTCAGTGCGCTGGGCGGCATCACCGCGACGAATGTGGCACCGGTGATCACCGAGACCGACTTCTATCGAGCCACGGTGTTCCTCTCGCCGAGCCCTCAGGATGTCGGCGACCTGCTCGTCCCGACCACATTCGGGGATCTTCGACTCGGGTTCCAGGGTGTGGCCCCGGGCATCGTGGCCACCCCGCAGATCCGGCAGGAGATCACCGATGTCTTCGTCCGTCCGGATCTGTCCGCGAGCAGCCTGCGACCGTCGAGCGAGGA
The DNA here is from genome assembly GCA_012838445.1 of Intrasporangiaceae bacterium. GTDB lineage: Bacteria > Actinomycetota > Actinomycetes > Actinomycetales > Dermatophilaceae > F2B08. Next base: position 5,871 of record DUPF01000098.1, on the reverse strand, counting down.
GATCAACACCGCAGTCAGCGAGACCGGGAAGCGGCTCGGCATCCGGTTCATCGTCGGTTCCTTCACGACCGCCGCCCTGCTCCTCATCAGCTATGTGCTGGTCCGGCACCGCCGCCCGCGACGGTGGTTGATCGTCTCCGCGCTGGGCTCGGCTACCCTGGCCACCGGCGCAACCACCGCCATGATCGGGACGACCTACCAGGTCGAGCGACAACCGAACTTCGAGACGACCGGCCTGCTCACCGCGGTGCAGACCAATCTCGACATCCTCGACAGCGTCGAGGCACGGTCGGCCCAGGTTGCCCCCTATCTGCGGAACCTCGTCGTGCTTTCGGAGGCGCTGCAGCAGGAGTACGCAGAACCTGTCGAGCACGACATCGCCCTTCGGGTGCTGCTCGTCTCCGACATCCACGGCGCCAACTTCTACCCACTCATGCGGGACATCGTCACCGAGCACGAGATCGATGCGGTCATCGACACCGGCGACATCGTCAACTTCGGTTCCGCCGCCGAACTCGACGCGTCCGGGCTGCGGGCCGGGATCGAGTCACTCGGGGTGCCCTACCTGTTCGTCCGGGGCAACCACGACGCGCAGTCCGAGTTCGACTACGGCGTCGTCGATGCCGTCGCCGCGGTCCCGAACGGGCATGTCCTTCAGCCCGCGCCGGACCGCTACACCGAGTTCGATCTGGGCGGCCTGCGGGTGGCCGGCTTCAACGACCCCCGCTGGTTCGGCGACAGTGGATCCCGATCTGCGGAGAAGCAGCAACCGGCCAGGGAGCAGTTCGTCGCTGCGTTCCAGGACCGCCCACTCGATCTCGTGGCCGGCCACGAACCCTGGGCAGTGCGCGACCTGACCGATGTCGGTGTCGTCGTCCACGGGCATATGCACAGCACCGACCTGGAGGGCAACCGGATCCAGGCCGGGACGTTCACCGGCGGGGGCCCGTTCAGCCACTTCCGGACCCAGCAACCCGGCGAGGAGTTGACCGGTCAACCGTTCGCCTTCGATGTGCTCGCCTTCGACACCCGGTGTCGACTCTCGACCCTGACCCGATACGGGTACCGCAACATCGTGCGTGGGGCTCCGGTCTATGACTCCATCACGCTCGTCAACGGCTCCCGGATCGACTCCCGACCGGTCGCGGACGACGACACGAGAGTCTGCGGTCCGTTGACGACCCTGCGGCAACGCGCCATCGAGTACTCAGGTCACGGCGAGGATGCCGACCAGTCCGCTCCGGGGACACCCCGCCGGTCCGGTTCGATCGAGGGAGAATAGTCGCTGTGTCCTCACGTGCAGACTCCTCCGCCGAGCCGGTCCAGATCCGCGGCGACATGATCCGACTCGGTCAGTTCCTCAAACTCGCCGGGGTCGTCACCGACGGCTCGCAGGCGCGTGACCTCATCGAGCACGGTGGGGTCAGCGTCAACGGCCAGGTGGAGACCCGCCGGGGTCGGCAACTGCATCCCGGTGACGAGGTCGACCTCGGCGGACAGCGTCTCGTCGTCGCCTCCGCCTGAACCTCACGGGCTCAGCCAAGTTCTCACCGGCCCCGCCTGTAGCTCACCGACTCTGCCGGACCCGCCGATCACGCCGGCCGGCAGGGCTGACTGCTCACCGTCCCGCAGTCCGGCAGCGGGGGCAGGTCGACATCGAGACCCACGACCGGCAACACGACCGAACTGGGGTGGGCCTCGTCGTGGAGCACCCGGACATCGACCGACCCGGCGATGGGGTCGAAGCCCCAGCGCCACCGGTTGCCGCCCGGACCCTGGATCGAGACCCGGATCCGCGATCCCTCCCGGAAGGCGTGCGACACCGGGAAGAACTCGACCCGCATGTGGGTCGCGGCCCCGGGCGTGAGCGGCTCCTGCGCCGCTGACGTGTGCAGGTGGCGCGGTCGCAGGGTCGTCGTCGCATCGTCATCGAGGGCTCGGTGGCTGGCCCGCAGCCATCCGCTCTGGACGAGCTGCTCCTGCCCGTCCGGACGGCTCTCGCTGAGCAGCACCTCGAGATCGACATCGTCGGCGTCGGCGGCGATCCACAGGTCGGCGGATCCGGAGCCGGCGATGACCGTGTCCGCACCGAGCGGCTCGCTCGTGAAGGTCACGTGGTCCTGACTCTGGGGGAGCCAGGTGTTCTGCCCCGGCATCATCCACCCGCCACCGAAGTCGAAGAGACCGGGCGGGTCGTAGCGGAAACTGCTGCTTGCCGGATCCGAACCATCGGCCGGCAGGTCCGCACCGAGCACCAGCCGTTCGCCGGTGCCGGTTGCCTCCAGGTCGGGCAGGTCGAAGCGGGCCCCGGCGGTCGCATCGTTGCCACGGGTCAGTTCGAGCAGGACGGTCACGTCCTCCTGAGCCTCGTATGCGGCCACCGCCTCCTCGTCCCGCTCACCGAGGTAGACATCGAGGAAGCGGACCACCTCGGCCCACACATCCCCTCGGTAGTACTCACCGTGATCACCGTTCGTGGCCACGAGCCGGGCCGGGGTCTGCGGAGCGAAGCGTTCGAGCAGTTTCGCCGGACCGCTGCCGGTCTGCTCGTCCTGCCACGCGTTGATGAGCAGCGTCGGGACGGTGATCCGGTGCACGAGCCGTTCCGGAGCCCGGCTCTGCCAGTAGTCCCCGTCATAGGGATGGCCGAGGACACCGGTCAGCATGCTCGCGTTCTGGCCGCGCAAGGCCTGGTTCGCCCGGCATACCGGATCCTGCGCCGCCCGCTCGTTGACCTGAGGATAGGAGCTCGGGAACGCCGATCGTGCGTCCTGATCCATGCTGAAGATCGCGGCGAACGCATAGTTGAGCACCCCACCCGGATAGGCGACGTCCCGGTAGAAGTCCCCGATGACATGCCCGGGGACGATCGCGGACAGGGACGGCGGGCGGGTCGAGGCGACGAACAGCTGGCTGATGCCCGGGTAGGACTTGCCGATGAGGGCGACGCCGTCCACCCAGTCCTGGGCAGCCAGGGCCTCGACCATGTCGTAGCCGTCGAGCCACTGCAGTTCCTCGAAGTAGTCGAAGGCACCTCCCGAGCACGCCGAGCCGCGCATGTTCACCCCGACCGCGGCATAACCCAGCGCCGGGAACCGCGAGCCGACCCCGTCGAAGAAGTCGATCGACGGCCGGTAGGCCGAGTAGTCCACGACCACCGGGTACGGGCCCGGTCCGAAGACCTCCGGGTCCGGCAGGACGACCTGGTATGCGAGGAGCGTCCCATCCCGGGTGCTCAGGTATCCCTGGCTCGGGTCCAGGTGCTGACTGTCGTAGAAGCGTTGCTTCGGGTGCTGGGTCGGGCTGAGCACCGTGACTGGGAACCTGCCCTTGTGGCCGTCGATGGCAACCGTGTAGCCGCCGCCCGCCGGAACATCGCGGAAGAGGAGGCCCCGTTGGCGTCGGTCGTGCCGCCGGCGCGAAAGCCCCGCGGACCGCGCACATCGACCCGCACCCCGGCCGCTGCGTGCACGACGTAGATCTGCTCGACGCTGCCGCGGACGGTCAGCTCACCGGCGGTCAGGTCGGTCCACTGCCCGGGAGGTGCGACCTGCGGGTCCCCCGGTGGTGCCGCCGCGGCACTGCCCGCGCCGAGCGATCCGACGATCAGGGCCAAGGCTGCGACGGCGCTGGCCAGTAGGCGCTTCGAGGAGGTCAGGCGGACTCGGGGCATGGTGCTCACTTCCACGACGTCGTTGTCAGGGGTTCCCGCCATCGAACCACAGCCGACCCACGAAAAAGGGTGTGCCGTCCGCGTGACATTTCACGCGGACGGCACACCCGTGATGGGTCAGGGACTCAGTGCCCCCTCAGTCAGAGACTCAGTGGCCGTGGCCGTCAGAGACTCAGTGGCCGTGGCCGTGGCCGTGGCCACCCGCCGCCGCAGCCGGCTCCTCCTCGGGCTTCTCGACGACGAGGGTGTCGGTCGTGAGCACCATGGAGGCGATCGACTCGGCATTGCGCAGCGCCGAACGGGTCACCTTGACCGGGTCGATGACACCGGCCTTGACGAGGTCCTCGAACTCGCCGGTGGCGGCGTTCAGACCCATGCCCGGCTCGAGCTCCTGGACCTTCGCGACGGCGACGTAGCCCTGCATACCGGCGTTCTCCGCGATCCAGCGCAGCGGCTCCGAGGCCGCCTTCTGCACGATGCGGGCGCCGACGAGCTCGTCACCTTCCAGGCCGAGACCGTCGATGACCTTGACGGCCTGGATGAGGGCCGAGCCGCCACCGGCGACGATGCCCTCCTCGATGGCCGCGCGGGTCGCCGAGATGGCGTCCTCGATGCGGTGCTTCTTCTCCTTGAGCTCGACCTCGGTGTGCGCACCGACGCGGATGACGCAGACGCCACCGGCGAGCTTGGCGAGACGCTCCTGGAGCTTCTCGCGGTCCCAGTCGGAGTCGGTCTTCTCGATCGTCGACTTCAGCTCACGCACCCGGGCCTCGACGTCCTCGTGGGCGCCGGCGCCGTCGATGATCGTCGTGCTGTCCTTGGTGACGACGACCCGGCGGGCCCGGCCGAGCAGCTCCAGACCGGCGGACTCGAGCTTGAGGCCGACCTCCTCGGCGATGACCTGACCGCCGGTGAGGATCGCCATGTCCTGGAGCATCGCCTTGCGGCGGTCACCGAAGCCGGGCGCCTTGACCGCGACGACGTTGAAGGTGCCGCGGATCTTGTTGACGACGAGCGTGGAGAGCGCCTCACCGTCGACGTCCTCGGCGATGACGAGGAGCGGCTTGCCGGCCTGGACGACCTTCTCCAGGACGGGCAGCACGTCGGCGATCGCCGAGATCTTGCCCTGGTTGATGAGGATGTAGGCGTCCTCGAGGACCGCCTCCATCCGCTCGGCATCGGTGATGAAGTACGGCGAGATGTAGCCCTTGTCGAACTGCATACCCTCGGTGAACTCGAGGTCGGTCGACGCGGTCGAGGACTCCTCGACCGTGATGACGCCGTCCTTGCCGACCTTGTCGAAGGCCTCGGCGATCGTCGCGCCGATCTCCTTGTCCTGGGCCGAGAGCGCCGCGACCGAGGCGACCTCCTCCTTGGACTCGATCTCGCGGGCGTTCTCGAGCAGCTTGTCCGAGACGGCGGAGACGGCCGCGTCCATACCGCGCTTCAGGCCCGACGGGGCCGCACCGGCGGCGACGTTGCGCAGCCCCTCCTTGACCATCGCCTGGGCGAGGACCGTCGCGGTCGTCGTCCCGTCACCGGCGATGTCGTTGGTCTTGGTGGCGACCTCCTTGGCGAGCTGGGCGCCGAGGTTCTCGTAGGGGTCCTCGAGCTCGATCTCCCGGGCGATGGTCACGCCGTCGTTGGTGATCGTCGGGGCGCCCCACTTCTTGTCGATGACGACGTTGCGGCCCTTGGGACCGAGCGTCACCTTGACGGCGTTCGCGAGCGCGTCAACGCCCCGCTCGAGCGCCTTGCGGGCGGAGTCCTGGAACTCCAGTTCCTTTGCCATTGCTGTCCTTTGAGTCAGTGATTCGAAAGTCTGTGATTCAGGAGTCTGTGGTTCGAGCCGAAGGCTCGCGGGGGTATGCGGTGAGCAGCTCCGCGGAGCCGCTCACCGCATACTCCCTCGGGGTGCGCGGGAGGTCAGCCGACGATGGCGAGGACGTCACGGGCGGAGAGGATGAGATACTCCTCGCCGCCGTGCTTGACCTCGGTGCCGCCGTACTTGCTGTAGATGACGCGGTCGCCGACGCTGATGTCCATGGGGACGCGCTCGTCGCCGTCCTCGTTCCAGCGGCCGGGGCCCACCGCGACGACCTCGCCCTCCTGGGGCTTCTCCTTCGCGGTGTCCGGGATGACAAGACCGGAGGCAGTGGTCTGCTCGGCCTCGAGGGACTTGACGACGATGCGGTCGT
>DUPF01000097.1 GCA_012838445.1 Intrasporangiaceae bacterium | reverse complement strand
CCGACGCCAACGGCTTCTACGCCGTCCCGCTCACCTACGGCGCGAGCACCCCGGGCACCTACACCTTCCGCAGTGTCGTCACGGCGAACGGCCGCCACTTCGTCAGCCCGAGCGTGACCCTGACCCGCACCCCCCTGGCAGTCACCGTCTCAGCCGCGACCGCCGGCACCCGGGAGATCCACACGTCGACGAACATCTGGGGCACGGCCAAGGGCGCCCCGAACACGCGAGTCACCGTCCAGGCCCTCGTGGGCGGGAGCTGGTCCACCAGCCGCACCGGCACCACCGACGCCAACGGCTTCTACGCCGTCCCGCTCACCTACGGCGCGAGCACCCCGGGCACCTACACCTTCCGCACCGTCGTCGCCGCCAACGGCCGCCACTACATCAGCCCGAGCGTCACGCTGACCCGCAAGGCCCCGCCGCGACTCGACCCGCGCTGCTACACCAGCGGCGTCGTCGTGTGTGCGTCCAAGTCCGACCGCAAGGTCTACTACGTCAGCAAGGGCAGGATCATCAAGACCCTCGACGCCCGCTTCGGTGGCCGCGCCTATGACACCAGCGGCCGGCAGCGCATCTATTCGACGAAGGAGGGCTCGTTCACCATCTTCCGCAAGGTGCGCGACGAGGTGAGCTACTCCTACGACAACACCCCGATGCCGTTCACGTCCTACTTCTACGGCGGACAGGCGTTCCACTACAGCTATGGCTTTGCGCGCTCCGGCTGGAACGGCGACTGGGGCAGCCACGGCTGCATCAACCTGCGCGACTGGGCCGGCGCCGAGTGGCTGTACAACAACATGCCGATCGGCACCCGGGTCGTCATCTACAAGTAGTCCCCGGCGCATACCCCCCGCCGCAGACCCGATCAAGAACTAGGCAATTGCCTAGTTCTTGATCGGGTTTACGCGTCGTGACTCCCGCGTGCGGCGACGATCCTGGCGAAGTCCTCGACCGTCAGCTGCTCCCCGCGCTGCTGCGGGCTGACGCCAGCCGCCACGAGAGCCGCCTCGGCATCCGCCGGGCTCCCAGCCCACCCGGCCAGGGCGGCGCGCAGCGTCTTGCGCCGTTGCGCGAAGGCCGCGTCGATGCACGTGAACACCTCAGCGCGATCCACGGCGACGCCGACCTGGGGCGGCTCGCGCCGCTCCAGGCGGACCAGACCACTGTCGACATTGGGAACCGGCCAGAAGATCGAGCGGGACACGGTCCCGACGAGCCGGACGTCGGCATACCAGGCAGCCTTGAGGCTCGGCACGCCATAGATCTTCGACCCCGGGGCGGCGGCAAGCCGCTGGGCCACCTCGAGCTGGACCATGACGAGGATCGTCCGGATGCTCGGGAACCACTCGAGGAACCGCAGGACGACGGGCACCGAGACGTTGTACGGCAGGTTCGCGACGAGCGCGGTCGGCGCCGGCCCGGGCAGCGTGTCGATCTTCATCGCGTCCGCGTGGACAACGGTCAGCCGGTCGCGGTATGCGGGGCTCACCTTCCCCACCGTGTCCGGCAGAGCAGTCGCGAGGGTCGGGTCGACCTCGACGGCGACAACGGAGTGCACGCGCGGCAGGAGCGCCAGAGTCAGCGAGCCGAGGCCCGGGCCGATTTCGACGACGACGGCGTCCTCGCCCACCTCGGCGAGACGGACGATCCGCTCGACGGTGTTGGCGTCGATGACGAAGTTCTGCCCCCACTGCTTCGTCGGCCGGATGTCGAGCTCGGCCGCGAGGGCGCGGATGTCGCGGGCAGACAGCATGACGGCCAGCCTAGATCAGGCCGGCCGTCATGGTGGTGCTGCGCGATGGCAGCGGTGCTGTCGCCTCAGGCTGCGTGGCGGCAGCCCCAGGGCTGCAGACCGCGCTGGGCATAGAGCCGGTTGGCGACGGTGATCTGCTGCTCGCGGGTCGCCTGGTGCGGGTAGGCCGCGAAGTCGGTGCCGCGGACCGAGCGCCAGGTCGGCAGATCGAACTGGAGACCGCCGT
>DUPF01000010.1 GCA_012838445.1 Intrasporangiaceae bacterium | reverse complement strand
CCTTCGGGGGGCACGGCGTCGTCGTCCCGGCCCGCCGCTCGGTCGGCATGACCGCCTCGGCCTGGAAGACGAGCGCCGGTGCGGCAGCACGGATTCCGGTCGCCCAGGCCGGCAATCTCACCGCCGCCCTGAAGGACTATCGCAAGGCCGGCTTCTTCGTCATCGGCCTCGACATGGACGGTGATGTCGAGCTTCCCGGGCTGGAACTGTCGACCGAACCGCTCGTCGTCGTCGTCGGCTCCGAGGGCAAGGGCCTGTCGCGTCTGGTGCGGGAGACATGCGACCAGATCGTCTCGATCCCGATGTCCTCGGCAGTGGAGTCGCTCAACGCCGGACTCGCCGCCGGGGTCACGTTGTACGAGATTGCGCGGCATCGCTCTTCAGCCGACTAAGATCGGTCCCGCCATTTCAAGCAGTCGGGGCCGGGGGACAACTCACCAGGCACACGACTGACCCATCTCCGTCATGGAAGGACTGCAATGTCTGACTACGGCTCCACCCCTCCGCCGCCCCCGCCGCCCCCCTACGGCGGTGCCGCCGGAGGGCCTGCTGGCCAGGCACCCCCGAACTACCTCGTCCTGGCGATCCTGTCGATCCTGTGCTGCCTGCCGTTCGGGATCGCGTCGATCGTCTTCTCCACCCAGGTCAACAGCAAGTGGACGATGGGCGACCAGGCCGGCGCCCTGGACGCGTCGAAGAAGGCCAAGTTGTTCGCCATCATCGGCCTGGTCGGTGGCATCGTCGGCTCGATCATCTACGCCGGCGTGCTCATAGCGGGTATGGCCGCGTTCGACCCGTCGACCATGTAGTCCAGGTCACGAGACCACAGCAGCATCACGCATGATCGACCTGCATCAGGCACCACCGGCGTCGCCCCCGACCTCACGGGGGCGACGCATGGTGGGTCCTGCGCTCAGCGCTGCAGGGATCGCCGCGATCGGGGCGTTCATGCACGTCTGGGATCCGAACCAACCGAGTATCGCGCCCAGTTGTCCGTTCCTCACCCTGACCGGGTTCTACTGTCCCGGATGCGGCAGCACCCGAACCATTCACGCTCTCGCGCACGGCGATCTCGTGACCGCGATGGAGCGCAACCCACTGGCCGTCCTCGCCTTCGGGATCCTCTTCGTGGGCCTGGTGCGCTGGACCCGGCGGTTGTGGCGGGGGGAGCCGTTGCGTTCCCTGGCCCCGCCGTGGGTCCTGTGGACGATGCTGGTCGTCATCGTGGTCTACTGGGTCTCCCGCAACGTCCCCGGCTGGACGTGGCTCTCGCCGCTCTAGCGCTGCGGCTCAGTCGTCCCAGGCGATGACCGGCATCTCGACCGTGTCGACGCCGACGATGTCCTTCTCGTCCGGCTTCGTCGGCAGGATCCGCGCCAGATAGTCGGCCTTGACCTCCTCGAGGGGGATGTCCCGCTGCTCCTGCTCGGAGAGATACCACCGGTGTTCGAGCAACTCGTGGAAGAACTCGGCCGGTTCGAGTTTGCGGGCCTGCTCCGGCGGCACCGACTGGGTGATCGGCTGGTAGACATCGTGCAGCCAGTCGAAGGCGACGTTCTCCTCCTGATCCCCCTGCCGGTCCAGTGCGACGCGGTATGCGTCGAGATCGTTGAGCAGTCGCCTCGCCTGATTCTCGCGAACGTCGAGTCCGGTCAGGCGCAGCAGGCGTCGTGAATGATGGCCCGCATCAACGACTTTGGGCTGGATCGAGATGGTCGTGCCGCCGATGTCGGTGGTCATGGACAGCTCGCCGACGTCGAAGCCGAGGGCGTTGAGTCGCCGGATCCGGTCATCGACGCGCCACCGCTCACCGGTGTCGACGATCTCGGTCTCGGTCAACTCGGCCCACAGTTCCCGATAGCGGCTCATGATCCGCTCACTGACGGCCACCGGGTCCCGGTCCTCGTGGAGCAGGCCACCGGCTTCGAGATCCATCAACTCGCCGGCGATGTTGACCCGGGCGATGTCGAGGTCGTGCTCACGTTGCCCGTCGCTGAGCTGGTCGTGCAGTTCGCCGGTCTCGGCGTCGACGAGATAGGCGGCGAAGGCTCCGGCATCGCGCCGGAACAGGGTGTTCGAGAGCGACACGTCCCCCCACCAGAACCCGGCGAGGTGCAACCGGACGAGGAGCACGGCGAGGGCGTCGATGAGGCGACTCGCGGTCCCGGCACGCAGCGACTGGCTGTACAACGCGCGATAGGGCAGGGAGAACTGCAGGTGCCGGGTGACGAGACACCCGTCGAGGGGCTCCCCGGTGCTGCTGACGCGGCCGGCGATCACCGCATACGGCTCGACAGCGGGCAGGTCCAACCGCCGCAGGTTGCGCAGCAGGTCGTACTCGCGCCGGGCGATGTCGGTCTTGATCTCCTTGACGGCGACGACCCGCCCGGAGAGTTTGACGAACCGGACCACGTGCCGGGAGATCCCACGGGGGAAGGCCGCGAGGATCGACTCGGGCCACTCCTCCAACGGGGTCTGCCAGGGCAGGTCGAGCAGCCCGGGGTCGGGTCGGGCAGCGGTGATCTGGAGAGCCATCCTCACCTCACCTCATGGGAGAAAGAGCCGACCGCGGCGGAGGCCGACCGCACCCGGACCCGGGCGGGACGGCCCTCCACCGCGGTCGAAGCGGTTGCCGAGCAGGATCAGGCGAGGCGCTCGCCGGTCTCCTTGTTGAACACGTGGAGGTGCTCGGCCTTGGGGTGGACGTAGATCCGGTCGCCCTTGTTCGGCACGCGGCGGCCGTCGACCCGGGCGATGAACGGACGCTCACCACCCTCCTCACTGCCTTCGAGGGTGACGTCGGTGGCGACCGGGCGGCCGTAGACGTAGGCGTCGGCGCCGAGCTCCTCGACAACGTCGATCTCGAGCTCGAGACCGTCGTCCTCGGTGCGGACTTCGACGTCCTCGGGGCGCACGCCGACGATGACGTGGCTGCCGGCCTTGGCGAGCACATCGCGCTCGACCTCGATCTTGTGGCTGCCGAAGCGGACGCCATCGGAGGTGACCGGCACGGCGATGAGGTTCATCGCGGGGGAGCCGATGAAGCCGGCGACGAAGACATTGGCCGGCTTGTCGTACATGTCGCGCGGGCTGGCGACCTGCTGCAGGACACCGTCCTTGAGCAGCGCGATCCGGTCACCCATCGTCATTGCCTCGACCTGGTCGTGGGTGACGTAAACGGTCGTGACACCGAGGCGGCGCTGGAGGGATGCGATCTGGGTGCGGGTCTGGACGCGGAGCTTGGCGTCGAGGTTGGACAGCGGCTCGTCCATGAGGAACACCTGCGGGGAGCGGACGATGGCCCGACCCATCGCGACACGCTGGCGCTGACCACCGGAGAGGGCCTTCGGCTTGCGCTCCAGGTAGGGCGTCAGGTCGAGGATCTTCGCGGCCTCCTCGACGCGCTTGCGGATCTCGGACTTCTCGACACCGGCGATCTTCAGGGCGAAGCCCATGTTGTCGGCAACGGTCATGTGCGGGTAGAGCGCGTAGTTCTGGAACACCATCGCAACGTCGCGGTCCTTGGGCGAGAGGTTGGTGACGTCCCGGTCACCGATCCAGATCTTGCCCTCGTTGACCTCCTCCAGACCCGCGAGCATGCGCAGGGCGGTGGACTTGCCACAACCGGAGGGGCCGACGACGACGAGGAACTCGCCGTCCTCGATGTCGATGTTGAGCCGGTCGACCGACGGCGCGTCGTTGCCCGGATAGATCCGGGTCGCGTTTTCGTACTTCACTGTTGCCATGGCGTCGTTGCCTTTCCTTGTGCCGGCAGGTACGTGCCGGACGATCCGTTGCAAAGGATTGCAACCGCATACTTCGGCGTAAGCGGTTTCATCAGTATGCCCTGCTCGCCTCGGCGAGGGAATGCCCGACCCCGCGAAGGGTGGCTTTCGGTCGGAAATCACGGCCGGAATCGACGGAATGCCACCTTTCGGCGGTGATTGTGGCGGCTGCGGGGTGAGGGTGATGGTGGCGGCTGGGGCGGGCAGTGCCGCGGCCGGGGTCGTGACGCTATCCGGTGGCGGTGACCGTGTGCACGGTCCGCCCGTCCTGCTGACTCGTCGACACCGCCACGTCCTCGACGGCGAGGGTGTCGGCGTCCACAGACAGCTTCCCGGCGGTCACGGTGTGCGCCATGGTCAGCGGGATCAGGAGGCTCATCTCGCCGGTCGTATCGTCGTAGTCGTTCTGCACTGGGAGTCCGCGCAGGTCGATCGTGCCGCCGCCGGCGTCGTAGCGGACGACCATGCCGGTGGCCACGTCATCCTCGCCGACCATGAGTTGTCCGGTGCTCTGGAAGCTGCCCTCGACGTCGGAGATGACCACCTTGAGCATCGGGACGGTGGTGTCGGTGCGAGCCCGGAGGATGTCGGCGAGTTCGGTGGCAGCCTGCTCATTGACCTCGGCGACGATACGGGTGATCTCGGCCTGCACCTGTGGATCCGGCTCCTGCGGGAGCGCGGAGAACCCGGCGAGAAGTTCGTCGACGAGGGTGGTGCCGCGGGTGAGGAACCCGTCCTTCCAGGTCGGCGTGGTGCGATCGAGGAGCAGTCCGGCGACCAGCCCCAGCTCGTAGCTCTCGCCCTCAGCGGACGTGAAGGTCTCGTCGCGGGGGATCGCCTCGCCGAGCCGCTTGTCGCGCTGAGCGCCGGGGACGGAGTCGCCGACGACGGTGCCGAGGATCTCGATGTAGCGGGCCGTGCCCTCGGCGATGTCGGGGTCGCGGAAGTCGCGGGCCTCGTCGGGGTATTCGGCCTGCCACTTCTCGTGCCAGTACTTGGCCCGCCGCAGCGACACATCGGCGTTCGCCGGGTCGTCATAGGCGGCGATGAGGTTGCGGTAGAGCATCGCGCGGTACAGCCGGGGTGTGGCGTCGATCGGATAACCCTGCGTACGTCCGCTCGGCTCGGTCTGCGGTATCTGATCCTGGTAGTAGAAGTGCACGAGTTCGTGGGTCGCGATGCGGTATGTGATGCTCCCGTCCCCGGTCTCCGGCCCGTCCTCGCTGTCCATGGTCATGACGACGGACGGTCGACCGTCGACGGTGGCGGCGGCGTAGCCGCCCGGCTCGGGAACGGTCAGGGCTGCCGTCTCGGACGGGGTGAGCCGGCGGGTCTGCGTGGTGTCGGCCAACCAGGCGTCGGCGACGGTGCCGTCGTCGCCGAGTTGGGCGAGGACGAGGGCGTGGCGGGTGTAGTCGACGTCCGGCCACGCACTGTGCAGGTGCGGCCAGTGTCGGGCGATGAGCCCCTGGACCTTGCCGATGAGGTCGGCCGCGGTCAGGGTCGCCTCGGGCTGTGCTCCGTCGGCGGTCGGGGTGTTCGGCGCGGCCGCCGCGGACGCCGGGGACGGGTCCGGCGCCGCTGCCGGTTCGCGCTGTTGGCTGCACCCGCTCACCGCGACGGCGAGGACCAGGACGGTTGCGGCGACGGCACGGTGCACAGGCATACTCAGGGCCCTTTCGGGAGGCGGCGGGGATCAACTCGGACTGTAGGGGCCGGCGTTGATGGACGGCTGTGTCGAAGCTGGGAGGCGGCTGGGAAACCGGGTGTCGGCCCATGATCTGCATCACGTCGCAGCCACGGCCCGCGAGATCTTTGCAAGTTCTTGCAGCAAGAACTTCCATTCGCTGTCGTTCTCCCCTAGGCTGGGGCGCAGCGAGGCCGATGGCGACCAGTTCTCCGGCCGGATCAACTCGGGCCCAGACGTTCGCCGGCGAACCTCGACCCGCCGCAACGGTGGCGGGACCCGACGATTCAGGAGTGAACATGCGTAAGCGCAACGTGCTGGTCGTGGCCCTCGCGGCTCCGGCCCTGCTGCTCTCGGCGTGTGGCGGGAGCGGCTCTCCGGCGGCCGACCCGACCGACACCCCCGGCAGCGACGAGACCACCGAGGAAGCCCCCGCCGAACCTGCGGACGACAGCACCGAGGCCCCCCAGCGTGACGCCAACGTCGACCTCGTCATCTGGACCGACGCCGACCGGGCCGAGACGATCACGAAGTTCGCCGAGGAGTTCGGTGCCGAGAACGGCGTGACGACCGCCGTCCAGGTTGCCGTCGAGACCCGCAAGCAGTTCCGTGAGGCGACCGAGGTCGAGCAGGGTCCGGACGTCGTCGTCGGTGCCCACGACTGGCTCGGCGAGTTCGTCCAGGCCGGTGTCGTGGCCCCCGTGCCGCTGTCCAGCCAGGTCGCCGGTGAGTTCGCCGAGAACGCCGTGGCCGCGGCGAACTTCGGCGGTCAGAACTACGGCGTCCCCTACGCCACCGAGAACCTCGCGCTCATCCGCAACAAGGCGCTCGCCCCTGATGCGCCCGCGACGATGGAGGAGCTCGTCGCCGCCGGCAAGAAGGCCGTCGACGAGGGCAAGGCCGAGAACGTCCTCATCCAGCCCGTCGGTCAGACCGGCAACGCCTACTACACCTACCCCTACCTGTCGGCCTGTGGTGGCGGCATCTTCAAGCAGGACGCCAACGGTGGCTTCACCGACGAGGTCATCGTCGCCTCGCCGGAGTCCCTCAAGGGCGCCGCGGAACTCGCGAAGCTCGGCAAGGACGGCATCCTGTCCACCTCCGTCGGCGACGACAACGCCGAGGGCCTGTTCACCGGTGGCAAGGCCGCCTTCATGATCGGTGGACCGTGGGCGATCACGAACATCAAGGCCGCCAACATCGACTACGAGGTCACGAACCTGCCCTCCTTCGAGGGTTGCGAGGCGATGAAGCCGTTCCTTGGTGTCCAGTTGTTCTACGTCTCGAGCAAGGCCAAGAACGCCACGTTGGCCCAGGAGTTCGTGACGAACTACATCCCGCGCAAGGAGGTCCAGCTGGCGCTGTTCGAGGCCCTGGGTCGTCCGCCGGCCAACCTCGAGGCGCTGAGTGAGGTCTCCGCGAAGGACGCCGACGTCAAGGCCTTCGCGGCCGCCGGCGAAGGTGCTGCACCGATGCCGAACATTCCCGCGATGAATTCGGTGTGGGGCCCGCTCGGCCAGGCCGGAGCCGACGTCATCAGTGGCCAGGACCCGACCACCCGCTTCACCGCGGCGCAGGACGAGATCATCGCCAACATCAAGAACGGCTAGGAGAACCGACGCCGTGACATCTCTGGTGCGGTGACCGAGCCGGGCGCTGCCACGCCCCTCGGTCACCGCACCGACGCATACCGTCCGTCATTGCGGACCGGACCCGACGCATACCCTGCACCGGATCAGCCCACCGCACGCAGCTCGTCCCCCCACCCAGACTCGCCCCGGAACTCATAGACAAGGTCGTCGTCCATGGCTCAGGCATCAGTGTCGTCGCCCCCCAGTCCACCCGCACCGCACGCCTCGCCGCAGGCGCCGCTGTGGCTCCACGTCGTCAAGTGGGCCAGCCTGGCCGCCATCGTGGCCTTCGGGCTGTGGGTGAGCAACCGGATGATCAATCTCGGCTACGGGGTGTGGATCGTCCTCGTCGCCTTCATCGTCATGTCGGTGCTCGTCGTCTACTCCACGCGGCGCTTCATCCCGATGAAGTACCTTCTGCCGGGGCTCATCCTCCTGCTCGGCCTGCAGGTCTGGCCGATGGTGCAGACGGTGGCGACCTCCTTCACGAACTACGGTCTGGCCAACAGCGTCACCAAGGAGCAGGCGACCAACATCACGATTGCCAACTCGGTGTTCGAGGTCGAGGGTGCGCAACGCTACCGCCTCTCCATCGCGGTCCCCGAGGGCGCCGACCCGGCCACCGGCGAGCTCACCTTCCTGCTCACCGACGGCGAGGGCGTTGTCCGGGCCGGCACCATCGACGGCATCACTGACATAGAGCAGGACGGCATCGAGAAGACGACGACCGGCAAGGTCACCGCGGCCCCCGGCTACACGGTCCTCGACGCGCGCCAGGTCAACGCCCGCAGCGCCGACCTGAACACCTTCGCCGTCCCCACCCCGGACGGGCGCGGCGGCATCAAGAACGTCGGACTCTCCGAGGCCTTCCAGGGCGAGGCGACGATGGTCTATGACGAAGCCGCCGACACTGTCACCGACACCCGCACCGGCAAGGTCTACATCCCCCAGGACGGACGTTGGACCCCGCAGGACGGTCAGGGCGCCCCGCTGACCACCGGGTGGCGCGAGAATGTCGGCCTGAAGAACTTCCAGACGATCTTCACCGACCCGGTCATCCGCGGCGGATTCCTCAAGATCTTCCTCTGGAACGTCGCCTTCGCCGCCCTGTCGGTCATCACGACGTTCCTCCTCGGCATGCTCCTCGCGCTCTTGCTCAACGATCCCCGGGTGCGCGGCAAGGGCATCTACCGATCCCTGCTCATCCTCCCGTATGCGATCCCCGGCTTCGTCACCGCGCTGCTCTGGGCGGCGATGTTCAACCGGGACTACGGGTTGGTCAACGACCTCACCGGGCTCTCCGTCAACTGGCTCGGCGGAGCGTGGTCGGCCAAGGCCGCGATCCTCATCACCAACCTCTGGCTCGGCTTCCCCTACATGTTCCTCATCTGCAGCGGTGCGCTGCAGTCCATCCCCGGGGATGTCCGTGAGGCGGCCAAGATCGACGGGGCCAACGCCTTCCAGACGCTGCGCAAGATCATCATGCCGCTGCTCCTCGTCGCGGTCGGTCCGTTGCTCATCGCGAGCTTCGCCTTCAACTTCAACAACTTCGGCCTGATCTACCTGCTCACGGGAGGTGGACCGTTCGAAGGCGCCAATACGAGTATCGGATCGACCGACCTGCTCATCACGTATGCGTTCCGTCTCGCCTTCTCCGGTGTCTCACCGAACTATGGCTTGGCGTCGGCCGTCTCGATCGTCATCTTCGCCATCGTCGCCCTGATGTCCTACACGGGTTTCAGGCGGACCAAGCAGCTCGAGGAGATCAACTGATGAGGTCCACTTCTGTCCGCAATACGTTCAGGCGCACGAAGCAACTCGAGGAGATCAACTGACATGAGCACCGTGCAGCCCTCCGCAGTCTCCGGCACCCCACTGGTCGCAGAAGCGGCCGACGCACCTCGGTCCCGGTTCGCCAGGCCCCATCACAGCGGGGTCACCGGAACCGTCTGGTGGCGCCATGCCCTGGCCATCGTGGCGGTCATCTGGGCGTTGTTCCCGATCGTCTTCCTCATCTCGGCCGCGCTCAACCCGGCGGGCAGCCTGACCACGTCACAGTTGCTGCCCAACGACATCTCCCTGGCCAACTTCGACAAACTGTTCAACGACCCGGCCCGGCCCTACCTGACCTGGTTCAAGAACTCCATGCTCATCGCCACGATCGGCGCCTTCGGTCAGGTCTTCATCGGAGCGGCCTCGGCCTACGCGTTCTCCCGGATGCGGTTCACCGGTCGACGTGCAGGGTTGCTCTCACTGCTCCTGTTGCAGATGTTCCCGGCGCTCTTGACCTTCGTCGCGCTCTACCTGATGTTCGCGAAGATCGGGGAGATCATCCCGGCCCTCGGCCTGTCGACCATCGGAGGCCTGGCGCTGATCTACCTCGGTGGTGCGATGGGCGCCAACGTCTGGCTGCTCAAGGGGTACTTCGACACCATCCCCAGAGAGCTCGACGAGGCAGCCAAGGTCGACGGGGCCAGCCACGCCCGGATCTTCTTCACGATGACTCTCCGGCTCGTCATGCCGATCCTCGTCACCGTGTTCATGATCGCCTTCATCGGTCTGTTCTCCGAGTTCATGCTCGCCTCGATCTTCCTGCGGGACGTCGACAGCCAGACGGTGGCGGTCGGCTTGTGGTCGATGTCGATCGGCAATGAACGCAACCGTCTCTTCGGCCAGTTCGCCGCCGGATCCCTGTTCTGCTCGATCCCGGTCGTCATGATCTACCTGCTGGCCCAGAAGCAGCTCGTCAGTGGGCTGACGTCCGGCTCGGTGAAGTGAGCGGCGCCGGTGTCTGGGGATATGGGCTGAGCCGGCCGCATCACGACGGCTCAGCCCTCTATGTCAGCGACCCCGCCCCAGGCATCGGCTCGACCGTCACCGTCCGGATCCGGGTCCCCCGGACCGCCGGCTTCACCGGCGTGCACCTGCGCTCCACCCGCGACGGGGAGCACTACTACCCGCCGACCCGGGTGCAGCGCAGCGACGACCTCGAGACGTGGTGGACCGCCGACCTGACCCTGACCCGGGCGATCACCACCTACCGCTGGGTGCTGACCGGCGGCCCGCACGAGTATGCGGTGCTCAACGCCGCGGGACTGTGGCCCCGGGAGGTCCCGGACGGATCAGATTTCCGGCTCACCGCATACCCCCCGGCACCGGACTGGATCCGGGACGGGGTGGTCTATCAGATCGTCCCGGACCGTTTCGCCCGCAGTGCTGCCGCCGCCACTCGGCAGCCGCCCGACTGGGCGGTGCCCGCTGCGTGGAGCGACCCGGTCGACATCGGTCGCGACGTCATGGGACGGCAGTTCTACGGCGGCGACCTCGACGGGATCATCGACCACCTCGACCATCTCGAGCGGCTCGGGGTGGACGTCATCTACCTGACCCCGTTCTTCCCGGCCCGCTCCAACCACCGCTACGACGCGACGACCTTCGCCACCGTCGACCCGCTCCTCGGTGGAGTCGCGGCCCTGGAGCGGCTGTGCACCGCCGCCGCCGAGCGGGGGATGCGCGTCATCGGGGACGTCACGACGAACCACACCGGCGTCGCCCACGAGTGGTTCACCGCCGCCGTCGCCGACCCGAGTGGCCCGACCCGGGACCGGTACTTCATCGACGAGAGCGGCGCATACGACACCTGGCTGGGGGTGTCCACCCTGCCGAAGCTGAACTGGGACAGTCCGTCGCTGCGCGAGGCGTTCTGCGGGGAGGACGGCGTGATCCGGACCTGGTTGCGCGCCGGGCTGTCCGGGTGGCGGATCGACGTGGCGAACATGACCGGCCGGCACGGCGAGCAGGACCACAACCTCGACGTCGCCCGCTGGGTCCGTGAAGCGGCCGTCGCGGAACGACCGGATGCGTATCTCGTCGCCGAACACTTCTACGACTACAGCCCCGACCTGCCCGGGGACGGCTGGCACGGGGTGATGAACTACTCCGGCTTCACCAAACCGGTGTGGACCTGGCTGCGTCAGCACGGACTCGACGCACCCTTCCTCGGCTCCCCGGCCCGGATGCCGACCCGGCCGGCCGAGGACGTCGTCGCCACCATCGTCGACTTCACCTCCCGGGTGAGCTGGGCGGCGCTCTGCGGGTCGTGGAACCTCGTCGGCTCACACGACACGACGCGGGTGCGCACCCTCGTCGGGGCCGACGCCCGAGGCGTCGAGGTCACGGCTGGGATGCTCATGACGCTGCCACCGACGCCGATGCTCACCTACGGGGACGAGATCGGCATGGCCGGTGAGTTCGGCGAGGACGGGCGCCGCCCGATGCCCTGGTCGGACAGCGACTGGGACGAGCAGATCCTCGACGTGTATGCCTCGCTCATCTCGATCCGGAAGACTTCAGTTGCGTTGCGGCACGGGGGACTTCGCTTCCTGCACGCCCAGGGGGATGCGATCGTCTACCTCCGGGAGCACCCTGACGAGACGGTCCTGGTCCACCTCGCCCGGGACGCCCACGAACCGGTGCGGCTCCCCACGGAGGGCCTGCCCGGAGTGGCCGGGGCGCGGAGCATGTACGGTCCGGAGGTCGACCTGCGCGACCCCACGCATGTGGTGCTGACGGCTACGGGACCGGGGGTGCGCATACTCTCCTGGGCGACGCCGGCCAGTGCCCGCCCGCCGTGGCAGGAGTCGTCGTGAAACCGGCTCGGCTCATCGACATCGCCCAGCTGGCCGGGGTCTCCGAGGCGACCGTCTCGCGGGTGCTCAACAACAAACCCGGCGTCGCGGAGAAGACCCGCGCCAAGGTGCTGGCGACGATCGACCACCTCGGGTATGAACGGCCGGCCAAACTGCGACCCAAGGAGACCGGACTGGTCGGTCTGATCACCCCCGAACTGACCAACCCGATCTTCCCGGCCTTCGCGCAGACCATCGAGACCCTCCTGGCCCGCAACGGGTACACCCCCGTGCTGTGCACGCAGACCACCGGCGGGGTACACGAGGACGACTATGTGCGGGCGCTGCTCGACCGTGGCGTCGACGGGATCATCTACGTCTCCGGGCAGCACGCCGACCTCAACACCGACCCGGCCCGGTATCAGCGGCTGCGTGAGCAGGGGCTGCCGATCGTCCTCGTCAACGGCTTCATCGACACCGTCGACGCGCCGTTCATCTCCAACGACGATGTCGCTTCGAGCGAACTGGCGGTGCGGCACCTCGCCGACCTCGGGCACACCGAGATCGGGCTCGCCGTCGGACCGGAACGGTTTGTGCCCGTCGTCCGCAAACGGATGGGGTTCCGGCACGCGATGCGCGACATCGTCGGCCGCGACGACATCGATCACCTCATCGCGCAAACGCTGTTCACCGTCGAGGGCGGGGCCATGGCCGCCCAGCGGCTCCTCGAGGAGGGGGCGACCGCGATCGTCTGCGGATCGGACCTGATGGCACTCGGGGCGATCCGGGAGATCCACACGAGGGGGCTGCGGGTGCCCGAGGACGTCAGCGTCGTCGGCTTCGACGACTCGCTGTTCGTCTCGTTCACCGAGCCGCCGCTGACGACGGTCCGTCAGAACGTCACGGGGATGAGCGAGGCCGCGGTGCTCGCGCTGCTCGAGGAGATCGCCGGCTCGGCCAGCCGCCGCGGCGAGCACATCTTCCGTCCCGAACTCGTCGTGCGGGCCTCCACCGGCCCCGCCCCTGCCGCGCCCACCGCCACAACTTCGCAATCGCGAAGAAATGGCGGCGGGTGAGTGACCGCTCATTGGTCATCACTGGTCAGGTGGCAGCACGCCCACTAGGGTTTTGGGCATACCGTGTGGACCGACCGCGCAGGGAGAGGGAGCAGGCCATGAAGATCTCCGACATCATTCGCAGCAAGGGCGACAAGGTCGTCACGATCAGGTCCGAGGCGACCGTCTCCGACCTGCTGGCGCTGCTCGCCGACCACCGCATCGGCGCCGTCGTCGTCTCCGACGATGGGGAGAGCGTCGGCGGGATCGTCTCCGAGCGCGACATCGTCCGGCACCTGCACTCCGGCGGCTCGCAGATCCTCACCGGCCCGGTCTCGGCGATCATGACGAGCGACGTGTTCACCTGCACCCACGACGACCACGTCGAGTCCCTCGAGAGCACGATGACCGAGCGCCGGATCCGGCACGTGCCGATCGTCGAGGACGGCCGACTCAAGGCGATCGTCTCCATCGGTGACGTCGTCAAGAGCCGGATCAGCAACCTCGAGAGCGAGCGGGACCACCTCACCACCTACATCAACCAGTAGCCCCGGGACGGCCGACATGGACCCCGCTGGAGTATGCGGTGGCCCGGTTTCGGCCGAAGGGGACGTACGGTTGAGGTATGACGACTGAGGTGATCGGCGGCGACGAGCCGCCCTTGGCCGAGCATTCCCGGCTCGGCCCGTATCGCCTCGTCCAGCAGCTCGGCGAGGGCGGCATGGGCGTGGTGCACCTCGCCCTGGACCGGCAGGGACGAGCCGTCGCGATCAAGGTGCTCCGCCCGCACGTCGCCCACGACCCCGACGCCCGGGCCCGCCTGGCCCGTGAGGTCGAGACCCTCGAACTCATCCGCCACCCCAACGTCGCGCCGGTCCTCGACGCCGACCTCGACGGACCCCGCCCCTATCTAGTGACGAAGTACGTCCCCGGACCGCCCCTCGACGACTATGTCGCCGAGAACGGACCGCTCGACGTCGAGGAGCTTACCCGCCTCGCCGAAGGACTGGCCAGCGCGATCGAGGCGATCCACGACACCGGGGTCGTGCACCGGGACCTCAAACCCGGCAACGTCCTCATCGTCGACGGCGACCCGATCCTCATCGACTTCGGCATCGCCCACGCCGTCGAGGACATCCGGCTGACGATGACCGGACTGGTCATGGGCACCCCCGGCTACCTCGCCCCGGAGATCGTCGAAGGAGCCGAGGTCTCGCCCGCGACCGACTGGTGGGGGTGGGCGGCGACCCTCGTCTTCGCGGCCACCGGGCAGCCGCCGTTCGGGCGCGGGCCGATGGAGGCGGTGCTCGCGCGCGTCGCCCGTGGCGAGAGCGACCTGCGGGGCCTGGACCCGAATCTGCGGCCACTGCTGCGGGCCGCGCTCAGCCCGGACCCCGAGCACCGCCCGAGCAGCGACGAGGTCGTCGAGGCGTTGCGCCGGTATGCGCGGGGCGAGTCGGTCGAAGAAGGCGCCCGGTGGTCGGAGCACACCCAGGTCATCGACTCCGCCGAGTACGCCGAGGGAGAGTCGGAGCCGCCGCCCCCACCCCGGCCGCCGGCGCCGTTCGTCGACGACCGCTCCACCGCATACCCCCAGGGCGGTGGCGAGACAAGCGACTGGCAGGCTGCGATGGGCACCCCCTACGGGGTTGACCCGCGGATCGGTCGGCCGCAACGCAGTGTCGAGATCGCTGCTGTCGGTGGGGTTCTCGTCGCTCTGGCCGCTGCCGCGCCGCTGTTCGCGTTCGGGTTGCTCGTCGTCCTCGGTGCCGTGGCGCGCACGGCCGATCGGTCCGTGACGAGCCTGGTGCTGCGTCGCAGTGAACGTGGGGTGCGCCGCTCCGATATGCCGCTGGCGGTGGCCGCGAGCCCGGTGCATTTCGCGATCGGGCTGATCGGGTCGGTGCTGTTCTCCATCGTGCCGCTCGTCGTCGCTGCCGGAGTGGCGTTCGCGGTCGCGTTCGGGCTGTCCGGAGCCACCGGCGGCCTGCTGGGCCCGGTGCAGCCGATCCCGCTCGCGGCCGGGACGCTCGGTGGTGTGCTCACCGCCTGGTGGGGTCCGGGCAGTGCGAGCCTGCGGCGGGGGACCCGCAGCCTGGTCCGCGGTGCCACTCCGTCCGCGACCGGCCGGCAGATCTGGCTCATCGTTCTTGGCGTGATCGCGCTCGGTGCGGTGGTGTGGCTCGTGTCCCTGTCCGGGGGAGCTCCGACCTGGTGGCCGCTGACCGGGCCTCCGGACCTGCCGACCCGTTGATCCGTCGTGAGCGATAAGCCGCACCCGCTCGGGGATCCGGACTACGAGCCGTCGGACCGACGCCTGGAACGGTTGTGGACCGGGGACACCCCCACCGAGCCGATGCCGATCGTCGAGCGGCTCCGGCACACGCCCTACCGGATACCCCGACCGGCGGAGGAGCTGGCTGCTGCTGCCGAGTACCAGGCCGCCCTCGACGCGATCGACATCGCCCTGCGCCTCGGGGAGCTGATGCTCCGCTCCGGTGCCGCGGCCGCGAAGGTCGAGGCGAGCGTCATCGCGGTCGGCGCGGCAGCCGGACTGCAGCGCCTCGACCTCGATATCACCTTGCAGTCGATGCACCTGCAGTGCGTCCTGCCCGATGGTCGGACCATCACCCGGCTGCGGGTGGTGCAGGGCGCCCGCCAGGACTTCGCCCGACTGGACGCGATCCACCAACTCGTCGAACAGGTCATCGTCGAGGAATGGGATGCCGAGTCGGTGCGAGAACGGTTGCGGAGCATACAGATCCAGCGACGCAACTATTCGGATCTGCTGGTGCTGCTCGCGACCGGTGTGCTGGCCGGAGCGGTGACCTTCATGCTCGGGGCGAGCCCGGTGGCGGCGCTCGTGGCCATGCTCGCCGGGATTGCGGTGCACCGGACGACGAAGTTCCTCGGGCGGCACGGCTATCCGGAGTTCTACCAGATGGCCTTCGGGGCGTTCATCGGGACGTTCATCGCGTGGCTGGGTTACGTCGTCGGGGTGAAGACCCCGGTGCCGTTGTCGGGGGCCGACTTCGCCTACATGGTCGCGGGCGGGATCATCATCCTGCTGCCCGGGCGGGCGATGGCAGCTGCCGTCGAGGACGTCATCTCCGGATATCAGGTGACCGGTGCAGGACGCGTCCTCGCGGTGCTCCTCAACACCTCGGGTCTGATCATCGGCGTCGGTGGGGGACTGGCCGCCGGGCTGGCGATCACCCGGGTCCTGGACATGTCGTTCGTCTCCCCGGACGTCCTCGACCTGCGGTCCTTCGCCTCCCCGGCGGGGGCCGCGATCACCGGTGCCTTCGTGCTCGGGGCCTCCGCCGCGGTGACCGCCCAGTCGCGGCGCCGGCTCATCGTGCCGATCGCGCTGCTCTGCGTCACCGCCGTCGTCATCTATCGGGGGCTGAGCGAGTGGGCCGGCTTCGGGGTCACGATCGCGACCGGGGTCGCCGCGGTCGTCATCGGTGTGCTCGGCCGGCTCGTGGCCGAGCGGGTCCGCTCCAACGCGATGACGATCATCATCCCGGCCACCTTCGGGCTGCTCCCAGGACTGGCGATCTTCCGCGCGCTCTACGAGATGGTCTCCGCCGGACCGTACGCGGGCTCGCTGACCGTGCAGTCCGGGATCACCACGCTCCTCGGTGCCGGCGCGACCCTGTTGGCGATCGCGACCGGCACGACCCTCGGCGACATCATGATGAACCCCCTCGGGCAGCGCTGGAACCAGGCGCGATGGGATCGGCGGCGTCGGCGCCAGGGGTGAGG
>DUPF01000096.1 GCA_012838445.1 Intrasporangiaceae bacterium | reverse complement strand
GCGGTCCTTCACGTCGGGCAGGTCGAGGGGCCCAGCGGCAGTCCCAGTCCGGGCCCGTGAGGAGCTGTGTCGGTGCCGCCTCAGGCCGTCTCGATGACGGCGAGGATCTCGCCCTCCTGGACGACATCACCGGGCTCGACCTTGACCTCGACGACGCGACCGGCCACCTCGGTGAGCACCGGGATCTCCATCTTCATCGACTCCTCGAGGACGATCTCGTCCCCGATCTCGACCGCATCGCCGACCGCGACCGCGACACTCATGACGTTGGCAACGAGTTCGGAGACGACGTGGACGTGAGCCATGACACAGCAGCCTAGTCCCGCACGTGCGCCGGCTTCACCACGCAAAGAGCGACTTCACCACGCTGCGGAAGCGTGGTGAAGTCGCCCATTAACGGATGGGGAGAGAAAGGTGTGGTCCGGGCGGGAGGTCAGCGGGGCTCGTCGCCGCGGATGAAGGCCTCGAGGCGGGCGCGGCCCTCGGTGTCCTCGCGCTGCTCCGGCGGGGACTTCATCAGGTACGACGACGCGGACAGCAGGGCGCCGCCGATGCCGCGGTCCTTGGCGATCTTCGCAGCACGGATGGCGTCGATGATGATGCCGGCGGAGTTCGGGGAGTCCCACACCTCGAGCTTGTACTCGAGGTTGAGCGGGACGTCACCGAAGGCGCGGCCCTCGAGGCGCACATACGCCCACTTGCGGTCATCGAGCCAGGCCACATAGTCGGAGGGGCCGATGTGGACGTTGCGGTCCTCGATCTTGCCGGCGAGCGGCCCGTCGAGGTTGGACGTCACGGCCTGGGTCTTGGAGACCTTCTTGGACTCGAGACGCTCCCGCTCGAGCATGTTCTTGAAGTCCATGTTGCCGCCGACGTTGAGCTGATACGTCCGATCCAGCACGACGCCGCGGTCCTCGAAGAGTTTGGCCATGACCCGGTGGGTGATCGTCGCACCGACCTGGCTCTTGATGTCATCACCGATGATCGGGACCCCGGCGGCCTCGAACTTCGCCGCCCACTCCGGGTCGCTGGCGATGAACACCGGCAGCGCGTTGACGAACGCAACCCCGGCGTCGATGGCGCACTGCGCGTAGAACTTGTCGGCCTCCTCCGAGCCGACCGGCAGGTAGGACACGAGGACATCGGCCTCGACGTCCTTGAGCACCTGGACCACGTCGACCGGCTCGGCCGCGGACTCCTCGATGGTCATCGCGTAGTACTTGCCGAGACCGTCGAGGGTCGGACCACGCTGGACCGTCACCCCGGTCGTCGGGACGTCGCAGAGTTTGATCGTGTTGTTCTCGGAGGAGTTGATCGCCTCGGCCAGGTCCTTGCCGACCTTCTTGTCATCGACATCGAAGGCGGCGACGAACTCGACGTCGCGGACGTGGTAGTCACCGAACTGGACGTGCATCAGTCCGGGAACGGTGCTCGCCGGGTCGGCGTCCTTGTAGTATTCGACACCCTGGATGAGGCTGGTCGCGCAGTTGCCGACACCGACGACCGCGACTCGAATCGATCCCATGTGTACTCCTCGACCAGGGCGAGCGATTCCACGCCGCACCCGGTCCTGCTCTTGGCTGTGTTCTTGAAACTGAGATTGGTGACCGGAGACCTGACAAAGCGGGGCCTTTGTCACCTGGGCCTCGCGACAGCATACGGCACCGACCTGCCTCCGCCCCAACCATGCACGGGTGGGCACTGACCGCAGTCCCGGCACGTTGCGTCCATACTGGAGTGTTGTCAGACACCCACCCGATCACCTGCCTGGAAGTACACCGCACCCATGAGCGCTCGATCCCGTCGCCCGGCCGCGGCTTCCCGTCGCGCTGCCAAGAAGCGGGCGACGACCCCACGGAGTCCGGCCAGCCGCGCAGAGCGGCGGGCAGCACGCCGATCCACCCGGCCACGATGGGGCCGGCGAATCCTGCTGACGATCCTCTCGCTCGGGGTGCTGGGTATGGTCGGGATCGTCATTGCCTACGCCGTCACACCGGTCCCGGAGCCGAACGATGCGGCCCTCGCGGAGGCATCGGTCATCTACTTCGCCGACGGCGAGACCGAACTGGATCGGCTCTCCGACATCAACCGCGACTCCGTGAGCATCGACCAGATCCCCACCCACGTCCGCAACGCTGTCCTCGCCGCGGAGGACCGGACCTTCTACGCGAACGAAGGCATCTCCGTCCGGGGGCTGGCTCGAGCGGTGGTCGGACTCGTCACCGGGGATGCGAGCCAGGGCGGTGGCTCGACGATCACCCAGCAGTACGTCCGCAACTTCTACCTGACCCAGGAGCGGTCCTACGTCCGCAAGGCGAAGGAGATCCTGATCTCGCTGAAGGTCGACGGGGAACTGTCCAAGGACGAGATCCTTGCGAACTACCTCAACACGATCTACTTCGGCCGTGGCGCATCCGGGATTCAGACCGCGAGCCAGGCCTATTTCGGCAAGGACGTCAAGGATCTGACCGTTGCAGAAGGAGCCCTTCTCGCCGCAGTGGTCCAGCGACCCTCCTACCTCGACCCTGGCGTGGGGATAGAGAACGCCGCCGCAGCCAAGGCCCGGTGGGACTATGTCATGGACGGCATGGTCAGTGAAGGCTGGCTGAACCAGGCCGACCGTGACGCTGCCGACTTCCCGACCGTCGTAGAGAGCAAGCAGTACCGCGGGGCACCCGGCCCGCTCGGCTACATCACCGATGCGGTCAAGCGGGAGCTGACCGGCCGGGTCGGACTGACCGATGCCCAGATCGAGACCGGCGGGCTGCGGATCGTCACCACCATCCAGAAGCCGCAGCAGGACGCCATCGTCGCCGCCGTGGAGGAATGGCTGCCCACTGGCGAGGGCACCGAGAACCTCCAGATCGGAGCGATGTCGATCGTCCCCGGCGACGGCGCGATCACGATGATGTACGGCGGCAAGGACTTCCAGGCCCGGCAGTTCAACAACGCCACCCAGGCGACCATGCAGGCGGGGTCGACGTGGAAGCCGTTCACCCTCATGGGCGCTCTGGAGGAGGGCATCTCGACGAAGTCCCGTTATCGGGGAAACTCTCCGATGTACTTCAAGGAGTTCGAGTCGGTCGGCAACGAACGCGGCCGGGTGAAGAACTTCGGCGGCACCTCCTACGGCACGATCGACCTGCGCAAGGCAACGCAGAATTCGGTCAACACCGCGTATGCGGCGCTCAATATCGAGATCGGACCGGAGAAGACGACCGAAATGGCTGTGAAGGCGGGCGTGCCAGCCGAAGGACTCGAGGACAACTACGCCAACGTCCTCGGCACAGCGACGGTCCGCGTCCAGGACATGGCCCGCGCGTTTGCGACCTTTGCCGCCAACGGTGAGCGGATCGAGCCGTATCTCGTCGCGAAGATCACCTCGACGCAGCAGGACAGCACGATCGATTATGCGGCCGCGCCGAAGAAGGAGCAGGTCTTCGACGCCGATCAGGTCAGTGATCTCGTCGACGCCCTCCAGATGGTGACGAGGGACGGATCGGGACGGTATGCGGGGGCGAACCTCGGGCGGCCCTCGGCCGGGAAAACCGGCACATCGGAGAGCTTCCGTTCGGCGTGGTTCAACGGGTTCGTACCCCAACTCGAGACCGCCGTCGGGATGTTCGAGGACGAGGGCGGCAGCCCGGTCGCGATGACCGACGTCCCCGGTTGGGAGGGCGGCATCACCGGCGGCACGATCCCGGTGCGGATCTGGACCGACTACATGAAGGTCGCCCTCGAGGGCACCGAGGTCATCCCGTTCCCGGAGCCCGCCGGTACCGGGAAGAGCAACAGACCGACTCGGACCGCGCCACCGAAAGACACGCCGAGCGAGGCGCCGACCGAGGAGCCGACGACGGAGACACCGACTGAGGAGCCGACCGAGGAGCCGACCACCGAGATACCGGCGCCGGACCCGACGACCACTGTGCCGACCCCGGACCCGACGATCACGGAACCGCCGACGGAGCCGACAAACACCCCGGAGCCACCGGGTCAGACGCGACGACCGACCCAACCGCCGGGCAAGGAGCCCAAACCGACCGCCACCACCGGCGGCGGTTAGCACCGACCCACCGGTCGGTCCGGTTAGAGTCGCTGCGTGATCGAGGCACCGGACCGGGATGACACCCGCTCGGGGACTGCGGCGCCGACCCAGACCCCCTGGCGGGTCCTCGGCGGCCCGCTCGGGACGCATACCAGCGCACGGGCGGGCTCGGCGCGGGGGATCGCGCAGTTCGCTGTCCTGCTCGCCGCGCTGCCCATCCTCGCGGCGCTCGGCCTGCGCGGCTGGTGTCTGAGCAACGGCTTCGGCGGACAGGGTCCGCTGTGGCGGGTGTGCTACTCCGACCTGCCGTTCGCGCTCGGCTCGATCAAGGGGTCCCAGGACCTGGCCGAACCGTTCGTGACCGCATCGGTGATGCGTGTCGTCGCCCTGGCGGTCCGCGGCTCGGGGGAGAGCGCCCAGACGGGGTACGTCCTGCTCTGGGCCCTGGTGTCCCTGCTCGCGGTGGCGCTGCTCGCGATGGCGATCACCGCATACCACTGCACTGCCGATCCGGGTCGGCGGGACCGGGCGCTGCTCCTCGTGCTGTGCCCGGCCCTCGCGACCGCGCTGCTCATCTCCGCCGACATCGTCGGTGTCGTCCTCGCCGTCGCGGGACTGCTCGCGTGGCGTCGCCGCCGGGACCTGCCCGCCGGGGTGCTCCTCGGGGCTGCCGTCCTGGCCAAGAGCTATGCGCTCATCCTCGTCATCGTCGTGGTCGTGCTCGCGGTGCGCACCCGGCGTGGGCTCGGCCGGTTCCTCGCTGGGCTCGGGGGCACCGTGGCGGTGCTGCTCGCACTCGCCTGGGCGACCGGGTGGGGGGCGGTCACGACGCCGCTGCGGCAGTGGTGGGAGGCGATCCCGTCCTACGGCTCGCTTGCGCTGCTGCCGACCCTGGCCGGGCGTGCGGTGCCGAGCGGCTGGACCCCGTGGATCGCCCTGGCCGGGTGGGCGGTCGCGATCGCGCTGGTGCTCTGGCTGGTGCGGGTCGCATGGCGACCACCGGCGCTCGCCGACCTCGCGCTGTTCGCGATGGCGATCGTGCTCATCCTCTCCACCAGCGTCCCGGTCCAGGCCGCACTGTGGCTGGCACCGCTCGTCGCGCTCAGCTCGCTGACCTGGCGCGACATGCTCATCTGGGCGGGGACCGAGGTGCTGTACTTCCCTATGGTGTGGCTCTACATCGGCGGCCTGGACAGTCCGAGCCGCGGGTTGCCGGCCGGGTGGTACGCGCTGTTCCTGCTCATCCGGCTCGTCGGGATCGGGTATCTCGCGTTCCGGGTCGCCGAGGAGGTCAGGTTCGGCGGGATGCGCGAGGGTCTGCACCCCGCTGCAGCGCCGCCTGTCCCCGCGGTAGCGCCGTCCAGCGAGACGGTCGCGACGCCGGACGGGTAGTCCGGGGGCGCTCCTCGTCGACTCCTCGCGAAGGTGGGCGATCGGTCGATTCGGGCGGGGATTTCCGACGGATCGCCCACCCTCGCGGGGGAGGGGTGCCGGATTGCCCACCTTCGGCGATGAGTGGGCGCCTGCGGGTTCGCGTCAGCGCGGGGTGAGCGGGTACCCTAGTGAAGTTCGCCGCGCGCGACGGCGTCCGCCTGCCATCAGGGGTATGCGTCGCACAGGTTTGTGGATAACCTCCCGGCCTTGTCGGTGGACTATGCAACCCTCCTGTCACGGAAGGACCGTGACCGCCTAGACCGAAGGAGGCTGGGTTATCAGCATGCGTCAGTACGAACTCATGGTCATCCTCGACCCGGAGACCGAGGAGCGCACCGTCGGCACCTCGCTCGACAAGTTCCTCAAAGTCATCACCACCGACGGTGGCACGATCGACAACATCGACATCTGGGGACGTCGCCGCCTCGCCTACGAGATCAAGAAGCGCGCCGAGGGCATCTACGCCGTCGTCAACTTCACCAGCGAGCCGGCCACGGCCAAGGAGCTGGACCGCCAGCTCGGCCTGAACGAATCGGTCCTGCGCACCAAGCTCTTCCGCCCCGGCGCCTGAGCGATCGCACGACTCACCCCACCCGACCTCGACTCGACGCCGATCAACACCGATCCACCGTCGATCCGAATCGAACCGACCTCTGACACGCCCCTGACCTAAGGAAGCTCATGGCTGGAGAAACCGTCATCACCATCATCGGGAACCTCACCGGGGATCCCGAGCTCCGCTTCACCCCCTCCGGTGCGGCGGTCGCGAACTTCACCGTCGCGTCCACGCCGCGCACCTTCGACAAGGAGAGCGGTGGCTGGAAGGACGGGGAGACCCTGTTCATGCGCTGCTCGATCTGGCGGGAAGCCGCCGAGAGTGTCGCCGAATCCCTGCACCGCGGGGACCGGGTCATCGTCGTCGGTCGCCTCGTCTCCCGCTCCTGGGACGACAAGGAGACCGGTCAGAAGCGCACCGTCATGGAGATGCAGGTCGACGAGGTCGGCCCCTCCCTGCGGTGGGCGACGGCCAAGGTCACCAAGGGCCAGCGCTCCGGCGGTGGCGGCGGTGGCTTCGGCGGCGGCCAGGGTCAGGACGACCCGTGGGCCGGCGGCGGAGGCGGCGGCCAGCAGGGCGGCTGGGGCGGTCAGTCCCAGGGCCAGCAGGGTCAGCAGGGCGGTTGGGGCGGTCAGTCCCAGAGCCAGGGTGGCCCCCAGCAGGGTGGTCAGCAGCAGGGCGGTCAAGGCGGTGGGTGGAACACCCCGCCGGCCTACGACGAGCCGCCCTTCTGACCCACCGGATCCACGCCCGAGGCGATCTGATCGATCGAGTCGAGCACCACATACAACGAGAACGAACATCCATCCCGAGGTGAACCTCGGGCTCATCCGAGAAGGAGAGCACCACGATGGCCAAGCCCGCCATTCGCAAGCCCAAGAAGAAGGCGAACCCGCTCAAGGTCGCCAAGATCGAGAACATCGACTACAAGGACGCGGCGCTGCT
>DUPF01000095.1 GCA_012838445.1 Intrasporangiaceae bacterium | reverse complement strand
GGGAGCCGGGCCGGACGACGGTCACTGCACACGTTCCCGCGTTCGAGCTGATCCGCTACACGCAGGTGCTGCGCAGTCTGGCCCGTGGGTCGGGTGAGTTCACCCGAACCCCGGACCACTACGCGCCGGCACCCTCATCGGTCCAGGAGCGCCTCACCGAGGTTGCGAACACCTGAGACGCACGCCTCCCGGCAACAACGCCGGGACCCTGCACCCGACTCCGGGTGCCGGGTCCCGTCGTTCGGCCTCACGCGAAACGGTCACGTGCACAGCAGTCACTGACTTCCATCGAGGCTCTCGACGGCCCTGACATCATCGCTGTGGATAACGTCGTGAGGTGTCGCACCGCTCTGCCTACCGTTGAGTGATGAGAATCCACCTCTCGGTCCGGGCGGGATCCGTGAGCGCGCACGCTCAACGGATCACGCTCACGACGCCGCCCGGCTGCCCGAGCGAGGAGCTGGGGGCCGACCGGATCGCCGCGCTCCTGGCCCGCACCCTCGGCGTTGACGGCGACGCCCTCGTCATCGGCGACCAGCTCCTCCCTGAGGCAGCCCTGCTCGGGGCACCGCCGTTGCTCACCGGCACCTCGGTGCGTGTGGTCGAGCGTGCCGGCTGGTCCCCTCCGACACGGACCGCCCGCACGGCCACGACGGAGCTCGCCGTCACCGGTGGGCCCGATGCCGGTCGCTCACTTCCCCTCACTGCGGGATCACACACCGTCGGTCGCGTCGGATGCACCCTCACGATCGCCGACCCCACCCTGAGCCGCTCCCAGGCACGCCTCGATGTCACCCCGAGCGGACTGGTCCTGACCGACCTCGGGTCCGAGAATGGCACTGTCGTCGACGGGGTCGTTCTTCACCACGGATCGGCGGAGCTCGCAGTGGGTGCCGTCATCACCATGGGTAAGACCACCCTGACGGTCCGGCCCAGCCGGATCCTGCCACTCGCCACGCGTGCGCGAGGGGACGGCACTCTGAGCGTGAGCCGGACCGCGGTCGCCGTGCCGGACGCGCCCACGACCACGATCACGGTGCCGCCAGCCCCGGAGCGGCCTGCTCGCCGACGGGTGCCGTGGATCGCCGCGCTCATGCCCGTACCCGTCGCCATCCTTATCGCGTGGTTTCTCGGTCCCCACTTCCTGCTCCTGGGCCTGATGTCACCCCTCCTCGTCCTCGGCAACGTCGTCTCGGACCGGATCGGCACGCGCAGGACGTATGCCGAGGACAGCCGACGACATGAGATTGCGGTCTCCCGGTGTACCCAGCAACGGACGACCGCACTGGCGGCTGAGCGGCACTGGCGGGCGGCCACCTTCCCCGACCCGGCCGCCATTGTCCAGATCGCCGCCACGCCGGGGACCACGCTCTGGGGGCGGGAGAGCGGCCCGGACGCACCTCTGCCCGTTCGCATCGGTCTCGGCGAGACAGGGTCCGGCGTCGCGTGGAACGAGGCCGGCAGCACGACCCGACCCAGACTGCGCGACGCACCAGTGATCCTGGACCTCGCGTGGATCGGATCGCTGAACATCGTCGGCGACGCGGCAGGTGGTGCCGCGGACACCCTCATCGGTCAGCTGGTCACGCTGTACTCCCCCGCCGACCTCCGTATCCTCACCGACCGCTCCTCCTGGGCAGGCATCCCCCACGTACGGACCGGTCCTGCGCCACGGCTCCTCCGTGATGTCGCCTCAGCGGCAGCTCACGGGGACCCCGGGACGCGTGTTCTCATCGTCTGCGCAGCCGGCCTGGACAGCGGCGACCTCACCACTCTCTCGGCGTTGAGTCGCACCGAGAACGGTCGGGGCCTCATCGTCGTGGCCACCGACGACCGGGTGACCGCGACACGGGCACTGCTCGACACCTCGTGCGCCGGGTCGAGCCGCCTGTCCATCGAGGGCACGGACCAGTCCGTGCTGCGGGTCGATGCGGTGTCGCCGAGCTGGGTGGGAAGGATCACGCGGAGTCTGACGCCACTTCGCGACGCCGAAGCCGGTTCTGTCCTGCCTGATGACCTCGCCCTCATCACGGCCCTTCAGGAGCCCGGCTGTCCCCTGACGAGGTCCGACATCGCGCGACGTTGGGCTGCAGCCGACGACGGAGCCTGGGTGACGCTGGGGGCCGATGCCGTGAGTCCAGTCCGGCTCGACCTCGCGAGTGCAGGGCCGCACGCCCTCGTCGGGGGCACAACGGGGTCGGGCAAGTCCGAGCTCCTGCGCACGATGGTCGCCTCCCTTGCAGCCGAGCATCCGCCCGAGGATGTCGCCGTCGTTCTCGTCGACTACAAGGGTGGGTCGGCCTTCTCGGGCCTCGAGCGCCTCCCCCACATCGTCGGCCTCGTCACCGACCTCGACCCCGGTCTCACGCTACGCGCGCTGCGGTCCCTGCGGGCCGAGATCCGCCGCCGTGAGGAGCTCCTGGCGCGCGCGGGCGTCAGTGACATCACCGGATACCGACAGTGCAGCAGGGCAGCCGACAGCGGTCTGCCGCACCTGCACCGACTCGTCATCGTGGTCGACGAGTTCCGCGCCCTTGCAGACGAGCTGCCCGACTTCGTCAGCGGCCTCGTCCACCTCGCGGCCGTCGGCAGGTCGCTCGGACTCCACCTCGTGCTTGCGACCCAGCGCCCGGCCGGTGTGGTCACCGCAGACATGCGCGCCAACATCAATCTGCGCATCGCCCTGCGCGTGCGGGACCGGAGCGACTCCCTCGATGTCATCGACGCCGACGACGCGGCAGCCATCCCCCGCCACCTCCCGGGACGCGCCTTCGTCCGCTGCGGATCCGACGATCTCCTTGCGGTCCAGGTCGCGACCGTGTCAGGTCTGGATCAGAGCAGCACCATCACCGTCGACGTGTCCTGGTCCGACGGCACGGTGACGACCCGTGCGCATCCGGTCGCCATCCCTCAGGAGGGCGACCTCGTCAGCCTCATCGCTGACGCCGCCCGCGATCATGAACCACCCGACTCGCCGTGGCTCGCGCCGTTGCCGACGACCCGTCTCCTCACCGACCGGGATCCCGCCGCGACATGGTGCGTCGAGGACGACCCGGACGCTCAACGACAGGACCTCGCGGCACTGTCGCTGCCCGACCTTCCACTCACCGCGGTCTGTGGCTCGGTCGGCGCCGGACGCACGACGACAGCCCTGACGATGGCCCTCGCCGCCGTGGCCGCCGCTCCTGACACCCACCTCTATGTCCTCGCCGACCACACCGGAGCCCTAGCGGCCCTGTCGCAGCTCCCGCAGACGGGCGCGGTCCTCGACCGCACCGACCCGGCGACGATCGGCTTCCTCGTCGACCGGCTCAGTGCCGAGGTGCGCCACCGGCAGCAGTCCGGGTGGCAGCAGCCGGGCCCGAGGAGACCCGCGACTGATCCCGAGGACGTATGCGCCGCATACCTCTTCGTCGTCATCGACGGTTGGGACGTGGTCTCCGAGGCATGCGACGAGCTCGATCACGGAGCCGTGACCGACCGACTGCTCGCGGTGCTCCGGGAGGGGTTCGCAGTAGGGGTGCGCGCCGTGGTCACCGGTGACCGCAGCGTCCTCACCGGACGGTTGAGTCGAACCTTCCCGAACCGGCTGCTGCTGCGCCCGGCCGATGACACCGACGTCCTCCTCTGTGGCCTGAACCGCCGCGATCTCCCGAGCCACTGGCCCCCGGGACGACTCGTCGGCACGGACGGGATCCAGCGGCAGGTGGTGCAGCGAACCGTCGCTGACATACCGGTGCCCGGCCCAGAACGCCCACCGTGGCGGGTGGTCACCCTCCCCGCGCGCATCCCCCTGACCGACGTCGGTCCGGCGGGACCTGGCAGCTTCCCGATCGCACTCACGGCAGGGGGCGAGGCCGCCGCCTGCGGTGGAAACGGCCGACGCCGCATCCTCGTGCTCGGCAGCAACGGGTCAGGCCGCACAACCGCCCTCGCCACGATCGCCGAGCAGGCATACCAGGCGGGGCGGCCGGTGTGCGCCGTCACCGACCCCACGGGGGACATGCACGATCTCACTGCGGGCACGGCCGAGCAGGTCGGCTGGTCCGATACCGAGCGCCTCATCGAGCTACGCCGCGCCCACCCGGACCTCGTCGTCGTCGCCGACGACATAGGGCGCCACCTCGACTCCCCTATCGTGTCTGTTCTCGAGCAGATCGCGGACCTGGTCGAGCGCGACGGCGGACTCATCGCCGTTGCGGGCGAATCGGCCGGCATCGGGCTGCGCACGCGAGGGGTCGGCCCAGCAGTCGCCCGCGGTCGGACGGCGATCGTCCTCGGCCGCGCGAGCACCGTTGACGGCGACCTGGTCGGCGCGCGACTTCCCCGCACCCGAGATGCCGTGCCCGGTCGCGGATGGCTCATCGCCGACCGGCAGGTCACGCCGGTCCAGCTCGCGATGACAGGTGTCATGTCGAGGTCGTGACAGACGACGCTTCTGCTGGGCGCCGGTCCGGCACAGAGTGGAGTCATGAACACACCCATGATCCGGCTGCGGCAGGTCACCAAGACCTTCCGACGCCTCCGCGACACGGTGCGCGCGGTCGATGGCATCGACCTCGACATCGCCGCCGGAGAGGTTCTCGCCGTCCTCGGACCCAACGGCGCCGGCAAGACGACGATGATCGACATGATCCTCGGCCTCACCGCGCCGAACGCCGGGGAGATCAGCGTCCTCGGCCGCCCGCCCCGCAAGGCGGTGCTCGACGGCAAGGTCTCGGCGGTCCTCCAGACGGGCGGGCTGCTCGCAGACCTCACCGTCGAGGAGACCGTGCGTCTCATCGCCTCGACCTTCACCGACCACGTGGCCGTCGAGGATGCCATGTCCCGCGCCGGGATCACCCACCTCGCGCGGCGCCGAGTCTCCAAGTGCAGCGGCGGCGAGCAGCAGCGGCTCCGGTTCGCCCTGGCCCTGCTGCCCGAGCCGGAGCTGCTCATCCTCGACGAGCCGACCGCCGGCATGGACGTGACGACCCGTCGCGAGTTCTGGTCGGCCATGCACGAGGAGGCCGAGCGCGGCAAGACGATCATCTTCGCCACGCACTACCTCGAGGAGGCGAGTGAGTTCGCCGACCGCATCGTCATGATGGCCGGCGGCCGGATCGTCGCTGACGGCCCCACCGACGAGGTCCGTTCGGCGGCAGCCGGACGGACGGTTCTGGCTGACCTCCCTGCCGACACTGCATCGGTATGCCTCGCACAGCTTCGCAGCCACCCCGCCGTGAACTCGGCCGAGCAGATCAGCGCCGGAGCCGGTTCGGACACCGTGCGAGTCCGCGTCGCCGGCACGGACAGCGACGCCGTCGCCCGACTCCTTCTCACCGAGATGAATGCCCGGGACCTCGAGATCTCGGCCGGCAGCCTCGACGACGCCTTCGTCAACCTCACGAGCGGCTCGGCCACAGCAGCCCGCTCGGCCGAGCCGACCATCGACGTCGGTGTCACGACCGACCTGGCCGACGGGTCGCATACCCCATCCTCCACCGGGCCGAACCCAGAAGGAACCTCCCGATGAACCCCACCTACGTCGGACTCGAGCTCAAGCGGATTCTCCGCGACCCGGTCTCGCTGTTCTTCACCGCCGGGCTGCCGGTCTTCTTCTACCTGATCTTCGGCGCGACCATGTCATGGGGCGACCAGTTGGTCGGCAACGGGAACGTCGCGATGATGATCATGGCGTCGATGGCGGCCTACGGCGCCGTCTCGGCCGCGATCGCTCTCGGCGGCATGGCAGCCGTCGAGAGGATGCAGGGCTGGGGTCGCCAGCTCGGCCTCACTCCGCTGACCGACCGTGGCTATGTCGCCGTCAAGGTCGTCGTCGCCGTCCTCATCACGATGATCCCGATCGCCCTTGTCTATCTCGCCGGCTCACTCACCGGCGCCTCCGGGACGGCCACCGCATGGGTCCTCAGCGCCATCATCCTCGTCATCGGCTCGGCGATCTTCGCCCTGTACGGGCTCATCTTCGGCCTCGCGTTCCGGAGCGAGGCGGCGGTGAGCGCGGCAGGCGGGTCGGTCGTGATCTTCGGGTTCCTCGGCAATGTCTTCTTCCCGCTGTCCGGAACGCTGCTCTCGATCGCGAAGTTCACGCCGCTGTACGGCCTCAACGCCCTTGCGCGGTACCCGATCAGCGAGGGTCAGCTCATCGACGGCACCTCCGGTCACCTCATCCACGAGCCGCTGTGGATCCCGCTCGCTAATGTGGGCGGGTGGCTCCTCATCCTGGCGGTGATCGCGACGCTGCTCGTGCGACGGAGCCGAGGGCGTCAGTGAGCACCGCTACTCCAGCGATCGGCAGTCGCGCGAGCAACCCGTGGGCCCGGTGGGGCTGGCTGATGTGGGTCGTCTGGCTGCTCTTCCTCGTCTTCCCCGCCGTCAGCGCATTCCAGGCCGATCGGCCGCTCGCGCTCCGGGTGCTCGGGGTCGGGGTGGTCGTGGTCTTCGGCGCGGTCTACATCATCGGCGCCTG
This sequence comes from Intrasporangiaceae bacterium, assembly GCA_012838445.1. Classification (GTDB taxonomy): domain Bacteria; phylum Actinomycetota; class Actinomycetes; order Actinomycetales; family Dermatophilaceae; genus F2B08. Next base: position 684 of record DUPF01000095.1, on the reverse strand, counting down.
GCGCGTCATGGAGAGCGGGGACTTCAGCAGCCGCACCGTCGGAGGCTTCTTCGTGGCACTGCTCGCGATCACGACTGCCGGCGGCGTGCTGCTCGGTCTCGACGCGCTCGCTTTCGGTCCCTTCCTCGCCTCCTTCGCCGCGTTCAGTCTCCCGGCACCCTGGCACTGGGTGTCCGGAGCGGTGGTGGTCCTGGGCGGGGTGGCGGTCATCCTTGCGGCTGACGCCTTTGCCGCCTGGGGCGGCTTCCTCGTCATCCTCGTCTCGGTCACGGTCGGCGTGAATGTCGTCCGTTTCCTCATCGACCAGTCCTATGACTACGACGACGTGCAGCAGGGGCTGGTCCTCGCCCAAGAACGTGAGCGGGTGGCCCGCGACGTCCATGACGTGCTGGGCCACAGCCTCACCGTGCTCAGCGTCAAGGCGGGACTGGCGGAGCGGCTCATCGACGTCGATCGGGAGCGGGCCCGGGCAGAGATCGCCGAGATCGGCCGGATCGCGCGGGAGTCGCTCGGTGAGGTGCGGGCAACGGTGGGCGGACTGCGGGCTGCCGGTCTCGCCGGGGAGCTTGCCGAGGCGCGAGCGGCCCTGAGCAGCGCCGGGATCGAGGTCCACGTCGACGGCGTGCCGGCCGACGTCGATCCCTCCCACCGCACGGTGCTCGGTTGGGCGCTGCGAGAGGCGGT
>DUPF01000009.1 GCA_012838445.1 Intrasporangiaceae bacterium | reverse complement strand
TTCGGGTATGCGGTGCTCGCCATCGAGCCACCGCACCGCCCGGGCGTCGGCGGCGGCCTCGTAGTCCGCACTGATCCGGCGGGACTGGCCGTGCAGGTCGGCGAGCAGTCGACCGGCCTGCCGGTGGATCTGCGGGTCCTGGGCCGCGGGAGTTCCGCCCACGAGCCGGCCGGGCAGGTAGGTCACGGCGAGCAGGTTGAGCTCCCGGTCCGCGTGGAGCAGCCGGCCGATGCTCCCGGTGCGCAGCCATGGCCGCGTCCACTGCTCGTGCGCGGCGATCTCCCGGCCGATGTGGTGGTTGCTCGGACCACCACCCTTGACGATGACGTCCTGGTCAGCAGTGCGCAGGTGCAGCACTGTGGTGTCCGTCAGCCCCCAGCTGAGGTCCGCCACCACGACGCACTGCGGGAACCACTCCCGCACCCGTTCGCGTTGCCCCTGACTCAGACCCACGTCGAAGCAGCCTAGTCCGGCGGCACATCGTGCTGCCGATGCCCGACGACTGTGCCGGCGGGCCTGCCGCAGACCCAGGCGCCGCGGTCAGCTCAGGCGGGACCGCATACCGTCGTTGAAGGCCTGCTGGGCAGCACCGAAGCCGGCCACCGGGTCGCAACTGCTCGCCAACAACGGATCGGCACGCAGGGCACGCACTCCCTGACGGCCCCACTCGTCGCGGACCCACAACTCGAAGAAGTGCCCCGCCCGCTCCGCGATCCCCTCCTGAGCCGACCCCTGCGCACGCAGGCCGAGGATCGTGCCGGCGAGATCAGCGATGCCGTCGCCGCGGCGCGCCGAGGCGAGCAGGACGGAGACCGACTCGGAGTCCAGCGGCCGAGCCAGCCACAAGGCGCCGCGCAACTGGTGGTACGTCGCGCTCGCACCCGGGGTGTCGGCCTTGTTGACCACGAAGGCGTCCGGGATCTCGACGATGCCGGCCTTGATCATCTGCACCTCGTCGCCCCCACCGGGAGCCATGACGAGATAGACCGTGTCGGCCAGGTGCTTGATGTCGGCCTCGCTCTGCCCGATCCCGACCGTCTCGACGATGACGTAGTCGTAGAGCGTCGCCAGGGCACGCACGACAAGATAGGTCGGCGGGGCGAGCCCACCCAGCGCCGTCACCGACGCCTGGCTGCGGAAGAACAGCCGGGTCTCATCGACCGCGGTCCGCATCCGCATCCGGTCGCCGAGCAACGCCCCCTTGGTCACCTGGGAGGACGGATCGATGGCCACGACCGCGATCGTCGCGTCCGCATCCTGGCGGAGCATCTCCCGGGTCGTTGCCGACACCAGGGACGACTTGCCCGATCCCGGCGTGCCGGTGATGCCGACGACCGTGCTGCGGTGGTCGCGAGCAGCGGCCTCGGCCTCCAGGGTCGCGATCGCCTCGTCACGCGCCGGGGCACGCGAGACCCGGGTGTCCTCCATACAGGAGATGAGGCGCGCCACCGCGTGGGGCTTGCGGGTCAGAGCGGCCCGAGCCAGGGCGGCACCATCCATCAAGAACTGACCCTCTCCTCGAGGATGTTGACGAACGACTCCATGATGTCCATCAGGTCGTAGTCGGAGGGGGTGAACACCTTGGCGACGCCCAACTCAGCGAGTCGGGGGAAGTCGCTCTGCGGGATGATCCCACCGACGACGACGGCGATGTCGTCCTTGGCGCCGGCCTCCTCCAGACCGTCCATGATCTGGGCGGCCAGGGCGACATGCGACCCGGACAGCACCGAGGCGCCGATGACGTCGGCGCTCTCCTCGACCGCCGAGCGGACGATCTCCTGCGCACTGAGCCGGATGCCGGAGTAGATCACGTCGAAGCCGACGTGCCGGGCCGAGACCGCAATGACCTCAGCGCCGTTGGAGTGCCCGTCCAGACCCGGTTTGCCGACGACGAGCCGGGGCCGGTGGCCGAGCTCCTCACTGAGGGCATCGATCCGCGACCGCAGCGTCTCGACCCGGTCCCCCTCCAGCCCGAGCTTCTGGCCGTCCACGCCGGTCGCCGGACGGTACTCACCGAAGACCTCCCGCAGCGCGTGCGCCCACTCCCCGGTGGTGACCCGGGCGAGCGCGCACTCGATGGACGGCTCCATCATCGACTCCCCGGAGCGGGCCGCGGCCTTGAGCGCCTCGATGGCGGCCTGCGCGCGGGCCTGGTCGCGGGTGGTGCGGGTGCGTTCCAGGTTGTCCAGCGACTCCATCGCGGACTCGTCGCTGACGAGGAACATCCCGCCGTCGTCGCCGCTGAGCAGCGGTGAGGGGATGCCGTCGGTCCAGGCGTTGAGGCCGACGACGAGCTGCTCACCGGAGTTGATCCGGCTCACCCGCTCCGACATCGACTTCACCAGGGCGGACTTCATGTAGCCGTTCTCGATGGCGCCGATGACGCCACCCATACCCATGATCTTGTCGATCTCCTTGTAGGCCTCCGCCTTGAGGCTGTCCACCTTGGAACGGATCACGACGCTGCCCTCGAACAGATCCGGGTACTCCAACAGGTCGGTCTCGTAGGCGAGGATCTGCTGCAACCGCAGCGCCCACTGCTGGTCCCACGGACGGGGCAGGGACAGTGCCTCGTTCCACGCCGGCAACTGGATCGCCCGGGCCCGGGCGTCCCGGCTGAGCGTGACCCCGAGGGCCTCGATGAGGATCCGCCAGGCGTTGTTCTCCGGCTGCTGCTCGGTCAGTCCGAGGGAGTTGACCTGCACCCCGTAGCGGCACCGGCGGTAGCGGGGGTCCTCCACCCCGAACCGGTCGCGGGTGATCTCGTCCCACATCTCCGTCATCGCGCGCATCTTGCACATCTCCTCGACGAAGCGGATCCCCGAGTTGACGAAGAAGCTGATCCGGCCGACGCTGCGTGCGAAGTCATCCGGGCCGATGTTGCCGCGCTCCTTGAGCACGTCGAGCAGACTGATCGCGTTGGCGAGCGCGAAGGAGAGCTCCTGCACCGGTGTCGCGCCGGCCTCCTGCAGGTGGTAGCTGCAGATGTTGGAGGCGTTCCACGACGGCACCTCGGCGAGGGTGAACTCGTACATCTCGGCGATGATCCGCAACGAGGCCTCGGGCGGATAGATGTACGTGCCCCGGGCGAGGTACTCCTTGATGAGGTCGTTCTGCGTCGTGCCCTTGAGCTGCGAGATGTCGACGCCGCGCTCCCGGGCGAGTGCCACATACAGCGCGAGCAGCCACATCGCCGTGCCGTTGATCGTCATCGACGTGTTCATCTCTTCGAGGGGGATCTGATCGAAGAGGATCGCGAAGTCGTCCAGGCTGTTGATCGGGACCCCGACCTTGCCGACCTCCGGGCGGGCGATCGGGTCATCGGAGTCGTAGCCGCACTGGGTCGGCAGGTCGAAGGCGATCGACAAGCCGGTCTGGCCACGGGAGAGGTTGCCCCGGTAGAGCTCGTTCGAGGCCCGGGCACTGGAGTGTCCCGCATAGGTGCGGATGATCCACGGACGGTCCTTGGTCGGCTCACCGTCCTTGTCGTAGAGGACGTGCGCCTGGCGCTGCGGCGTCTGCTCCTCGTGCGGCTGGCTGTCGGTGTGGTCGGTCATGCGGATGCTCTCCTCGGATCGGGCTCTGGCCATTGTGGCCGACCTGGGAGCGGACGAGAAGACGATGCGGACTTGATCTTGGACACGTCCACCGGCCGCGGTCCGCTGCGCAGGGTGGGGCCGACCCGGACGTGCCCTTCCTCACTCCCGCCCGGGCGGCTTGGTCCGGTCCTCCCGCCCGGCGAACCATCCCTCGCTGGCCTCCGGGAAGGCGTCGAACCGTGGGACGTACGGCTTGATGTCGACGATCGGGGTGCCGTCGAGGACGTCGATGCCGCCGACGTGGAGGGTGGCGCCGTCCCGGCGGTGCAGGGTGACGACGGTCAGCCCGAGATGGTTGGGGCGACGCGGGTTGCGGGTGGCGAAGATCCCGTGCGCGTCGTCGTCGAGGAACGGCAGCGGCTTCAACGTCACCGACTCGCAGCGGTCCAGGACATAGATGAGGATCAGATGACTGAAGCCCTCGATGTCGTCGAGACCCTCCGCATACTCCGCAAGGACCTCGATCGTCCCGCGGGTGTCGGGGTGGAAGGCCCCCTGGATCGGTGCCTCCGCCTGCTCGGCGAAGGGGGTGCGGGCAACACCGATCGGTCGCACCTGATACACCCGGTCCATCTGCTGTCCTCTCGGGTCGGCGGATCTCATGTCCGGCGGTTGGGTCGCCACCCACGATAGGGCGGACGGCGCCCGCCACGCCGTCACCATCCGTGACAGATGTGACTGAAGTGATTATTGTGACTCTGTTGGCTTGACAGCGCCAGGACTCGGGGAGGGGGACGGATGGCCAGCGTCCGGTTCTTCGGCAGTGCTCTCGTCATCGCCGTCGCGATGGCGGCGGCGACCGCGACGGTCGTCCCGGTCGGGCCCGCCTCGGCAGGCGGTCCGGCGACGCACGCTCCCACGCAGACCGTCTCCCCGACTCACGCTCCGCCGCCGGTCGCTCCAACTCCCCCGGCTGCGGTCACGACACCCGAGCCGACCCTACAGCCACCGAAGTTCGTCGCCGTCCCACGCGACGAGCGCGCCCCCGCACCGCCTCCGGCGACCGGGCCGACTGGTGCCGGCAAGGTGATGTATCTCAGTTTCGACGACGGCCCGCATCCGGCCTGGACGCCGAAGATCCTCGACCTGCTCGGTCAGCACGGCGCCCACGCGACGTTCTTCCAGATCGGCAGCGAGGCCGCCCAGTATCCGACGATCGCGGCCCGGGTGCGCTCCGGCGGCAATGCCGTCGGCAACCACACCTGGGACCACCGGGATCTGACCGCCCTCCCGGCCGAGGGCGTCGCCGCCCAGGTGACCCGCACGACCGCGGTCATCGGGGCGACGCGCTGCACCCGGCCCCCGATGGGACTGACGAACCCGGCCGTGGTGGCCGCCCTCGGTCGGCAGGGCCAGCGCCAGCAAATGTGGGATATCGACACCCGCGACTGGCAGCGACCCGGTGCGGCTCGTATCGTCGACACCGTGGTCGGCCAGGCCCGCAGCGGCGCGGTCATCCTCATGCACGACGGTGGCGGCGACCGCAGCCAGACCGTCGATGCTCTCGCCCAGCTCCTGCCCAGGCTCACCCGGGCCGGGTGGCGGCTCGAGGCGATCCCGGGCTGCTGAGCCGGGTGCCGGCCGGGTCCAGCCGCTCGTCCTCGCTCCTCCTTCCCGCCGCCATAACTTCGCGATTGCGAAGTTGTGGCGGG
>DUPF01000094.1 GCA_012838445.1 Intrasporangiaceae bacterium | reverse complement strand
GCTCAGCCGAGGCCGGCGAGCCGGACCAGCGCGGCAGCCGCGGCGCCGGCGATGACGACGACGAGGAAGTTCGCGCGCCGCCACAGCAGGAACGCGGCGACGACGAGAGCGGCGAGGCGGGCGTCGAGGACGAGCCGGCCGCCCTCGCCGGCGAAGGTCTGCACGGCGATCAGTCCGGAGAGCAACGCGACCGGCAGCAGTGTCGTGATCCGTGAGGTCCGCTCACCCTCGACCAGCCGCGCCGGGACGAGATAGCCGACGATCTTCGTCAGATAGCACAGCGCGCACGCGAGCAGGACGGCGATCGTGAGGGTCATGGCACCGGATCCGCTCCGGGCAGCTCCCCGTCGCTGCCCTCGAGGGGTGGTTCGTGCTGGGCCGCGGACCGCAACCCGAGCGCGACAGCGGCCAGTGCGGCGATGAGGACCGGCACCCCCGGTGGCACGAGCGGCGAGGTGGCCAGGGCGAGCGCGACGGCCAGCGCCGCCGCCAGTCGCGCGCTCGTGCTGTGCAGTCGCGGCCAGACGAGGGCGACGAACGCGGCCACCGCGGCCCCGTCGAGGCCGTAGGTCTTCGGGTCCCCGAGGGCGTTGCCGGCCAGGGCGCCGACGAAGGTCAGCAGGTTCCAGAACAGGAACACCGAGACGCCGGTATGCCAGAACCCGGTCCGCTGACCTCGCACCTCGGGTTGGGCGAGCCCGACGGCGGTCGACTCGTCGATCGTGATCTGGGCGGCGGCCGCCCGCCGCAGCCCCGAGACGCCGAGGAACCGCGACGTCTGCAGGGCGTAGAGGCCGTTGCGGATGCTGAGCATCGTCGCCGTCGCGATCGCCGCCGGGGCCGCCGCGAGCCCACCGGCACCGACGATCCCGACGAACGCGAACTGCGACCCGCCGGTGAACATCAACAGCGAGAGCGCCTGGGTCTGCCAGATCGACAACCCGGCAGCAACGGACAGGGCACCGAAGGACACCCCGTAGAGCCCCGTCGCGATCCCCACCGACCACGACTGGCGCAGCACCTCGCGCCGACGGTGCGGAGGCAGCGCGAGCGTCGCCGCCTCACTCATCGTCGCTGTCCGGGAGCAGACTCGCCGCCACCCGGATCTCACGCAGGGTCACGTCCGCGACGATGACCCGGTCCCGATAGGCGCCGTCGGGCTGGAGCCCCGCCTGGTGGAAGAACGCGCGGGTCTCCTCGGCGTCCGCCGGCAGCCACGACGTGAACTCCGTCGCCCCCGCCTCCCGGAGGAGATCCGCCGCCGCGTTGAGCAACCGCGACCCGTGACCGCTGCGCCGGCCGTGCGGATGCACCCCGATCTCGAGCAACCCACCCGTCGTCGGCTCCCCGTCGAGGTCCTGCGAGGGGCCGAGCACCGCATACCCCACCACCTGCGCACCCGCGCACGCGACCAGGAGGGTCCACACCCCCGGCGGTGGATCGGCCAGCGACCGGCGCCACACGTTGGCGAACCCGGCCGAGGTGAACTGGTCGGTGACCTGCTCCGGCAAGCGGGACCCGTAGGTGTCCCGCCACACCGCCTCCTGGACCAGCCCGACCGCCGCCGCGTCGTTCGGGCCGGCGCGGCGGACACTGGCGTCGGCGAGCGGACCGGTGGGGGAGTGGTCGTGGGTCACCGTCCCAGCCTCTCATCCCCGATCCCCGGTCCTGGACCGCACCTGTCCGTATGCTGGACGGCATGTACGGCAACGACTACGGCCCCGACGACGCGGCCACCCGGACCGAGACCCGGGACCGGCTGCCGCGGCGCGACGAACCCCTCAACGCCGCCGACGCCGCCGCCCTCGAGGGATACTTCGACGAGCTCATCGACGCCGACCAGCGGATCGAGCCGCGCGATGCGATGCCCGAGGCCTACCGCCAGACCCTGATCCGGATGATGGCCCAGCACGCCCACTCCGAGATCATCGGGATGCAGCCCGAGGGCAACTGGATCACCCGCGCCCCGTCCCTGCGGCGCAAGGCGATCCTCATGGCGAAGGTCCAGGACGAGGCGGGGCACGGGCTCTACCTCTACTCCGCAGCCGAGACCCTCGGCGTGACCCGCGAGGAGCTCCTCGACCGGCTCCACACCGGCCGGCAGAAGTACTCCTCGATCTTCAACTATCCGACGCTCACCTGGGCCGACGTCGGCGCGATCGGCTGGCTGGTCGACGGCGCCGCGATCATGAACCAGGTGCCGCTGTGCCGCTGCTCCTACGGGCCCTACGCCCGGGCCATGGTCCGGGTCTGCAAGGAGGAGTCCTTCCACCAGCGGCAGGGGTTCGAGATCCTCTGGACCCTCGCCCGCGGGACCGAGGCGCAGCAGGAGATGGCCCAGGACGCCGTCAACCGGTGGTGGTGGCCGTCGCTGATGATGTTCGGCCCACCCGACACCGGGGAGGCCGCCACCAAGGGGCACACCGCACAGTCGATGGCCTGGGGCATCAAACGATTCAGCAACGACGACCTGCGCCAGAAGTTCGTCGACATGACCGTCCCCCAGGCCGAACGCATCGGGCTGACCCTGCCCGACCCGGACCTGCGGTGGAACCCCGAGCGCGGCCACTATGACTTCGGCGCGGTCGACTGGGCCGAGTTCAAACGCGTGCTGAGCGGGGACGGGCCGTGCAACGCCGCGCGGATCGAACACCGGGTCCGGGCCCACGAGGAGGGTGCCTGGGTGCGGGAGGCGGCGAACGCATACGTCGCGAAGCAGGCCGACCGTGCTGTCGTGGGGGCCGCATGAGCGCCGAGGCCTGGCCGCTGTGGGAGGTGTTCGTCCGGGCCAAGCGGGGTCTGTCGCACACGCACGTCGGGTCGTTGCACGCCCCGGACGCGGCGCTCGCGCTGCACAACGCCCGCGACCTCTACACCCGCCGCCAGGAGGGGGTGTCGGTGTGGGTCGTGCCCTCGGCCGCGATCACCGCGAGCTCACCCGATGAGAAGGACGCGTTCTTCGACCCGGCCGCCGACAAGGTCTACCGGCACCCGACGTTCTACGATGTCCCCGAGGACGTGGAATACCTGTGACTGCTCCCGCGTGCGCCCCGGCGGTCCTCGGGCTCGCCGACGATGCCCTCATCTATGCCCAACGGCTCGGTGAGTGGATCAGCCGCGCCCCCCAGATCGAGGAGGACATGGCGCTCGGGAACATCGGCCTCGACCTGCTCGGGCGGGCCCGGGCGCTCTATACCTGGCTCGGCTCGGTCGACGGCACGGGCCGCTCCGAGGACGACTTCGCCTATTGGCGTGACGAGCGCGAGTTCCGGCACGTGCACCTCGTCGAGCAGCCCCGCGGGGACTTCGCCGACGAGATGATCCGCCTTTTGCTGGTCGCATCCCTCGATGTGGAGCGGTATGCCGCGCTCGCCTCGTGCGGCGATGCCGGGTCGTCGTGCGGCGAGTTGGCCGGGATCGCCGCCAAGGCCGTCGTCGAATCGCGCTATCACCGCGAGCACGCTGCCCTGTGGGTGGTCCGGCTCGGTGACGGGACGGAGGAGTCGGCTGCGCGGATGACTGCCGCCGTGTCGCGGGTCGCACCGTATATCCCTGAGTTGTTTGATGATTCGCCTGCTGATGTGGCTGCCGTTGCTGCCGGGTGCGGGGTGCTGCCGTCGTCGCTGGAGGGTTCGGTGCTCGGTGGGGTGTCGGCGGTACTGTCCGAGGCCGGGCTTGCGTTGCCGGAGGCGTCGTGGCGCTCCCGCGGCGGTCGCAACGGGCTGCACTCCGAGGCGTGCGGTTATCTGCTGGCCGAGATGCAGCACCTCGCCCGCTCCCACCCGGGGGCGACATGGTGACCGGGGTCTCGGCGGCCGAGGTGTCGGAGCGGGTGCGCGCCGTGACCGACCCCGAGATCCCCACGGTGACGATCGGGGACCTCGGGATCGTCCGCGACGTCTCGGTGGACGTCGATGCCCGTGCCGTCACGGTGACGATCACGCCGACCTACAGCGGCTGCCCCGCGATGGAGGTCATCGCGCGCGACATCGTCGACGCCGCCGCCGACTGCGGATACACCGCCGTTGTCTCGACGTCGTACTCCCCGCCATGGACGACCGACTGGCTCACCGACCGCGGACGCGCGGCACTGGAGGAACTCAACATCGCCGCCCCCGGTCCCCGAGGAGAGTCGGGGACCAGGGGTCCGGTGCCGGTCGTGATCGGGCGCGGAATGCATACAGCGGTGGG
>DUPF01000093.1 GCA_012838445.1 Intrasporangiaceae bacterium | reverse complement strand
CTGCACGCCGATCGTCAGCGGCTGGTCCGCGAGATGGCTCGCTGGACGGTGAGCTCAGCACCGTCGGCGGCGCACCGCAGAGCCCCCGCAACCCCGCATCGCTGCTCCCCTGGCCCCGGATCGCCGCAGCCGCAGCCCTGGTGATCCTCGCCGTTCTCGCCCTCACCTGGCCGATCACGGCGGCCACCGCGATCCTGGCGCTGCTGATCGGCGCTGTCTGGGCGGTCGTGGTGTGGTGGGGCCTCTACACCGGCACGCGCCTGCTGCGGGTGCGCAGCACCCTCACCCGGGACCGGACCACGAGCTGGGGCCTGTGGTGGGGCGCCTTCGTCCTCTTCGCCGCGCTCTACCGGGCCACCGTGGAACGGGTGCCGTTCGAGGCGACGGTCGTCTTCGTCACCATGCTGCTCGGGCTGTCCGCCATGCTCGTGGCCAGCCGTCGCAACATCTGGACCCAGCCCCTCTACCGGCAGGTCCTTGCCGACGCGATCTCGCGAACGCAACTCCAGATCGCCCGGATCGACCAGCAGTTGGAGCACCGCCCCTACCTGTCCACTGGCCGCGCGAGCCTGCACTCGCACGAGGAACGCACCGACGGCGGCGTCGGATCCTGACCCGGGAAACTCCCCCGTCCGTGGGAGCGACGCTTCCCCCCACCGGCTGATGATCGGACCTGTCCACCGTGTTGTCATGGAGGCATGACTTCACCACCCAGAGGTGCTTCATCTGTCCGAGGCCAGCGCCTCGAGTTCACCAACCTGTCCAAACACTTCGGCACGTTCCGAGCCGTCGACGACCTCAGCTTCGCCGTCAGCCCGGGCCGGATCACCGGCTTCCTCGGGCCGAACGGGGCCGGCAAGACGACGACGCTACGGATGCTGCTCGGCCTGATCCGGCCCACCTCCGGGACGGCGACGATCGGGGGGCAGGCCTACGCTCACCTCGCCGACCCCACCGGCACGGTCGGCGCAGCCCTCGAGGCGACCGGGTTCCATCCCGGCCGCAGCGGTCGCAACCACCTGCGCACCATCTCGGCAGCGGCAGGGATCCCGGACACGCGGGTCGACGAGGTCCTCGAACAGACCGGTATCCCCGCGGCTGCGGATCAGCGGGCCGGCGGCTACTCCATGGGTATGCGACAACGCCTCGGTCTGGCCGCCGCCTTGCTCGGGGATCCGGATGTGTTGATCCTCGACGAGCCGGCCAACGGCCTGGACCCGGAGGGGATCCGGTGGCTGCGTGGACTGCTGCGCCACCTCGCCGACGAGGGCCGCACGGTCCTGATCTCCAGCCACATGCTCTCCGAGGTCGAGCAGACCATCGACGACCTGGTCATCATCGCCAACGGCCGTCTCGTGAAGGAGGGGGTGATGGCGGAACTGTCCGGAAGCGGCGGCACCCTCGTGCGCACCTCCGACAGTGAGCGCCTCATCGGCGCGTTGCGCATCGCCGATGTCACCGCCACCGCCCAGGAGGACCATGTCGTCGCCGACACCGACGATCTGCGGCTCGTCGGGGACGTCGCGTTGCGGGCTGGTCTGCCGGTATGGGAGTTGCGCACGAAGCGCAGCGATCTCGAACAGCTCTACTTCTCCCTCACCGAGGGCACCAACCGCAACCTCGGCGATCCCGCGGGGAGCACACCCCCACCGATCGACCCGACCGGCGCTGAGCAGGAAGGAGCGAACCGCTGATGATCGACGCCATCCGCTCCGAGTTCCGCAAGTACTTCAGCACCCGCCTCTGGTGGGGGATGGCCCTCGGCATCGTCGCCGCAGCGGCCCTGTTCACCGGGTTCTTCGCGTTCGTCTTCCTCAAACTTGCACCGGACGCCCAGCCGGAGATGGCCGCCACGGATCCCGTCCAGCTCGCCAACTCGATCTACACCGCCGGCCTGCAGGTCGGCTATGTGCTGCTCCTGACCATCGGAGTCATCCACATCGGCTCCGAGTACCGACACAAGACGATCACCGCCACGTATCTGGCCACTCCGCGACGGGTCCGGTCGCTGCTCGCCAAGGCGATCGCCCTGATCGGGATCGCGGTCTTCAACGGCCTGCTCAGCGTGATCACCTCGACTGCGGTCGGGGCCGGCATGATCAGCCTTTTCGACGGAGATCCCTTCCCCTCCGCGGAGATCGGGCGCACCCTGGCACTGAGCCTGCTCGTGCTCGCCGTCTGGGCGCTCATCGGCCTGGGCGTCGGGATTCTCATCCCGAACCAGGTCGCCGCCCTGCTCATCGCCATCGGAGTGGCGTGGATCGTCGAACCGCTCGTGACCTTCGGGATCGGCTTCTGGAACTGGGGTGCCGAACACGTGGTCCAGTTCCTGCCCACCCAGGCCACCGCCGCGGTCGTCAACACCATCGATTCCTCCGGCACCGGAGCCGCTCGGCTCTCCTGGTGGGCGGCCGCTCTGGTGCTCACCGCATACGCCCTGATCCTGGCGGGTATCGGGATCTGGCGCGCCTCCCGGGAGGACATCGGATAGGCCGGTTCGGGACCTCTCGGCCCCGGAGACGGCCGCTGGCCGCTCCGGGGCCGACGTCGGTCGTCCCAGGATGCGCGTCGCCTGCCCAAGCTTGTGTATGGCGGGATAGGCTGGTCCGAGTCAAAACTGCGCCCCCGCATAAAGTCGCACACCCCCGAAAGAGGCGAAGACGCCGTGCCTGACCAGCACTCGAACGACGACCCCCTGGCAGCGTTCGGACCCAACGACTGGCTCGTCGACGAACTGTTCGAGCAGTACCAGAAGGACAAGAACCTCGTCGACAAGGCGTGGTGGAGTTTCTTCGAGAACTACACGCCCGAGGACGGCCGGAAGACCAACAGCGCGCCCGAGCAGGGCGCCGCCCCGGCCCGGCCCGCCGCGAAGCCCGCGCAGCAGTCCACCGAGAAGCCCGCCGAGAAGCCGGCGCCGAAGGCGGCTGCTACCAAGACCGCCGCGAAGCCGGCCCCGAAGGCGGCTGACACCAAGGAGCCCGCGAAGCCGGACACCAAGTCCACGAAGGCCCCGGCCAGCAAGGCCCCCGCACCGACCGGCGGCAGCGCCCCCGCCCCCCGCGCGAAGCCGACCTACGGACACGCCATTCCCCGCGCCTCCCAGCCCAAGCCGCGTGACCCGGCGGCCTTCGACCGATCCGACGAGGTCGGGGAGAGTTCCCGTTCACCGCTGCGCGGCGCCAGTGCGCGCGTCGTGACGAACATGGAGACCTCGCTGACGGTCCCGACCGCGACGAGTGTGCGCACCGTCCCGGCCAAACTCCTCATCGACAACCGGGTCGTCATCAACAACCACCTGGCCCGCTCCCGCGGTGGCAAGGTGTCCTTCACGCACATCATCGGGTATGCGATGGTCAAGGCCATCGCCAAGATGCCGGTGATGAACAACGGCTACGCCACCGACGACAAGGGCAAGCCGCAACTGGTCCAGCCGGCGCACGTCAACCTCGGTCTGGCCATCGACATGGCCAAGCCGGACGGCACCCGCCAGCTCCTCGTGCCGTCGATCAAGAAGTCCGAGACGATGGACTTCTTCCACTTCTGGAACGCCTACGAGGACATCGTCGGCAAGGCCCGCGACGCCAAACTCACCGTCGAGGACTTCCAGGACACGACGATCTCGCTGACCAACCCGGGCACCATCGGCACCGTCCACTCCGTGCCGCGCCTGATGCAGGGCCAGGGCACGATCATCGGTGTCGGCGCGATGGACTACCCGGCCGAGTGGCAGGGTGCGAGCAGCGAGATGATCAACCGCCACGCGGTGAGCAAGACGCTGACCCTGACGAGCACCTACGACCACCGCATCATCCAGGGCGCCCAGTCCGGTGAGTTCCTGCGGATCATCCACGGTCTGCTCCTCGGCGAGGACGGCTTCTACGACGAGATCTTCGAGAGCCTGCGCATCCCCTACGAGCCGGTGCGCTGGGTCCGGGACATCTCGGCGACCCACGACGACGACATCAACAAGGTCGCCCGGGTCCAGGAACTCATCCACGCCTACCGGGTGCGCGGTCACCTCATGGCCGACACCGACCCGCTCGAGTACCGCCAGCGGCGCCACCCCGACCTCGACGTCACCTCCCACGGGTTGACCCTGTGGGACCTGGACCGCTTCTTCGCCACCGGCGGATTCGGCGGCGAACCGTTCCTCAAGCTCCGCAAGATCCTCGGCATCCTGCGCGACTCGTACTGCCGCACCATCGGCGTCGAGTACATGCACATCCAGGACCCGGAGCAGCGCGAGTGGATCCAGAGCAAGATCGAGCTCCCGCACGAGAAGCCCGGTCGTGAGGAGCAGTTGCGGATCCTGCGTCGCCTCAACGCCGCCGAGGCGTTCGAGACGTTCCTGCAGACGAAGTTCGTCGGCCAGAAGAGGTTCTCCCTCGAAGGCGGCGAATCGGTCATCGCCCTGCTCGACCGGGTCCTGTCCCGGGCGGCGGAGGACGGCCTGGACGAGGTCTGCATCGGTATGCCGCACCGTGGCCGGCTCAATGTGCTCGCCAACATCGCCGGCAAGTCCTACGCCCAGATCTTCCGCGAGTTCGAGGGGCGCCAGGACCCGCGCTCGGTCCAGGGTTCCGGCGACGTGAAGTACCACCTCGGCACCGAGGGCACCTTCACCGCCGAGGACGGGTCGCAGACGGCGGTCTATCTCGCAGCCAACCCGTCCCACCTCGAGGCGGTCAACCCGGTCCTCGAGGGCATCGTGCGGGCCAAGCAGGACCGGCTCAACCTCGCCGGTGAGGACTTCACCGTCCTGCCGGTCCTCCTGCACGGTGACGCGGCCTTCGCCGGTCAGGGTGTGGTCGCCGAGACGCTCAACCTCTCGCAACTGCGCGGCTACCGCACCGGCGGGACCGTGCACGTCGTCATCAACAACCAGGTCGGCTTCACGACGAGCCCGAGTTCGAGCCGGTCCTCGACGTACTGCACCGACGTCGCCCGGATGATCCAGGCCCCGATCTTCCACGTCAACGGCGATGACCCGGAGGCGTGTGTGCGGGTGGCCGAACTGGCCTACGAGTTCCGTCAGGCGTTCAACAAGGACGTCGTCATCGACATGGTCTGCTACCGCCGCCGCGGTCACAACGAGGGCGACGACCCGTCGATGACCCAGCCGCTGATGTACAACCTCATCGAGGCCAAGCGCAGCGTCCGCAAGCTCTACACCGAGAACCTCGTCGGTCGTGGTGACATCACGATCGAGGACGCCGACGCCGCGCTGCGCGACTACCAGCAGCAGTTGGAGCGGGTCTTCCTCGAGACGAGGGAGGCGCTCAAGGCGGGCAAGGACCCGGTTGCGGGCGATGACGAGCCGGCCGAGTCCGACACCGGCCTCGAACCCCCGGCGGCCCAGATGGGCGACAACGCCCCGCGCGCCTCGGCCACGGAGACGGCGATCTCCGCGGACACCCTGGCGCACATCGGCAAGGTGTTCACCAACGTCCCCGCCGGCTTCACCGTCCACCCGAAGCTGCTCCAAGCGATGGAGAAGCGCTCGCAGAGCATCACCGACGGCGGAATCGACTGGGGCACCGGCGAACTCATCGCCTTCGGGTCGCTGCTCATGGACGGCACGCCGGTCCGCCTCGCGGGTCAGGACTCACGGCGCGGCACGTTCGTGCAGCGGCACGCAGTGCTCATCGACAAGAACACCGCCGAGGAGTGGACCCCGCTGCTCTACCTCGGCGAGGGTCAGGCCCGGTTCTGGGTCTACGACTCGCTGCTGTCCGAGTACGCCGCGATGGGCTTCGAGTACGGCTACTCCGTCGAGCGCCCCGATGCCCTGGTCCTGTGGGAGGCGCAGTTCGGCGACTTCGCCAACGGCGCGCAGACGATCCTCGACGAGTTCGTCTCCAGTTCCGAGCAGAAGTGGGGTCAGAACTCCTCGGTCGTCCTCCTGCTGCCGCACGGCTACGAGGGCCAGGGTCCGGACCACTCCTCGGCCCGGATCGAACGGTTCCTGACGCTGTGCGCCCAGGAGAACATGACGGTCGCCTACCCGTCGTCGCCGTCGAACTACTTCCACCTGCTGCGCCGTCAGGCCTACGCCCGTCCGCGTCGGCCGTTGATCGTCTTCACCCCGAAGTCGATGCTGCGGCTGCGTGCGGCGTCGTCGATGCCGGACGAGTTCACCAGCGGCCGGTTCCGTCCGGTGCTCCCGGACCGGTTCCGTCCCGAGGGTGAGGTCACCCGTGTGATCCTCGCCTCCGGCAAGGTCGTCTACGAACTCGAGGCGGAGCGGACCAAGCGCGAGGACGGGTCGGTCGCGATCATCCGGGTCGAGCAGCTCTATCCCCTGCCCGCCGACGAGATCGCCGCCGCCGTGGCCGAGTACCCCGGCGCCGAGTTGGTGTGGGTCCAGGACGAGCCCCGCAACCAGGGTGCCTGGCCGTTCATGGCTCTCAACCTGCCCGAGGCCCTCGCTGAGCGGGGCGAGACGCGCCCGCTGCGGGCGGTCACCCGGGCCGCGTCGGCGTCCCCGTCGACGGGCTCGACGAAGAAGCATCAGGTCGAGCAGGAAGCCCTCCTCGAGGAGGCGTTCGACCGCAACTGACGGACGGATGGACAGCCGATGTACTTCACCGACCGTGGGATCGAGGAACTCGAGGACCGGCGCGGCGACGAGGACGTCTCCTTGGCCTGGTTGGCCGAGCAGCTGCGCACCTTCGTCGACCTCAATCCGGAGTTCGAGGTCCCCGTCGACCGGCTGGCCACCTGGCTGGCCCGCCTCGACGACCTCGACGAGGACGACTAGTGAGAGGACGATGGTCAACCATGTCGCGCTGCGGTGAGGGGATCCGGTGAGTTTCGACTTCGCCGATCCCCCGTCAACCCCTGCGATGCGGGACGTATGCGTCGTCGCCGTCGGCGGTGTCCTCACCGTCGGTGTCGGCGACCCCAAGAGCCAGGGCTGGCTGACCCGCGTGCTGGCCCGGACCACGGCGGAGGACCTGCGGCTGACCGCATACAACCTGGCCGTCGTCGGCGACACCTCCGCGCAGGTGCTGCAGCGCTCCACGACCGAGGCCCTGGACCGCTGGGCCGGTCATGACGACCGGCGGCTCGTGGTCTCCCTCGGTCTGGAGGACGCCCGCGAGGGGATCTCCATCGCCCGGCACCGCCTCAACCTCGCGAACACGTTGGACACCGCGACCGGTGCGGGGATCGCTCCGTTCGTCGTCGGCCCGGCCCCGACCGGGGATCCCGACTTCGACGACACGCTGCAGCGGTATGCGGAGGCCCAGTACGACGTGTGCGACCGCCGCAGCATCACCTTCGTCGACTGCCTCAACCCGCTGCGCACGCACGACCAGTGGCTCACCGATGTGACCACCGGCGACGGACTGCCGGCCCAAGCCGGCTATGGCCTGATCGCCTGGCTCGTCCTCAACAGCGGCTGGCGGCCCTTCATGGGCGTGACCGGCTGACTGCTCAGCTCGCCGCGCGACGGACCGCGTCCGCGACCGCCTCGGCGACCCCGGGGGTGAACGGGCTGGGCACGATCTCGTCCGGGGTCGGGTCGGCGACCATGTCCGCGATGGCCTGGGCGGCAGCGAGCTTCATCGCCTCGGTGATCTGCGTAGCGCCGCTGTCCAGGGCGCCACGGAAGATGCCGGGGAAGGCGAGCACGTTGTTGATCTGATTCGGGAAGTCCGAGCGCCCGGTTGCGACGATCGCGGCATAGCGTTCGGCAAGGTCCGGGTGCACCTCCGGTGTCGGGTTGGCCAGCGCGAAGATCATCGCCTCGGGCGCCATCCCGGCCAGATCGGTCTCGGCGACCGAGCCCCCGGAAACGCCGACGAGCACGTCCGCGCCGACGAGCGCGGCCCCGATCGTCCCGACGACCCCACGGGGGTTGGTCGTCGCGGCGATCCGCGGCTTGTGGTCGCTCAGGTCGGTGCGCTCCGCCGAGATCACCCCACGGGAGTCACACACGACGACATCGGTGACACCGGCCCGCTGCAAGAGTCTGGTGACCGCGACCCCGGCTGCACCGGCGCCGCTGACGACGACTCGCAGATCCGCGATGTCCCGGGACTGGACCCGGCAGGCGTTGATCAGTCCGGCCAGGACGACGATGGCGGTGCCGTGCTGGTCGTCGTGGAAGACGGGGATGTCGAGCCGTTCCTTGAGCCGGGCCTCGATCTCGAAGCACCGCGGGGCCGAGATGTCCTCCAGGTTGATCCCACCGTAGGTCGGTGCGATCCGGGCGATCGCCTCGACCAACTCCTCGACGCTCCCGGTCTCCATGCACACCGGGACTGCGTCGACGTCGGCGAAGTGCTTGAACAGCACCGCCTTGCCCTCCATGACGGGCATGGCGCCCAGCGGGCCGATGTTGCCCAGGCCGAGCACCGCCGTCCCGTCGGAGACGACCGCGACGGTGTTGCGCTTGGAGGTGAATCGCGCTGCCAGCGAAGGGTTCTCGGTGATGGCCATGGAGACGTCAGCCACCCCGGGGGTGTACAGCAGCGACAGGTCGGACCGGTCCCTCAACTGGGAGGTCGCGTGCACGCCGAGTTTGCCACCCTCGTGGGCCCGGAAGACGGCACTGTCGAGGTCATAGGAACTCGGCACCGGCTCGGCCGCTACGACACCGGCACCGGCGAGAGCAAGGGCGCTCCCGGCCAGGTCGGTTCGTGAGGGGTGCAGCGGCGAGGCAACCATAGGTGGAACAACTCCCATGAGAGAAGGCGAGGGTGAGTCAGGCGCGCTGGGCGCGCGACGACGTCGGATCTGACCCGTCACCCGGGTGGGGGCGGTGGCCTCCTGCGGTGCGGTCACGCGGGTGTGCAAGGGGGCAGCACCAGCAGGGGCGTCGACATCGTCGTCCGGCTCGCGGGGTAGGTGCGAACCGGATTCATCCTGACACATGCCCGAAGCGGTTGGGAAGGGCGACACCCGAACTGTGACCTCAGCGACTCACAGAGTGGACGCACCCGCGTGGTCAGTCCCTGAGACGATGGAACGGTGTCCCCCTCCCCCACTGGAACGCGCCGCCGCGGCTTCGGCGTGGTCCGGATCGCCGGTCGGTCGATGGAGCCGACCCTGCGCTCCGGCGACCTCGTCCTCGTCCGGTGGGGGGCTGCGGTGCGGCCGGGGCAGTTGGCGGTGTTCGCCCACCCGGTCGAGGGGGTTCTCGTCGTCAAACGGGTGGGGTTCCCCGATCCGGACGATGCGACCCGCTGGTGGCTGGAGCGGGACAACCCGGGTCACGGCAGTGACTCGTGGAGTTTCGGCTCGATCTCCCGCGAGGCGATCCTGGCCCGGGCCCTGACCCGTCTGCCCCGGAGGCGGACAAGGGAGTAGGTTGGAGACCCCGGTCGACCTCGGATGTCGACTCGTGCAATCCAGTTCCGCCCGCTCTAGGAGGCATCGGTATGCGACTTCCCCGCTTCATCTCCGAACGACTGACGGTCCCGACCGTCCACGCCCACTGCGACCTGCCGTGTGGCGTCTACGACCCGGCGCAGGCCCGCATCGAGGCCGAGTCCCTCAAGGCCATCTGCGAGAAGGTCGCCGACAACGACGACGCCGACTTCCGGGTCCGGGCCACGATCATCAAGGAGCAGCGCTCCGAGCTGGTCAAGCACCACCTGTGGGTGCTGTGGACCGACTACTTCAAGCCGCCGCACTTCGAGAAGTACCCCAACCTGCACACGCTCTTCAACGAGGCCACCAAGTTGGCCGGTGCCGCCGGCACGAAGGGGTCCTTCGACGTGGCCCAGGCCGACGAGCTCCTGGCCAAGATCGACGAGATCGCGACGATCTTCACCGAGACCAAGCAGGGCTGACCGGCTTCTCCCGCGTCCAGCGACAGGGTCCGCGCCACGACCGTGGCCGGGCCCTGTCGTCGTCTCGCGGCGCCCGGGACGGCTACCGGGACGTGCCGCTCGAGGACTCGGGACGCAGGGCCGGATGTCCGGAGGTGGCCAGGGCGATGAGGTCATCGACGATCTCCGGGTCGTATTCGTATCCGAGACCGAGCTGGATCCGCTCCAGCGCCACCGCGACGGTGTCGGGGTCACGGGCCCCTTCAGTGAGGTCGTCGAAGGCGTTGGCCACCTTGATGATCCGTGACTCCAACGGGATCCGGTCATCCTCCTCCCGCAT
>DUPF01000092.1 GCA_012838445.1 Intrasporangiaceae bacterium | reverse complement strand
TGCTCGCCGACCCGGACCGCCTCGGCGAGCCGCACCCCGTCGGCGGCGTCGAGGCCGGCGATGAACAGTTCGGCGGCCCGTCGACGGGGTTGGGCCTGCCGGGTCGTGAAGGTGGCCTGGGCGTCGGCGGCCAGGCGCCGGGCCAGGTCCCGGTCGCCGTCGAGGACGGCCCAGCGCGCCAGGTCGAGGAGGATGTCGCCCTCGTCGAAGCGTTGCCCGGCCCGGCGGGCCGCGTCGAGAGCGCCGGTGAGCGCCTCCCGGGCCCGGTCGAGCAGCCCGGCCTCGAGCAGGGCGGTCGCCAGGTCGAGCCGGGCCCGCTCGCGGGCGACGTCGACCGGCATCGCGTCGGCCTCACCCATGAGCCGCAGGGCACGCGGCAGGTCCCCGCCGACATACGCGGCGCAGCCGAGGTTGTGCGTCGCCTTGAACAGGTGCACCGGCAGGTCGTGCTCCCGGGCCAGGCCCCGGGCCGAGGTGAGCGTCTCCTCGGCGGCCGCCATCTGCCGCAGCGACAACTCGGCCAGGCCGAGGGTGATGAGCGTGGAGCACTGCTCGACCGGACCGATGTGGGCGAAGAGCGGCACGACCTGCCGCAGTTGCCGGGCCGCCTGGTCCCATTGGCCGCAGCGCGCATCGATCACCCCGTGCTGGATCCCGGCCAGGGCGATCAGATCGTCGGCCCTCAGGCTCCGGGCCCGCTCGGCGGCCCCGGTCAGCAGCTCGGCCGCCGCGGCGTACCCCTCGAGTTCCAGGTGGGTCAGGGCTGCGGTGATGTCGACACGGATGCCGATCCGCACGGCGTCGGCACTGTTGAGTCCGGCGAGGAGGTCGCGGGCCTGTCCGAGGCTGACGCGCGCGTCGGCGAACCGGCCGAGGTCGTTGAGGCGGCGGCCCTCGGCCCAGCAGTCGTGTGCGCGGGTCAGCGCGTCGGTCATGTGCCCAAGTTAGAGCTCGATGGTCGGGGTGATGATCGGGCGCTGTCCGGGACGGTCGAGCACATGGATGACGAAGTGGACCAGCCCCCGCTCGACATCGTCGAAGACGAAGCGTCCGGTGCCGTCACTGCGGACGGTGCGGGTGCGGTGCCGCTCATGGAGGACGACCTCGACCGGATGGATCGAGACCCAGCCGGTGACGTCGACCCGGCCCGCGCCGACCTCCTCGATGTCGAGCATCGCGCTGACCGACCCGCTCTCGAAGGTCACCGAGGTCGTCCGCTCGTATGCGGTGCGCACCCCGGCCCCGGCCGGCACCTCGGTGACGATCCGGGCCAGGTCCGCCTCGAGCGAGGCGACGGTCATCGCGAAGCGGATCCGGTCGGTCATCCCCTCCGGAACCGGGTCGCGGGCGGTCCACGCATCCTTGACCTGACGCATCAGGATCCGGTCGGTCTCGTCGAGCGGTTCGGCGGCGAGCCGGTCGAGGTCGTCACTCATCGGGCACCTCCGAAGTCGATGGCGGGATCGGCGGCCAGGGAGCGACGCAGGGCGGCCAGGCACCGGCCCCGGGTGGGGCCGATGCTGCCGATCGGCATCCCGAGCGCCTCGGCGATCTCGGCGTAGTTCGGCTGGTCGGCGAAGGCGATGATCCGCAGCAGGTGCTGGCACCGCTCCGAGAGTCGGGCGATGTGCCGCCACAGGAGTCGCCGGTCGGTGTCGGCGGCGACGAGGTCGACGACCTCGTCGGGGGCGCCGCTCTCCTCGGGCAGTTCGGGCACGACCGCCTCGCGCGGAGCGTGCCGCAGCTGTCGCCAGGCCTCCCGTCGGGTCGTCGTGATGAGCCACTTCAGCACGGATCTGGGGTCCCGGATGCGGTCGGTGTGCTCGACCAGGCGCAGCCAACTCCGCTGGACGGTGTCCTCGGCCGCCTCCGCGGTCAGTCCCTGGGCGCGGGCCAGGTGCCACAGCACCGGGGTGACGTGTTCGACGAGGTCGGACATCAGCGAGGGGTCCTCGGCCTGATAGCGGGTCACCGCCTCGGCGGCGAGGTCCACGAGGTCGACCTCGCGGTCCGGGGTGGTCGTCATGGCTGCGGTCCTCCCGTGCACAGGTCGGTGACGAGGGCGCTGGCCCGGTCGCACCGGTCCGCGACGGTGGGCTGCGGTCCCTGCTCGGCCAGGGCCGCGGCGAGTTCGCCGGCGAGCAGGGGCGCCGAGAACGACGAACCGCTCCAGGTGCCGAAGCCGCCGCTGAAGTCGTCGATGTCGGCGCTGCCCCGGACCGGGAGACTGCCCGGGGTGGCCAGCGTGCCGGCCTGGGCGGCGGCGTTGAACGTCGTCGGCATCGTGCTCACGACAGCCGTGCCGGGGCGGTAGGTGCGCACCCACGAGCCGGTGTTGGAGAAGTGCGAGACGCTGCTCGCGCACGGGTTCGTGGCCCCGAC
Organism: Intrasporangiaceae bacterium; assembly: GCA_012838445.1. GTDB lineage: Bacteria > Actinomycetota > Actinomycetes > Actinomycetales > Dermatophilaceae > F2B08. Next base: position 20,020 of record DUPF01000092.1, on the reverse strand, counting down.
GCTGACGATCGGCGCGGCGCCCGCCACCTCGGTCGCGGACATCGCGGCCGGCCAGAACTCGACATCGGAGGCGCCGTTGCCGGCGCTGGCGACGATCGTCACCCCGGAGGCGGCCAACGCAGTGAGCGCCGCTGCCAGGCCGACCTGGTCGATCACTGCGTCCGGGTCCTCGTGGTAGTAGCCCATCGAGAGGTTGACGATGTCGAGCGGCGGGTCCGGGATCGCGCCGGCGAGGGAGAGCAGGTGCCGCTCGTGCAGGGCGGTCAGGGCGGCGATGAGGTCGGCCTCGTCGACGGCGCCGTCGCCGTACATGACAGGCACGGAGATGATGTGCGCCGACGGGCACGCCGCCCGGATGATGCCGGCGATGAAGGTGCCGTGACCGGCCATCGGGTCCAGGGTCCGGTTGATCGGGTCGAGGGTGATGCCGGTGCGTTCCGGGTCCTCCTCGGGGGCGAACCGCAGCCCGATCGGGACTCCGTGCAGGCGGGGGTCCCGGGTGACGTTGTCGGTGAACCACGGGTGCTCGCCCAGTCCGGTGTCGAGGACCGCCACCGTCGGCCGGTGCGTCCCCTCCGCGGCAACCGGACGCGGACCGGGCCAGGTGACCGGCATCCGTCCGGCGGGGGCTCCCGGGGCACCGCCGCCGACCCCGGAGACATAACCGACGCCGGAGACGTACCCCACCCCGGAGACATAGCCGACACCCGAGACATAGCCGACCCCGGACACGTACCCCACCCCGGAGACGTACCCGACCCCACCCAGACCGGCCGCCATGAGCACATGCGAGAGCGCGAGGGACTCCGCGCCGGGCAGACGCTCCTCACGGGCCGCCTGGAGCAGCGTCCAGGCGTCACCGGCCGCGGAGACCCCGTCGGCGGGCGCCAGGTCGACCCGGGTCTGGCGGAGCAGCCCGGGCAGCGGTCGGTGGTCCTTCCTGACCTCCGGGCGACCGGGCGTGGACGCCGACGGTGCCAGTCGCATACCCATCTTGCTGGCGAGATCCGTGAGGCCGCCGGCGAGTTGCCTTCCGCGGGAAGGTGATTCGGGCATCAGGAGCCGGTTCGCGGAGTACAGGGTCGCCTGTCCGGTGGGGCTCTGCGCGGGCAGCACCCGCAGGTCGAGGCGGCGCACCGCGGTCTCGGGGACGGCGAACGCCGGGGGGCGACGGCACCACGCGGCGTCCTCGTCGGGGCGTGGTGCAGCAGGGTCGGTCACGAGGGCCTCCGCGTCGATGGGATATGGATGGTCGTAGTGATCCGCGGCGGGACCGGGAAGGTCGAGTTGTTCGACATGGTCATGGGATCCGGATCGAGCGGGCCACGTCGACGTCGAGAGCGGCGAGCAGGCCGATGCAGTGGTCCCACAACCGGAACCCGTCGATGTCGGAGGACTCGGGTTGTGTCGTGGCCAGATCGGTCAGGGTCCGTCCCGCACCGGAGGGCAGGTCAGCGGGCCACGGGGCGCACAGGATACGGGCCCGGGCCAGGATGGTGAGCAGTTCGGGTATGCGCTGCACGCCCCGGGCGAGGAACTCACCCGGGCCGGCACTCGCGAGGTCACCGACGAGCGGATATCCCCAGGTCTCGAGACGGGTCGCCCACGTGGAGCCGACACCGCGGATCGCGGAGACGGGTTGGGCCGCGAGGACCTCCTGGGCGGGGGAGGGCTGGGTCGGTGCCGGTCCGCCGTGGCCGGGCAGCCGGGTGCCGGTGGGGGTCGTCGGGAGCAGCTCGACGTCGGCGACCCACGGGACCTGGTCCCAGGAGATCTCCTTGCCCTCCGGGAGGGCGCCGACGCGGGTGCGGATCCGGTCGACGACGAGCGCACGCGAGGCGCCGAGTCGGGTCAGGGCGGCGCCGAAGCCGGAGTCGATCTCGGTGGCGAGCAGGGCTGCGAGTTGTTGTGGGTGCATGTCAGACCTCGGTGTGGAAGTGGATCTCGACCTCGCCGTAGATCGTGGCGTTGGTCTGCTCGCCGCCCTGGCCGCGGCCCGGGGTCGGGCTGCCACCGCCCGAGCCGGGGCGCGACAGCGCCGGTGAGACGGTCAGCCGGGTGCCCGCGATGGAGCCGATGACACCCTTCTGGATGGCCGGCAGGTAGGACACCTTCGTCAGCGGCCCGAACTGCAGGTGGGCCAGAACCCCTGTGCAGCACACCACCGTCGACCCGCGCGCGTGGCACCCCCTCCTGGGCCACGCGTTGGAACGACTCGAGTTGGCTGCGACCCAGGTGGGTGCGGACGCCCTCGGTGATCGTCGTGGCGCCCTCCCCGTCGGGGAAGACCTGCGCCAGGGCCGAAGTGAGGACCTCATCGGTGATGCTGCCGGTGAACTCATCCAGGGTCTGATCCGCAGCCGTGGCCAGGGCCCGCAGCCGCCCCTCCAGGCTGGCGTAGGACGCGACGATCGCATCGAGGGTCTCGACCAGGAGCATGACGACGAGACGGAGCATGCCGAATTCGACATGATTGATTCCTTCCCCGTGGTTGAGATCCGCTCCGGGAGGTGCGGTCATAGGGAAGGAGGGGCGAGCCGGCCCGCTGATACGTCGTTTTTTGGGAAACCTGCCTCAGCGGTGCTAATCTCTCTCGTCGCGCGCCATTAGCTCAATTGGCAGAGCAGCTGGCTCTTAACCAGCGGGTTCGGGGTTCGAGTCCCTGATGGCGCACCACCCACTCAGCCCCCGGCAATTGTCGGGGGCTGAGGTGTTGGTGCACCGGGCGGTCGCTCACCCGAGTACATCCCGAACGTTCACCAGTTGTAGTCGAGGAACTTGCCGTCCATGGTGACGACGACCCGGTCACCATCCGGATCCGGGCGGCGCTGCACGTCGAGTTTGAAGTTGATGGCGCTCATGATGCCGTCCCCGAACTCCTCGTGGATGAGCTCCTTGATCGCCGGGCCGTAGACGTCGAGCGCCTCGTAGAACCGGTAGATCGTCGGGTCGGTCGGGATCTCCTGGCGACCGGAGCCGCGGGAGGGCTGGAGTTGCAGGGCGGTCACGACGTCGTCGTCGAGTCCGAGGAGCTCGCCGACGGTCGCCGCGTCGGCGGCACCGACCGGGTGCTGGCCGAGCAGCGCCGCGACGGTCCACACCGGGGGTTTGCCGATCGCGTCGGCGATCTCGGCCCACGTCTTTCCGGCCCGCACCCGGGCTGCCTGGACGGCCGACGCAGCATCGGACTTCGACATCATGGTGGTCTCCCTCGACTCGGACGGACGGATACCGCCACTATGTCAAAGAGCCTGCGGGGGTGGCTGATCCAGGGCGACCGTGAAGGTGGGCAGCATGAGTTGGGTGAGCGGGCCGATGAGGAGGGCGTATGCGATGGTCGCCACCCCGAAGACCCCGCCGAGGATCCAGCCGAGGGCGACGACGACCACCTCGATGAGGGTGCGCACGAGCCGGATCGAGCGCCCGGTCCGTTTGGCCAGGCCGGTCATCAGCCCGTCCCGCGGGCCGGGGCCGAGTTGGGCGCCGATGTACATCGCGGTCGCGACGGCGTTGAGGACCAGGCCCGCGGTCATGAGGGCAATCTTGGCGAGCAGACTGCTGGGCTCGGCCAGCCAGGCCAGCACCGGGTCGACGACGAGGCCGATGACGACGGCGTTGAGCACGGTGCCGAGGCCGGGTGGCTGGCGCAGCGGGTACCAGAGCAGGAGGACCACGATGGAGGTCGCGATGACGACCTGCCCGAAGGTCAGTGGGATGTGTCGGGCCGCGCCCTGGTGGAGGACATCCCAGGGCATGACGCCGAGGGCGCCGCGCACGAGCAGCGCCATGGACACCCCGTAGAGCACGAGTCCGAACAGCAACTGCGGGATGCGGCGCCCGAGGCGACCGGCCCGCAGCTGGGCGAGCGGGCCGAGGGCGAGGAGTTCCCGGCGGGACGGGGTCGACGACGCGGTTGACACGGTGAGCGCCCGGGTGCCCTAGAGGTAGAGGCCGGTGTGCTCGTCCTGCGCCGGTTGCTGGGACACGGCGTGCAGGTCGCGCTCACGCAGCAGCACGTAGGTGCGGGACTCGATCTCGACCTCGGCGCGGTCCTCGGGGTCGAACAGGACCCGGTCGCCGAGGACGATGTGACGCACGTTGGGGCCGACGGCGACGACGCTCGCCCAGCCGAGGCGGCGACCCATCGAGGCGGTGGCCGGGATGACGATGCCGGCGCCGGAGCGGCGTTCGCCGTCCTCGCCCTCGGTCGTGAGCAGGATCCGGTCCCCGAGCATCCGGACCGGCAGCGGCGGGATGCCCGCCGAGGAGGCAGGGCTCACCTTCGGCCGTGCCGGCGCACGCCCCAGGCGATGAGGACGACGGCGACGACGGCCAGGGTGCCGACGACCTCGATCCGCACGGTGCCGTCCTCGTGCTGGGTCAGGTCGGCGAACCGGGCCTGGGCGGCCTGCTTCTGCCGGTCGGCGATGACCTTCGGCTGGGTGCGATAGCTCAACTCGCTCAGCGTGTCGGCGAGCCGGGCGCGCCGGGCAGCGATGTCGGCCTCGAGTGCACTGATCGACGTCGGGGTGGACTGACTCATGACTACGAACTTAGTGCACCGTCAGGCCGAGGTCGCGCATGATCTTGGCAACGTGCCCGGTGGCCCGCACGTTGTACCACGCGTGTTCGATCACCCCGTCCTCGTCGAGGACGAACGTGGAGCGGATGACGCCCTCGACGACGCGGCCGTAGAGCTTCTTCTCCCCGAAGGCGCCCCACGCCCGGAGCATCTCCTTGCCCGGGTCGGAGAGCAGCGTGATCGTCAGGTTCTCCTCCTCGCGGAACTTCGCGAGCTTCTCCGGTGCGTCCGGGGAGATCCCGACCACCGCATACCCCTGTCCGGTCAGTGTCTCCAGATTGTCGGTGAAGTCGCAGGCCTGCTTGGTGCAACCCGGGGTCAGCGCCGCGGGGTAGACGTAGACGATCGCCTTGCGGCCGCGCAGGTCATCGAGTGAGACGCGTGCGCCGCGGTCGTCGGTGAGGGTGAAGGCGGGGGCCTGGTCGCCGGGGGTGAGGCGGGTTGTCATGGGCGCTCCTGACATCGGTGACTGCTCGTGGTTGCGGGCATCATTGACTTCGCTATCGCAAACGGCTTGCAATAGGGTTGACTGGTCCTGGTTCCACCCTACGTGGACCGATCGACAACCAAGGAGAGTCATGCACGTACCAGATGGGTTCCTCGACGCACCGACCTCGGTGGCCACGGCCGCCGTTGCCGTGGTCGCGGTCGCGGGCGCGTTGCGTGGCGCTCGCCGCGAGCTCGACGATCGCACTGCGCCGCTGGCCGGCCTGGTCGCGGTGTTCGTCTTCGCAGCCCAGATGATCAACTTCCCGGTCGGGGCGGGGACGTCCGGGCATTTGATGGGCGGCGTGCTCGCGGCGGTCCTGGTCGGGCCCTGGACGGCAACCCTGGCACTGACCGTGGTGTTGCTCGTCCAGGCCCTGTTCTTCGCCGACGGCGGGTTGACCGCCCTCGGAACCAATGTCACTCTCATCGCCGTCGTCGCGGTGTGGGTGGGCTATGGCGTGTTCCGGCTGATCCAGTGGCTGCGGCCGACCTCGAGGGCGATCATCCCGGTGGCCGCCGGGATCGCGGCGCTGGTCAGCGTCCCGGTGGCGGCCCTGGTCTTCGCGGGTCTGTGGGCGGTCGGTGGAGCGGCCCCGATCGACCTGGGGCTGCTGACGACGACGATGGTCGGCTGGCACACGGTCATCGGCGTGGGTGAGGCGCTCATCACCGCGGTGGCGGTCTCGGCGATCCTGGCTGCCCGGCCCGACATCGTGTATGCGGCCCGCCACCTGCGCGCCCAGCCGAGCCTGACTGTCCGCTCCGGCGTGGAGGTGACCTCATGACCGCGTCGACGACCGAGCAGCCGCAGAGTCGGCAGCGGCCCGGGGTGGCGCTGCGCACGCTCGTCATCGTCGGGCTGTTCGTCAGCCTCATCGTCGCCGGTGGTCTGTCGTACTTCGCCTCCGAGCACCCGGACGGGCTCGAGCACGTGGCCGAGACCCTCGGGTTCGACGACGCCGCGCAGGACTCGGCGGTCGCGGACTCGCCGCTGGCCGACTACGGCACCGCCGGGGTGGAGAACGCGTGGTTGTCGACCGCGATCTCCGGGGCGGTCGGCCTGCTCATCACCGGCGTGGTTGCGTTCGCCCTGATGCGGCTGCTCGCGCGGCGGCGGGCGGATCCCGCGGACCAGGGATAGGGTCCGGCGTCAGATGGGCGCCCCGCACGGACACACGCTCCACTTCCACGGCCACTCGCTCCTGCACCGGATCCCGGCGCACGCCAAACTCATCGGGCTGCTCGGGGTCATCCTCGTCATCGTCCTCACCCCGCGGGACTATCTGCTCGCCTTCGCCGGATACGCCGTCATCGTCAGCGCCCTCGTGGCGCTGAGCCAGGTGCCGCCGTCGTATGTGCTGCGGCGGCTGTGGCCGGTGCTGCCGTTCCTCCTGGCGGCGCTCGTCCTGCCGATCGTCGCGACGGGGGAGCGGGTCGATGTCGGGCCGGTGAGCCTGGCGGTCGAGGGGCTGCGCGGTGGGCTGGTGCTGCTGCTCAAGGTGCTGCTCTCCGCGACGCTCGCGGTCCTGTTCGCCGCGACAACCGAACCCCGTGACCTGGTCCGCGGATTGGACCAGTTGCGCCTGCCGCAGCCCCTGGTGCAGATCATGTCGTTCATGCTCCGCTATCTCGAGGTCGTCAGCGACGAGGTGCGTCGGATGTCGATCGCGTTGGCCTCCCGCGGTTTTCGGGCCCGTTCACTGCGGCACTGGCCGGTCCTCGCGCGCACCCTCGGCGCCCTGTTCATCCGCTCGTTCGAGCGCGGGGAGCGGGTGCACCTGGCGATGGTCTCGCGCGGCTACACCGGCCGGATCCCGATGCAGCACCACGTGGCCACGGCCCGGGACTGGATCACCGTCGCGGTCGTGCCGCTCCTGGCCGCGGCGGCGCTCCTGGTCGCGATGCTCGTCCCGCTCGGGAGGCTGCCGTGAGCGTCCCCGTCATCGATCTGCGGGGGGTGGCGTTCGCATACCCGGACGGGCACCAGGCCCTCTTCGGGGTCGACCTGCACATCCACCCCGGCGAGCGGGTCGCCCTGCTCGGACCCAACGGCGCCGGCAAGACCACTCTGGTGCTGCACCTCAACGGGATCCTGCGCCCCGGGGCGGGGAGCGTCGCCGTCTCCGGGCTGCCGGTCAGCGAGGAGCACCTCGCGGAGATCCGCCGCCAGGTCGGGATCGTCTTCCAGGACCCGGACGACCAACTCTTCATGCCGACCGTGCGCGACGATGTGGCCTTCGGTCCGGCGAACCTCGGACTCACCGGCGCCGAGTCGGAGGCCCGGGTCGCGGCCGCACTCGAGGTCGTCGGGATGAGCGAGTTCGCGGACCGGCCGCCGCACCACCTGTCCTTCGGGCAGCGGCGCCGGGTCGCGATCGCCACCGTCCTGGCGATGGAGCCGGAGATCCTCGTCCTCGACGAGCCGTCCTCGAACCTCGACCCGACGTCCCGCCGCGAACTCGCCGAGATCCTCGACTCGCTGCCGGTCACCATCCTGATGGTCACCCACGACCTGCCCTACGCGGCCCAGTTGTGTGAGCGCGCGGTCGTCCTCAGCGACGGGGTCATCGCCGTCGACGGGCCCACCCTCGAGGTCCTGGCGGACACCGAGACGATGGCCCGGCACCGTCTCGAACTGCCCTTCGGGTTCGACCCGCGGACCCTGCCGTCCCGTCAGGAACGGTGATCCCGGGCGATCACGCCCAGATCCCCGAGCTGCCGCGACGGTGCGAGCCGAGGAGGTGGGTGTCGACGATCCCGACCGCCTCCATGAGAGCGAACATCGTCGTTGGCCCGACGAAGCGGAACCCGTGCCGCTTGAGTGTCTTGGCCAGGGCGACGGATTCGGCTGACTGTGTGGGGATTTCGTCGATCGTCGTCGGTGCCGGCGTCGTGGCGGGCCGGTGCGCCCAGATGAGCCGGGCGAGGTCCCCGTCGGGGTGGTCACGCAGCGCGACCGTCGCCGCGGCGTTGTGGATGGTCGCCTCGATCTTGGCCCGGTTGCGCACGATCCCGGCGTCGCTGAGCAGCCGCTCCCGGTCGGCGTCGTCGAAGCGGGCCACCACGTCCGGGTCGAATCCGGCGAACGCGGCCCGGAACGCCTCCCGTTTGCGCAGGATGGTCGCCCACGACAACCCGGACTGGAACGCCTCGAGCGACAGGCGCTCGAACAGGCCCTGCTCGTCACGCACCGGCATCCCCCACTCGGTGTCGTAGTACTCCCGCAGCAGCGGGTCCGCACTCGCCCACGCCGGTCGGGCCAGTCCGTCGACGCCGACGACCAGGCCGTCATCCGCTGCTGTCACGGCGTCCATTATCGATCCCATGCCCGCGCCGAGAGGAGGTGTTCGGCGCGACGCTATGCGGTCGGCGAGCCGGGAGGCGCTATAGCGCCTCGATCTCGCCGAGCGCCTCGTCTCGTGGGGTGGTGCGCGAGGCGGGAGCCGTCGTCACGGTCACCTCGTTCCTCGGTGCCCGTTCCTCCTCCCGGCGTCCACCCTCGCGCCCAGATCCGGCGGGCCGATCTGGCGATCTTCCCGCCGATCAGTGCGCGAGCCGGGACTTGAACCCGGACACCCGAAGGCACCAGAACCTAAATCTGGCGCGTCTGCCAATTCCGCCACTCGCGCGCGGCTCAATGCTACGGCGTGCTACTGCGTGAGCAGTTCCCGGATGTGCGGGGCCATCCGGCGCATGGCGCGGCCGCGGTGGCTGATCGCGTTCTTCTGGGCGTCGGTGAACTCGCCGAGGGTGCGCTCCTCGCCGGCCGGCTGATCGACGGGGATGAAGATCGGGTCGTAGCCGAATCCGTTGGTGCCCCGCGGTTCTCGCGCGAGACGGCCGTGCATCTGCCCCTCGGCGGTGCGGACCAGGCCGTTCGGCAGGGCGAAGACCGCAGCGCAGACGAAGGAGGCGTCCCGGTACTTGTCGGCGACCTCGTCCAACTGGTCGAGCAGCAGCGCGATGTTCGCCCGGTCCCGCTCCGCGCGGCTGAGAGCGGCGCCGGCACGCGAGCCGGACCAGCGGGATGAGAACACCCCGGGGGAGCCGCCCATCGCCTTGACGCTCAACCCGGAGTCGTCCGCGAGGGCGGGCAGGCCGGTCGCCGCGGCGATGGTGCGGGCCTTGAGCATCGCGTTGCCGGTGAAGGTCACCTCGGTCTCCACGACATCGGCGAGGTCACCGAACTCGGCCATCGAGACGATCTCCAGGCCGATCTCCGCACAGAGGCCGGCGAGCATCTGGCGCAACTCGGCGACCTTGTGCTCGTTCATGGTCGCGAAGACGATCTTCATGTCCCCATCCTCCCTCAGCGGACCCGTTCGCGGGCCGCACCCGCCAGCGCGTGTTGCTGCAACTGGGTCAACTCGGCGCAGCCGGCCGTCGCCAGGTCGAGCAGTTCGTCGAGCAGTCCGCGGTCGAACGCCGCGCCCTCCGCGGTGCCCTGCACCTCGACGAACGACCCGTCACCGGTCATGACGACGTTCATGTCCGTCGCCGCCGTGCTGTCCTCGGGATAGTCGAGATCGCACACGGCGCGACCGTCGACGACACCGACCGAGACGGCCGCGATCGAGCCAGTCAACGGGCGCGCGGTCTCGCTGATCAGACCCCGGGCCCGGGCGTCCTCGATCGCGTCGGCGAGGGCCACATACGCCCCCGTGATGGCCGCCGTCCGGGTGCCCCCGTCGGCCTGGAGGACATCACAGTCCAGGACGATCGTGTTCTCGCCGAGGGCGTCCAGGTCGATGATCGCGCGCAACGACCGCCCGATGAGTCGGGAGATCTCGTGGGTGCGGCCACCGATCTTGCCGCGGCGGGACTCGCGGTCACTGCGGGTGTTCGTGGACCGGGGGAGCATCTCGTACTCGGCGGTGACCCAACCCGTACCCCGACCTTTCATCCACCGGGGCACCCCCTCGGTGAAACTCGCCGCGCACAACACCCGGGTCCGCCCGAACTCCACGAGCACCGACCCCTCCGCGTGGTCGAGCCAGTTGCGGGTGAACCGCACCTCGCGCAGATCGGCGGGCGCACGTCCGTCGTGTCGGGGCTGTTCAGCCATGGGTGGCGACTCTCCTGTCGTGTCGGGTCAACTCGACAGACTGTATCTGGCGCCCGCCCGCGCCAACTCCACACCCGGCCACAGTTCGGCCGCCTCCGCGAGGGTCACCGCAGGGTCGTTCCACGGTGGGATGTGGGTGAGCACGAGCCGGCCGACACCGCCGGCGGTCAGCGCCGCCTGGACCGCGCGCCGGGCGGTGAGATGGATGCCGCGGATCTCGTCCCGGCCCTCGACGAAGGCCGCGTCGACGAGCGCGAGGTCGGCATCCGCCAGCAGCGGCGTCAGCGCCGGTGTCGCGTCCGTGTCGCCACTGAATGCGACTGTCCCGGCAGGGGATTCGACGCGATACCCGTAGGCCTCGACCGGGTGCTCGACCCGGACCGGGGTGATCCGTAGCGAACCGACCTCGAAGGTCTCGCCGTCACGCACCCGACGGTCGTCGAACTCGCCGCTGCGCTCCACATCGGCACTGCCGTAGTACGCCAACTGCATCCGCCGGAACAGCCCCTTCGGGCCGAACAACACCTGCGGCACGTCCGAGGTGCCGTGCGGGTTGTACTTGCGCAACACATACAGCCCGCACAGGTCGATGAAGTGGTCCGGATGCAGGTGGGTGACGAGGATCGCGTCCAGGTCGGTCACCGGGTTGCAATAGCTCTGCAGCGGCCCGAGCGACCCGTTGCCGAGATCGAGGACGACTCGCGTGGTGACCGCATCGACGGTGGACTCGATGAGATAGCAGGACGCCGGGCTGTCCGGCCCGGCGAACGAGCCCGAGCAGCCGACCACGGTGATGGTCAGGGTCGACGTCATGGGCCAACTTCACCATGAACTGCCGCCAGGTCGACCCCACCCGTGACACTGATCACCTCAGGACCGAGGAAGCGACCGGCGAGTCGACGGAACTGCTCCGGGTCCCCGGTCGTCGTGAAGTGGTGCTGCGGGACGGCGGAGTCGTCCTGGAGCAGACCCCGGTCGGCGAGCACCCGGTAGACGTCCTTGGCCGTCTCCTCCGAGGACGAGACGAGGGTGACGTCCTCACCCATGACGTAGGAGATGACTCCGGTCAGCAGCGGATAGTGGGTGCAGCCGAGGATGAGGGTGTCGACCCCCGCGTCCTTGAGCGGTTCCAGATAGGTATGCGCGACCCCGATGATCTCCGGCCCACCGGTGATCCCGGACTCGACGAACTCGACGAACCGGGGGCAGGGCCGGGAGCGGACGTCGAGGTGCGGCGCAGCGGCGAAGGCATCGAGATAGGCCCCGGACTGGTGGGTGCCCTCGGTGGAAATGACCGCGACCCGGTTGTTGCGCGTCGCGGAAACCGCCCGCCGCACCGCCGGTCGGATCACCTCGACGACGGGCACGTCGTAGCGTTCCCGGGCGTCGTGCAGGACCGCGGCGCTCGCGGTGTTGCAGGCGATGACGAGGAGTTTGACCCCGTGGTCGACGAGCCGGTCGAGGCACTCGAGGGCGAACTCGCGGGTCTGGGCGATCGGGCGTGGACCGTAGGGCGCCCGCGCGGTGTCCCCGAGATAGGCGACCGACTCGTGGGGGAGCTGATCCAGGATCGCCCGGGCGACGGTCAGTCCGCCGTATCCGGAGTCGAAGATCCCGATGGGGTCGCTGCGCAGCACGTCGGGGTCGGGATCAGTGTTCCGGGCGGCGACGGAAGAGCCGGTAGAGCAGACCCGCGACGACGACGATGCCGCCGATCACGATCATCCACAGTGGGATGCCGAAGCCACCGGTGCTCTCGGTCGTGTCCGGCTCGGTGCTGACCTCGCTCGTCACCTCATCCGTGGTGGCGTCGTCCGTGCTGTCACCGTCGGTGGTGTTCTCGTCGGTGCTGGTGTCGGTGGCCGGGGCATCCGTGCCCGCATCGGAGTCCTCCCCGGTGGGCTGCGCCGGCGCGCCGGCGACCTCGGTGAGGGTGAACGTGATCGTCCCGGAGATCGGGTGGCCGTCGGCGGAGACGACGCGGTAGGTGAAGGAGTGTTCGCCCGATGCGGTGGGGGAGATGGCCTGGGTGAGGACGTTCTCCTCGACGACGGCGTCACCGACCTCGAGGTCCCCGTCCGGCCCCTTCGCCAGGGTCTGGACGAAGTCGGGACTGATCGGTTCGTTGAAGGTCAGCACGACCTCGTCGGCGGTCGGCAGCGACTCGCCCTCCTGCGGACTGGACGAGACGAGCTGGGCGTGACCGAACGCGGCGGGCAGGACCATGGCGGCGACGACGAGCAGGGCGATGACCGCGGTGACGACGGCTCGCAGACGGGGTGGCCGCGGCGCAGGGGCCGACATGACCTCACTCCTTCTTCGATGCTTGGGGGCGCCCCCTCCGGGCGCTGCTGTGCGGCGACAGCCGAGGAGAGAGTCTACCGAGGCATTCGGGGAGCCCCGCTGTGTGGACCGCTGCCTCGCCGGCGTCAGCCTCCGCGGTACACGTCCCGGCGGTGCTCGATGCGCAACACGACGACCTCACGATCCCGTTCGTTGATCCGGTACAGGACGCGGTAGGTCCCGCGACGAGCGGAGTGGATGCCCGCCAATTCACCACGCAGGGGTTTGCCGACCCGGTGCGGGTTCTGGAGCAAAGCTCCGAGGAGGAACTCGATGACGGCAGCGGCCACCGGCTCGGGAAGGCCCTGCTGGATCGCCCGTGCGGCCGGCGGGGTGATGACCGGCTCGTAGGGCTGCGTCACGGAAGCAGGTCCCGGACGGCGTCCGCTCCGCGGACCACGTCGCCCTCCTGATAGGCGAGATCGGCCGCACGGATGTCGGCCAGGGCGGCTGGGTCGCTGAGCACGGACAAGGTCTCCTCGAGCTCGGCCAGATCCTCCGGGCTGAGGATGACGGCCGCGGCTTTGCCGTTGCGCGTCACGGTGACCCGCTCGTGCTCGCGTTGGACCCGGTCGATCACATCACTGAAGTGATCCCTGACGTCACGCAACGACTCAATACTCATGGCCACAATTGTGGCGCTTGACGGGCCGAGCGTCAACGCCACTCATCCACCAACAAGAGACGCCCATCATTCCTGGCACGAACTTGTCGAGCCCCGGGGTGGAGTAGCACCGTGAAAAACGTGTTTGCGCTGATAGATCCCCGTGTTCTCATGGAGAAGAAATCAGGACGACAACGACCCCACGACGTTGACGGGACGGTCGTGATCGGCCGGATGCGCGAGGGCGATCGGAGGACGCAATGCCGTTGATCCGGATCGAGATGCCATCGACGCGGGATGAGGCGAAGCGTCTCCTCGCCCAGTACGAGAGCGGCGTCCGAGACGCCGCATGGGAGGAGCGCGTCATCGACGAGGCGTGGCGGCGTGGTCGGACACCGACGGGACGGGTCCGATTCGTGGGCGTCACCAACGGGCAACCCCCGAGCCTGAAGTTCGATGTCGAGGTCCACCCCGAGTTGCACGCTGTGCCCTGACATGGTCTCCGCCGCAGCGAGGCGTGCAGCGCCACAACAGAACCGGCCCCGGCGTCACCGCCGGGACCGGTTCATCTGGGGTGAGTGACGGGACTTGAACCCGCGGCCCTCTGGACCACAACCAGATGCTCTACCAGCTGAGCTACACCCACCAAGGGGCTGTCGTGATGACAGCGGCGCCTATCGTACCTGTTCCGGCGCAGGGTTCCGAACCGAGTTCGTCGAGCCCTGTGCACCGTGGTCGACGACGTAGCGGGTGGCGATGCCGCGCAGGGCGGCGGAGTCGAGTCCGGGCTGAGGCCGGAACACCGCCTCCCGGTAGTAGCGCAACTCGGCGATCGACTCGCGGATGTCGGCCAGGGCACGGTGCCCGCCGGTCTTGTCCGGGGCTGCGAAGTAGGCCCGCGGGAACCATCGGCGGGAGAGTTCCTTGATCGAGGAGACGTCGATGACGCGGTAGTGGAGGTACTGCTCGAGCTCCGCCATGTCACGGGCGAGGAACGCGCGGTCGGTGCCGACGGTGTTGCCACCGAGGGGAGCCTTGCGGGATTCGGGAACCCAGGCCCGCACATACTCCAGCACCGCCTCCTGCGCGGCGGCCAAGGTCACCCCGTCGGCGAGTTCGTCGATCAGTCCGGAGGTGGTGTGCATGTCGCGGACGAACTGGTCCATCTGGGCCAGGGCCGCATCCGGGGGCCGGATGACGAGCTCCACCCCGTCGCCGAGTTGGTTGAGCTCGTAGTCGGTGACGAGGGCCGCTACCTCGATGAGCGCGTCGTGCTCCAGGCTGAGCCCGGTCATCTCGCAGTCGATCCAGACGATCCGGTCGGTCAGTGAACGAGCAGCCCCGTCGGTGGTCGCGGTGGCTTCGTTCGTCGCTTCCGTCATGGCAGACATGCTAGGAGATGCCGCCGTGCGTCACCGCGTTCCGGACTGCTCCGGTGTCGCCGTCGCGCGCCGGAGCACGTGGGCGATGAGGCCGCCGACGGCGCCCATGGCGGTGCCGACAGCGATCCCACTGGGGATCGCGGCGATCCGGGGCAGGAGTGTGGCGGTCGCGCCGTCCCCGAGGGTCGGGGGATTGCCCGCGAACGCCTCCTGCCACAGCACCTGGTGGGTGGCCGCGAGCAGCACGCCGAACAGGACGCCGATGACGAGGACGGTCAGGAACGGATTCGGCACCCGCTGCAGCAACGCGACCGCGATCCATACGGCGACCGGGCCGAGGGCGAGCAGCCAGGTGACCGGGCCGGCGCCCTCGATGAGGTGCAGGTCGTGCAGGATCACCCGCGGGACACCGAGGGCGGCCAGGGCGAACAGGACGGGGACGGACAGGCCGAGCGGACGTCGGCGGGTGGTCGTGGTGGTGGTCATGGTGGCGACGGTATGCATGGGCCCAGGGCGTCCGCGTCGGCTCCCGGGCGACAGCCGGATCGATCCGGTGCGACATCCGCGTCGATCCGTGGGCGGGGCCGTTCTACCGCTGGGGTCCACCGCGACGCTGGATCGCGGCGGCGGCGAGGCCGGCGACCGCCCCGAGGCCCGCATACTGAGCGAGCTCGATCGTGGCGGCGACGACGGAGCGGGCCCACCCGTGCGCGGGTCCGTCACCGAGGACGAGGAAGGACGCGGTCAGGAGCAGGCTGAACACCGCCCCGGACAGGGTCAACGTGAGCACCGGTCGGGGCACCGCGCCCAGGCCGGCGCCGAGGACCCACACCACGAGGGTCGTCCCGAACACGACCAGCACGGTGAGGGCGCCGCCGAGCATCGCCTCGAGCCCGGTGAGCCGAAGCAGCGGCCAGAGCAGCGCCAGAGTCGCGAACCCGAGGACGGCCACCCAACTCACGCGAGCGAGAGGTCGTTCGGGGGACACCGGAGGGGGAGCGGCAGGCTGGATCATGGGAGCAACCTAGGAGCGGTATGCGGTGCTCGGCACCCGTTCCGGATCGGCCCTGGTGTCGCTCCCGGGCGACACGTCAGGGCCGGACGAGACCCGAGCGGTGCGCGATGACAACGAGTTCCGGACGGTCCCGGGCCCCGAGTTTGGCCAGGATCCGGCTCACGTAGGTGCGGGCGGTGGCCGGACTGAGGTGCAGGACGGCCGCGATCTCGTCGTTGGTGTCGCCGTGCCCGACCCGGGTCAGCACCTCCAACTCCCGCTCGCTGAGTCGGGTCAGCCGCGGGTCCGGGGATGCCGCCGCCTGACCGGCCGAGACCAGGCCCATCAACCGCTCGGTGATCGCCGGTGAGAGCAGATGCTCCCCGCGACCGACCCGGGTCACCGCATCCCGCAACTCCTCCCGCGGGATGTCCTTGAGCAGGTATCCGCTGGCCCCGGCCCGGATCGCCTCGATGATGTCGGCGTCGTCGTCGAAGGTGGTCAGCACGAGCACCCGGGTGTCGGCCAGGTCGGCGTCGACGCGGATCTGCCGGGTCGCCTCGATCCCGTCGAGCACCGGCATCCGCAGATCCATGAGGACGACGTCCGGGCGGTGCCGGCGGGCAGCGGCCACGCCGCGCCGCCCGTCGGTGGCCTCAGCAACGACCGTGATCGAGTCGTCACGGGCGAGCAGCGCCCGCAACCCGGCCCGGACGAGGTCCTGGTCGTCGACGAGCAGCACCGTGGTCATGGCCCCTCCTCCGTCGGGATCGTCGCCTGCACCAGCCACCCGGATCCCGACGGGAGGGGACCGGCGCTGAAGGTGCCGCCGAGCAGGTGGGTGCGCTCCCGCATCCCGCTGATGCCGTGGCCGGGCCGGTCGAGGCGGGGTAGTGCACCCGACCCGACGTGATCGTTCTCGACGCGGACCGTCACTGTCGAGTCGGCCTCGACGACCGACACCTCGACCCGGGAGGCCCGGGCGTGGCGGACGACGTTGGTGATCGACTCCTGCACGATGCGCAGGACGGCCGCCTCCACACCGGCCGGCAACGGTGTCCGCACCTGCACCCTCGTGCCCACCTCCAGCCCGGCCTGTTCGGCCGGGCGGACCGCCACCGCCAGTGACGCGACCGGTGCCTCCGACCGCTCGGCGGGATCCTGCTGCCGCAGGTCGGCGACCGTGCGCCGCAGGTCCGCGAACGTTGCCGCCGTCGTCTCCGAGATCACCTGCAACGCCGCCTCCACACCGTCGTCATCGGCGGCACCGGCCGCCTCCTGCGCGACCTCGGTGTGCAGACTCACGACGGTGAGCGCGTGGCCGACCGAGTCGTGCAACTCCCGGGCCAGCGCCAACCGCTCCGCCAGCACCTGCTGCTCGGTCTCGTGCCGATACCGCTCCGCGACGAGGGCGGCGATCTCGTCGGCCTGCCGCCGCAGCTCCCGCCGGGCGCGAACACTGTCCCCGAGGGCGATCGCACCGGCCAGCAGGATCGCGTGGCCGGGCAGTTCGTAGCCGATGACGAAGCCCGGATCCTGACCGTCGGTGAGCCGATAGATGACCGAGACCGCCACGAGCAGGATCGAGGCGACGGCGGCCGCCACCATCCGGCCGTACTCGGCCGCCGAGAACACCGCGGCAGCCACTGGGACGGCGACCCCGATCGGGGGGTTGCCGGCGACGTAGTAGCCGATGACCGCAACCACGGACAACGCGACGACGAGCACCGGATAGCGCCGCCGCACGAGCAGCAGCGCCCCGAGCGCGACCGACCAGCCGTGCGCCCACGGGGTCGGCCCGCTCCGGTTGACGTCGGCGGCGATGAGGAGGGAGACGACGAGGGTGACGGCGACGGCGAGGAGCACGTCGAAGACCCACGGGGCCGGAGCATGCGGATCCGAGGGTGGCCCTGACTGCGGCGCGCCCAACACATCTTTCAGGCTAGGCGCTCTCCAGCCCGTTCCGCTGTCGTCGCCAGGCGACAACCACAGAGATCCGCACGGCTGCGGAGCGGGGTGTCGCCGTGAGCGGATACGCTCGAAACCATGAGTTCTGCGCCGTCCGCGCCCACTGCCACCGCTGCTCCGGCGACCAACCCGACGACGCGGCCCCGGCTGCGCGCCACGATCCTGCTCGGCCTGACGATCGTCGGCTTCAGCATCTGCGCGTTGGCGCTCGCCGCATACTTCCAGGCCTCCCTCGGGGTCATGGTCAGCCTCCTCGCGGTCCTCTTCGCGGCCCTGCCGCTGCTCGTCGTCATCCCCACGTTCCTGTGGCTGGACCGGTTCGAGGCCGAGCCGACCCGGCTGCTCGTCTTCGCCTTCCTCTGGGGTGCGCTCGTCTCCGCGTTCGTCGCGGCCGTGCTCAACACCGGAGCCGTCCTCGGGTTGCAGGCCGGCACCGACCCGGAATCGGCGCTGGCCGTCGGTGCCGTCGTCGTCGCCCCCGTCGTCGAGGAGGCCCTCAAGGGGTTCCTCATCCTCCTCATCTGGTGGCTGCACCGACGCGAGTTCGACGGGATCACCGACGGGATGGTCTACGCGGGCGTCTGTGCGGCCGGCTTCGCCTTCACCGAGAACATCCAGTACCTCGGGCAGGCGTTCACCGAGGGCGGTGGGGCGGTCCTGGCCGGCACCTTCGTCGTGCGCGGCATCATGAGCCCGTTCGCGCACCCGATGTTCACGGTCCTGATCGGCATCGGTGTCGGTCTGGCCGCCTCGACCCACAAGACGTGGGTCAAGGTGGTCGCCCCGTTCGTCGGCTATGTCCTGGCCGTCCTCGGCCACGGGTTGTGGAACCTCGCCGCCGTCGCCGGGGGCACCGGACTGCTCGTCGGCTACTTCCTCGTCGGGGTGCCGGTGTTCTTCGGGTTCGTCGCGCTGATCCTGTGGGCCCGCAACCGGGAGGGTCGACTCATCGCCCGGCACCTGAGTCCGTATGCGGACGCCGGCTGGCTCTCCCGCGGCGAGGTCGGCATGCTCGCGTCCATGCCGCGCCGTCGCGAGGCGCGGATGTGGGCGCGGATGAACGCCGGTCCGAGCGGGCTCGCGGCGATGCGGGCCTTCCAGGACACCGCGTCCGAACTGGCTCTGCTCCGCAAGCGGATGCACCACTCGACCGCCTCCGCGCAGTGCCTCGAGGAGGAGCGGCACCTGCTCGGTGCGCTCGTCGCCCAGCGCCGCGCCTTCCTCGGCGAGCGGGTGGGCTGATGAGCACCGCCGACGCTGCCGCTGACATCGTCGCCCGCATCCAGCCCGACCTGGTCGCGCTGCGCCGGCACCTGCACCAGATCCCCGAACTCGGCCTGCACCTGCCGCTGACCCAGCAGGCCGTCCTCGAGGCCCTCGCCGGCCTCGACATCGAGATCACGACGGGGGAGGGGCTCTCCTCCGTCGTCGGTGTCATCCGGGGCCGGGCGCCCCTCGCCGACGGCGAGGAACGTCGCGTCGTCCTGCTCCGCGGGGACATGGACGCCCTGCCGGTCCGCGAGGAGGTGGACGTCGCATACCGCTCCCGGCACGAGGGCCGGATGCACGCGTGCGGCCACGACCTGCACGTCGCCGGCCTCGTCGGGGCGGCCCGCATCCTCTGCGAACGGGTCGAGGAGTTGCGCAGCGACGTCGTGCTCATGTTCCAGCCGGCGGAGGAGGGCCCGGGCGGGGCGGCGCCGATGATCGCCGAAGGTCTGCTCGATGCGGCGGGGCGCCGGGTCGACGTTGCATATGCGTTGCACGTCGTCGCCGCGCAGTACCCCCTCGGCACGTGGTTCTCCCGGCCGGGCCCACTCATGGCCTCCGCCGACCACGCGACGGTGCGCGTCATCGGCGAAGGGGGGCACGGCTCGGCACCGCACCGGTCCAAGGACCCGATCCCGGTCGCGTGCGAGATGGTCCTCGCCCTGCAGACCCGGGTCACCCGCGCGATCGACATCTTCGACCCCGTCGTGGTCACCGTCGGCAAGTTCGTCGCCGGGACCAAGGACAACATCATCCCGGACGAGGCGGTCTTCGAGACGACGATCCGGGCGTTCTCCCCGCAGGCCCGGGCGGCGATCGAGACCGAGATCCGCCGCACCGTCGCCGGGATCGCCCAGGGGCACGGCGTCGACGTGGAGATCGACTTCGTGCCCTGGTACCCCGTCACGGTCAACGACGCCGCCGAGTACGACTTCACCCGCGAGACGATCGTCGACCTGTTCGGGGCCGACCGCTACACCCTGTTCCCGGAACCGGAGGCCGGCTCGGAGGACTTCGCGTTCGTCGCCGAGGAGGTTCCGAGTTGCTACGTGTTCATCTCCGCCGCCGTCGGCGACTGGGAGAACGCCCCGGACAACCACTCGCCGCGGGCCGCCTTCGACGACAGCGTCCTCGGCGACTGTGCCCTGCTCCTGGCGGAGTTGGCACTGCGGCGGTTCTGACGGATCGGGTGGGGTGGCGCCCCCGACAGGACTCGAACCTGTGACCTAGGGATTAGAAGGCCCTTGCTCTATCCAACTGAGCTACGGAGGCTGGAACGGCGCCCGATCAGTGTAGGTGAGCCGGGTCGGAGGAGCCCGCACCG
>DUPF01000002.1 GCA_012838445.1 Intrasporangiaceae bacterium | reverse complement strand
GGATCAGGTCGCCGAGCCGTTGGTGCGTCGGGACCCGGCCGGCGTGGTGGGGGCGGCGAGCGGGGTGGCTGCGGATCGGGTCGGGGTATTCCGGGGACGGCTGCCGGAGGACGCGCGTGGGTTGACGCTGGCGCAGGCGATCAACGCGACCCTGACCGATCTGATGGCCGCAGACGCCGGGGTGCTCGTCCTCGGGGAGGATGTCGGCGTCAAGGGCGGGGTCTATGGGGTGACGCGTAGGCTGCGCAGGGCGTTCGGCGCCGCGCGGGTGTTCGACACCCTCCTGGACGAGCAGACGATCCTGGGCACGGCGTTGGGTGCCGCACTGGCCGGGTTCCTCCCGATCCCGGAGATCCAGTACCTCGCCTACCTGCACAACGCGATCGACCAACTGCGTGGCGAAGCAGCGACATTGGCATTCTTCAGCAACGGTCAGTACCGCAACGGGATGGTCGTGCGGATCCCCGGGTTGGCCTATCAGAAAGGCTTCGGCGGGCACTTCCACAACGACAACTCGGTGGCCGCGTTGCTCGACATCCCCGGCGTCGTCGTCGCCGTCCCGTCCGGTCCGGCCGAGGCGCCCGGACTGTTGCGGACGCTGGCCGGGATGGCCCGTGCCGAGGGCCGGGTCGGTGTGTTCCTCGAGCCCATCGCGCTCTACCACTCGCGGGACCTGTTCACCCCGGGTGACGGGCTCGTCCTGGCCGACTACGTGGCTCCGCAGCAGTGGGCGCAGTCCCTGCCGTCACGGGATGAGGGGCGGTTGCACCTGCTCGGGGAGGATGCCGCCGAGGTCCTCGTGGTGACCTTCGGCAACGGTGTCGGCATGGCGCGGCGGGCGATCGCCGCGTGCGGGGTGCGGGCCGATGTCTACGACGTGCGGTGGCTGGCGCCGCTGCCCGAGGATCACCTGAGCTATGTGGCCCGTGGCTATCCGGCCGTGCTCGTCGTGGACGAGACCCGCCGCAGCGGTGGGGTCAGTGAGCGCATCCTGACCGCCCTGGTCGATGCCGGCTATCGCGGCCGGATGCGTCGGGTGTGCAGCAGCGACACGATCATCCCGCTCGGCCCGGAGGCGAGCAGCGTTCTGCTCGACGAGGCCACGATCGAGGCGGCGCTGATCGAGATCAGCGTCACCGGACCGGAGGTGCCGTGATGTCCGTGGTCCCCGAGCAGGCCGACACCGTGATCATCGGTGGGGGAGTGGTCGGCCTGGCCACCGCATACCACCTGGCGGCTGCGGGGGCCGGATCGGTCGTCCTGGTCGAGAAGGATGCCTTCGGGTCCGGGTCGACGACCCGCTCCGCCGGTGGGGTGCGTGCGCAGTTCTCCGACGAGATCAACGTCCGCCTCGGGCAGCACGGTCTGCGGGTCTTCGAACGGTTCGCCGAGCTGTTCGGTCAGGAGATCGACTTCCACCAGGTCGGCTATCTGTTCCTCCTCGACAACCCGGCCGATGTCGCGACGTTCGAGGCCAGCGTGGCCATGCAGAACTCCCTCGGCGTGCCCTCCCGAATGATCAGTCCCGCAGAGGCGCAACGACTTTCGCCACTGATCTCGACCGACGGGCTGCTCGCGGCGGCGTTCTCCCCTGAGGACGGGCACTGCGATCCGTCCGGGGTCTGTCAGGGGTATGCGTCCGCCGCCCGCCGCCGCGGCGCCACCCTGGTCTCGGGGTGCCCCGCGACCGGGGCCGACGTGGACCGCTCCGGCACGACGCCGAGGGTGCGGGCCGTGCACACCCGGGCGGGGTCGATCCGGACCGAGCGGGTCATCATCGCCGCCGGCGCGTGGTCCAAGCAGGTCGGGTCATGGTTCGGAGTGGACCTGCCGGTCGAGCCGCTGCGCCGCCAGATCCTCGTCACCGAGCCGGTGTCGGGACTGCGGGGCGATACCCCGATGACGATCGACTTCGCGACGACGTTCTACTTCCACAACGAGGGGCCCGGGCTGCTCATGGGGATGTCCGACCCGGATGAGACCCCCGGGTTCAAACTGACCCCGGACCAGGCGTGGCTGCCCGGGCTGATCGAGGCGATGAGCCGCCGCACCCCGAGCCTGGAGGACGTCGGGATCGCCACCCAGTGGGCCGGACTGTACGAGGTGACACCGGACGCCAACGGACTCGTCGGCCAGTTCGAGGAGGTCCCGGGGGTGTTCTACTGCACCGGGTTCTCCGGCCACGGGTTCCTCCTCGGCCCGGCCCTCGGAGAGGTGATGACCTCCCTGGTCCGTGGAGATGAGCCGTTCGTCGATGTCTCCGGCTTCGACGTGGCCCGCTTCGCCGGCGACGACCTGCGCCCGGAGATCAACATCGTCTGACCTGCTGCCCCGGCCCGCCCAACTAGCCTGGACCCACACCTGGTTCCCCACCCCAGACCCGGACCGTCCGCCCACCTCAACCAAGGAGACCCCGATGAGCGATATCACTGCCGTTCCCACCGAGACCGAGTTGCGCGAGCAGGCCGAGGCCGCTGCTGCTGCGTGTGGCGTGGACCTGGCTGCGCACGCCGGGGAGCACGAGCGGCACTCGCCGATCACCGGGACGGTGGTCTCCTCATTGGCCTGGTCCTCGGCGGAGGATGTGGCCGAGGCGGTGGAGCAGGCGCACGAGGCATACCTGTCGTTCCGGGATGTCCCGGCCCCGGTGCGCGGCGCGTTGGTCAAGCGGTTGGGGGATCTGCTGACCGAGCACAAGGCCGACCTGGCGACGCTGGTCTCGATCGAGGCGGGCAAGGTCACCTCCGAGGCGCTGGGGGAGGTGCAGGAGATGATCGACATCTGTGAGTTCGCGGTGGGTCTGTCCCGGCAGCTTTATGGGCGCACGATGACCAGTGAGCGGCCCGGGCACCGGCTGATGGAGACGTGGCACCCGCTCGGGGTGGTCGGCGTGATCAGCGCCTTCAATTTCCCTGTCGCTGTGTGGAGTTGGAACACTGCGCTGGCCCTGGTATGCGGTGATCCGGTGATCTGGAAGCCGAGTGAGCAGGCACCCCTGTCCGCGCTGGCAGCCGGTGCGCTGCTCGATCGGGCGATCGCCGAGGCCGGGTTGGATCCGGCGCTCTCCCAGGTCCTCATCGGGGACCGCGAGGTGGGTGAGGCCCTCGTCGACCACCCGAAGGTCGCGCTGCTGTCGGCAACCGGGTCGACCCGGATGGGCCGGGAGGTCGGCCCGCGGGTGGCGGCCCGGTTCGGTCGGGTGCTGCTCGAACTCGGCGGCAACAACGCCGCCATCGTGGCCCCGTCGGCGGACCTGGACCTGACCACCCGCGGGATCGTCTTCGCCGCGGCCGGCACCGCCGGGCAGCGCTGTACGACGATGCGTCGGGTCATCGCCCACACCGACATCGCCGATCAGGTCGTGGAGCGGGTGAGCGCCGCATACCGCAAACTGCCGATCGGGAACCCGATGACCGAGGGCACCCTCGTCGGCCCGCTCGTCAGCAAGGCCGGCTACGACGCGTTCATCCAGGCGGTCGAGGACGCTCAGGCCGCGGGTGGGCAGGTTGTCGTCGGTGGCGGGCGTGCCGCGGTCGGTGGTGCGGATGCCTACTACGTCGAACCGACGGTGATCCGGATGCCGGCCCAGAGCGAGGTCGTCCAACGGGAGACCTTCGCCCCGATCCTCTACGTCCTCACGTATGACACCCTCGAGGAGGCCCTGGAGCTGAACAACGCTGTCCCGCAAGGACTCTCGTCATCGATCTTCACCCAGGACCAGGCCGAGGCAGAGATCTTCATGTCCGCCGCCGGGTCGGACTGCGGCATCGTCAACGTCAACATCGGCACCTCCGGAGCCGAGATCGGCGGCGCGTTCGGCGGCGAGAAGGAGACCGGCGGCGGTCGCGAATCCGGCTCGGACGCCTGGCGCGCCTACATGCGTCGGGCGACCAACACCGTCAACTACTCCGGCGAGCTGCCTCTCGCCCAGGGAGTGAAGTTCACCGTCTGACGCGCCACCTCCACGCCACCGCGCCACCTCCCCGCCACCGCGCCAGGTATTGCTGGTGCGTGCGCGGACTTGTGGTGCACGCCCAGGTTCCCGGCGCACCCACACCCCAACGACTACGTCGCCTCCGCCGCCTCGATCAGGTGGGTCAGTTCGATGGCGAGCAGTTCCGGCGCCTCGAACATGAGCATGTGTCCGGCGCCGGGGACGACGACCAGCCGTGAGCCGCGGATCGCCTCGTGGATGCGGCGGGAGTGGCGCGCGGAGGTGAGTCGGTCCTTCTCGCCGACCATGACGACGGTCGGGATCGCGGAGAGCCCGCTCAGGTGCTCGGTCTCGTCGTGCTCCATCATCGCCAGGTAGTAGCGACTCAGCGTCGGCAACGGCGTGGTCGCCATCATCTTGACGCAGAACGCGAGATCCTCTGGGCGACAACGGTCCCCGAACAACGTATGCCGTTGGCCGCGTTGGGTGATGAAGTTGCCGGTCGGGATCATCGGGGCCCGGTGGATGGCGCGCATGACGACGGTCTCGAGCCCTCCGTAGCGCCGCTGGATGTCCCCGGCGGAGGTGCCGACGAGGAGGGCAGCGCGCACCCGGTCGCCGATCTCCTCGGGGTGGGCGCCGGCATAGGCCATGAGGGTCATCCCGCCCATCGAGTGGCCGATGAGGACGACCGGTCCGTCCGGGACGACGGCATCGAGAACGTCGGCGAGAGTCTCCCCGAGCGCCCGGATCGTCGGACGGTACTCCTTGCCGAGGGTGGTGCGGCCGTGCCCGGGCTGGTCATAGGCGACGACCCTGATGTTGTGGGCGGCCTGCATCCGCTCGATGAACGGGATCCAGACGGTGTGGTTGAGGGTCCAGCCGTGGGCGAAGACGAGCGTCACCGGCGAGACCTTGCGGCGGGGCCGGGGCGGGGCATACTCCCAGACGGCGATCGTCTCGCCGCCGCGACCGTCGACGGTCCGGTGTGAGCCACGATCGACAACGTCCAGGGGAGTCACGCCGGCGCCCCCAGCTCGACGACGACGGGTGCGTGGTCGCTCGCACCGGTGCCCTTGCGTTCCTCACGGTCGATCGCCGCACCGACGACTCGCTGCGCGAATCCCGGTGAGCCGAGAATGAAGTCGATCCGCATCCCCCGCCGTTTCTGGAACGCGAGCCGTTGATAGTCCCAGTAGGTGTAGACCCCCGGCCCGGGTGTGTGCGGCCGCACGACGTCGACGAGTCCGGCGTCGAGCAGCGCGCTGAACGCGGCCCGCTCCGCCGGGGAGACGTGGCTCTTGTCGAGGTAGTACTCCATCGACCACACGTCGTCGTCCTGCGGGGCGATGTTCCAGTCCCCCATGACCGCGAACGGCATCCCGCCGGCCCGTTCCTGCTCCAGCCATTGTTCGACGTCGCCGCGCAGATGGTCCAGCCAGGCCAGCTTGTATGCCATGTGCGGGTCGTCGAGATGCCTCCCGTTGGGCACATAGACCGACCAGATCCGGATGCCGTTGCACGTCGCGCCGATGGCGCGGGCCTCGGCGATCGCCGGTTCACCCCAGCGCGGAATGTCGGGCAGTCCGGCCTGGACGTCCTCGAGCCCGACCCGGGAGAGGATCGCGACGCCGTTCCACTGGTTCAGACCGTGGTGCGCGATCGCATACCCCAACGACTCGAGCCGCTCCCGGGGGAACTGGTCCTCGCGGCACTTGGTCTCCTGGATGGCGAGGACGTCGACGTCGTTGCGGCTCAGCCAGGCCTCGACCCGGTCGATGCGGGACCGGATCGAGTTGACGTTCCACGTGGCGATGCGCACCCCTCTAGCCTAAGCGTCCGCTTAGAGGTGTGCCGAGATGAGGTCAGTCACCTGCGACGATCGGTCCCCCGGCCTGGGCCCAGGCGCCGATCCCGCCGCCGAGGTGATAGTTGTGCGTGAAGCCGGCCGCGGCCATCAGGTCGAGGGCCACTCCGGAGCGGTTCCCCGAGCGGCAGTACACCGCGTAGGGCACGTCCGGGTCGAGTGCGGCGAGTTCGGCGCCGAAGCCGGGGGACTCGACGTCGATGTTGACCGCACCGGGCAGGTGCCCGGCAGCGAACTCGGCAGGAGTGCGCACGTCGAGAATGACGGTATGCGGTGCCTGCAGGGCGGCGGCGAACGCACCTGCGTCGAGTTCGGACCCGGACGCGGGGACGCTCGCGGCGGCTGGTGCGGGCGCTTCGACGATGGCGGGCGCGCCGACACCGGCACCGGCTCCGGCCTGAGGCGGCGCCGGGTCGTCGGCTCCGCAGGCGGACAGGGTCAGGGCGAGGGCGGCGGCGCCGAGCAGGGCGAGGGGGCGGGGGGACACGGCAGGCTACTCCTGGATGCGGGGCTGATCGGGGGTCGGGGGTGGGGTGAGGTGGAGGTATTCGAGATCGCCGAGGAGGTCGAGGCGGCGCCACAGCACCGATCCCGGGACTGCCTGGCTGGCGTGTGCGGCGATCGCCTGGCGCTGTCGCCGCCGGTCGACGCGGATGACGATGGGTAGCTCCTCGGGTGCGAATCCGGTGAAGGCAGCGTTGAATTCGTCGTTGAGCGTATGGGCGACGGTGTCGGGGAGGCGCCATTGCAGGACGGGCAGGCCCTGGTCGGCGGCCACGGTCAGGGCGGCGGTCGTCGCGGCTTCGTGGTCGGGGTGGCCGGTCACCCCGCCGCCGGCCCCGAAGACGAGCAGCCCGTCCGGTTCGTGCTGGACGACGGCGGTCGTGACATCGGTGACGAGCGCGGGGAGGTGGTCGCTCAGGCCGCCGTCGGGGTGGTGCCGCAGCACCGTCGACCGCACGCCGAGGACCCGTGCCGCGGCGTCGAGTTCGGCGGCGCGCACCTGCTTGAGATCCGGGCCGGCGCCGTGGCTGGAGGCCTCGCCGGCCGTCAGGCACAGCACGCTCACGTCGGTCCCGGCCCGCACGAGGGACTCGATGACCCCGCCCAGTCCGAAGGATTCGTCGTCCGGGTGGGCGACGACGACGAGGGCCCGGTCCCAGGTGGGCAGGCCGGTCCCGCCCTGGTCGTGGGTGGTCGGCACGTGGCCGGACGTTGCCCGGCCGGTCATCACGGGCGCGGCGCTCGCCGGTTCGGTCGTCATCGGGGCACCTCCTGCCTGGTGTGAGCGGGTGATCGGGGGATCTCTCACATAATACCCTGGGGGGTATCATTTGAATACCCTGCGGGGTATACTCGACCTGCCCAACCGCGAAGGAGTGTCATGGCTGACGTTCTCATCCTCGGTGCCGGTGTCTCCGGCCACACGGCTGCGCTGCACCTCAGTCGCCTGCTGCCCAAGAAGGGGCACACGGTGACGGTGGTCTCGCCGAACGCCGACTGGAACTGGATCCCGAGCAACATCTGGGTCGGCGTGGGGAAGATGCCGGCCAAGAGTGTGCTCTTCCCGCTGGAGCCGGTCTACCGGAAGAAGGGCATCACCTTCGTCCAGGCCGCGGCCACGGCGATCTGGCCGCAGGGGGATGACCGCACCGGCCGGCCCTCCGTCGACGTCGTGCACACATCGCCGGAGCGCGAGGGGCAGACCGAACGACTCGGCTACGACTACCTCATCAACGCGACCGGACCCCAGTTGCGGTTCCACCTCACCGAGGGGCTCGGCCCGGACGCCGGCCACACCGTCTCGGTGTGCACCGCCGACCACGCGGTCGAGGCGGCCGAGGAGTTGGCGAACACGATCGAGCGGCTCAAGGCCGGCGAGCGTCAGACCCTCGTCGTCGGGATGGGCCACGGGACGTGCACCTGTGAGGGGGCCGCGTTCGAATACGTCTTCAACGTCGACCACGAGCTGCGCGAGGCGGGGGTGCGGGACCGGGCGCGGCTGGTCTATCTGACCAACGAGGCCGTCCTCGGCGACTTCGGCGTCGACGGGATGACCTTCGAGGAGCGCGGCTTCCAGACCACCTCGGAGCTGTGGACCGGCAGCCTGTTCCGCGAGCGGGACGTCGAGGCCATCCTCGGTGCCCACGTCAGCTCCGTCGAGGACGGCGTCATCCACTACGAGACCCTCGACGGGGAGCACCACACGCTCGACTTCGACTTCGCGATGCTCCTGCCGCCGTTCGGGGGAGTCGGGCTGACCGCATACGACCGCAACGGCGCCGACATCACCGGCGAGTTGTTCGCCCCGAGCGGGTTCATGAAGGTCGACGCCGATTACACCGCCAAGCCCTACGAGGAGTGGCGGGCCGAGGACTGGCCGAAGACGTACCAGGCGGTCGGTTACGACAACATCTGGGCCGTCGGCATCGCCTTCGCCCCACCGCATGCGATCTCCAAGCCGCGGACCACCCCGAACGGGACCGCGATCGCGCCCGCCCCGCCGCGCACCGGCATGCCGTCCGGGGTCATGGGCAAGGTCGCCGCCATGTCGATCGCGGACCGGATCAAGAAGGGCCCGTCCGCCCCGAACCACGAGGCCTCCATGGCGCACATGGGTGCGGCGTGTGTCGCCTCCGCCGGTGCCGGGCTGCGGACCGGGTCGGCGGCTGCGATGACGATGATGCCGGTCGTCCCCGACTACAGCCGCTTCACCACCGGCCGGGACCTGAGCGGAACCCGCGGTGAGATCGGCCTGTCCGGGCACTGGGTCAAGTACATGCTCCACTACCTGTTCATCTACAAAGCCAAGGGCCGTCCCGGCTGGCAGTTCATCCCGGAGTGATCGACATGAGCGCAACACCGAGCCCCCGCCCCGAGCAGACACCCCAGTTGACCACCCCGGCCGGATCGACGAGTGCGGACCTGAGCAAGGCCCCGCTGCCGACCGCCGCGACGTTGCGCAAGCGACGCAGCCTGCCGCTGCAGGCCGCCCGGTTCGTCGTGTTCAACGCACGCATGATGCGGATGGTCCTCAAAGGTCACTCGAGCACCTGAGCCGCTGCCCGGACCGTAGGCTGAGGTGATGAGCACCGTTCTCGTCACCGGAGCCACGGCCGGCATCGGCCGCGAATTCGCCCGCCAGTACGCCGAATCGGGCCACGACGTCGTGCTCGTGGCCCGGGACGAGGAGCGCCTCGCCGAGGTCGCCCACGAGATCGAGAGCAGGTATGCGGTCCGCGCCGAGGTCCTGCCCGCCGACCTGGTCGACCGG
>DUPF01000091.1 GCA_012838445.1 Intrasporangiaceae bacterium | reverse complement strand
GCGCACCTTCCACGGTGCCCTCGGCGACCTGACCGACGCACTGTCCGCCGTCACCGGACTGGACCGGGAGACCCTGCGCACCCACCTCTACGTGCACTACGAGGACAGCGCCGTCGAGCACGCGTTCACCGTCGCCGCCGGCCTGGACTCCATGGCGGTCGGGGAGAGCCAGATCCTCGGCCAGTTGCGCTGCGCGCTCGCCGCCGCCCAGGAGCGCGGCCACGTCGGCCCCGCGCTCAACGTCCTGCTCCAACAGGCGCTGCGGGTCGGCAAACGGGTACACAGCGAGACCGGGATCGACTCGGTGAGCCACTCCCTCGTCGAGACCGGCCTGCAGGTCGCCGGCGAGGTGTTCGGCTCCCTCGAGGACTGCCGGGTCCTCGTCCTCGGTGCCGGCGGCATGGGCGCCCTGGCCGCCACCACCGCCGTGCGCAGCGCCGCCGACGTCACCGTCCTGAACCGCACTCCGGACCGAGCCGCACGGCTGGCGGACCGGATCGGGGCCGCGACGAGAGTGTGGGACGAACTCGACAAGGCACTCGCCGAGGCGGACATCGTCATCTCCTCCACCGGCGCGATCGGCCCGCTCGTCACCCTCTCCGATGCCGCCGACGCCCAGGTCGCCCGAGCCGGCCGCCCCCAGGTGTATGTGGACCTGGCCCTCCCGCACGATGTCGCCCCCGAGGTCGCCGCCCTGACCGGGGTGCGACGGCTCGGACTGGAGGACCTGGGCCGGCTCCTGGCCACCACCACCGTGACCCCCGCCGTCGAGGCCGCCACCGCGCTCGTCGCAGCTGAGGCCCGCGCCTTCCGCACCGCCCGCGCCGGGGACGGGGTCGCCCCGACCGTGACCGCCCTGCGGGAGCGGACCGCCCAGGTCGTCACCCGGGAACTGAGCCTGCTGCACCGGCGCACCCCGCACCTCGACGACACCGTCCGGGCCGAACTGGACCGCGCGGTGCACCGGATCGTCGACAAACTGCTGCACACCCCGACCACCCGGGTCAAGGAACTCGCGAGCAGCCCCGGCGGGGTCGACTACGCCGCCGCGCTGTCCGACCTGTTCGACCTGCCGCGCACGGTGCGCGACGGGGACCCGGCCCTGACCTCCCGCGCCGCCGACGTCCCGGACGGGCTGCCCGGAGGTGAGCGGTCGTGACGACAGGACCGACGACGACAGGAACGGCGACGACAGCACCGACGACGACACCGGACCCGACCCCGCTGCGACTGCGGCTCGGGACCCGACGGTCCCCACTGGCGACGACCCAGTCCGAGCACGTCGCCGCGGCGTTGCGTGCCCGTGGGCACGAGGTCGACCTGGTCCCGATCGTCACCGAGGGGGACGTCTCCCGGGCGGCACTGCGCACGCTGGGCGGCACCGGAGTGTTCGCCGCGGCGCTGCGTGAGGCGCTCGTGCGCGGCGAGATCGACCTGGCGGTGCACTCCCTGAAGGACCTGCCGACCGCGCCCCACCCGGACCTCGTCATCGCCGCCATCCCGCCGCGCGAGGACCCACGGGATGCCGTCATCGGCCGCGACGGGGCCACCCTCGGCGAACTCGGCGCCGGCGCCCGGGTCGGGACCGGCTCGCCGCGCCGCGTCGCGCAACTCGCCGCCCTGCGGTGGGGTCTGGAGCTGGTCGACATCCGCGGCAATGTCGACACCCGCATCGCCCTGGTCGACGACGGGGACCTCGACGCCGTCATCCTCGCCCACGCCGGGCTGCGGCGCCTCGGCCGCACCGAGCGGATCAGTGAACTGCTCGACCCGATCCAGATGCTCCCGGCCCCCGGGCAGGGTGCCCTCGCCGTCGAGTGCCGCGCCGACCGCACCGACGTACGCACCGCACTGGCCGACCTCGACGACCCGGACACCCGCGCATGCGTCGAGGCCGAGCGGGCAGTTCTGGCCACCCTCCAGGCCGGCTGCTCGGCCCCGGTCGGGGCCCTCGGGGAGATCGTCGAAGGCCTCACCGACGACGGGGACATCGTCGTCGAGCTCTCGCTGCGGGCCGTCGTCGCCGCCACCGACGGCAGCGCCGAACTGCGCCGCTCGGCCGTCGGCGACCCCGCCGACCCGGTCGGCCTCGGCCGACAGCTCGCCGACCTCCTCCTGCACGACGGAGCCGCCAACCTCATGACCGCTGACTCCATGACCGCAGACCCGGTCACCCACCCGAACCCCACCGACCCCCACACCGTCGACCCACAAGGTCGCCCCCCACAGACCTCCGACACGTCCACGTCAGACCCCACCTTGGAGAGCGCCCCGTGAGCACCCGCTCCGCCACCGCAACGGCCACTCGCCCGGCCCACGTCGCCTTCGTCGGCGCCGGCCCGGGAGACCCGGCCCTGTTGACCGTCGCCGCCACCGAACTGCTGGCCCGAGCCGACACGATCGTCATCGACCACCTCGCCCGCGAGGTCCTCGTCGAACGCTTCGCCAGACCCGACGTCACCATCGTCGACGCCGGCACCGACAGCCTCAGCCACGGCGACCACGGCCGCCCGCTGACCCACGCCGCGAAGGCCAAACTCGTCGTCCAGGCCGCCAAGGCCGCTCCCGGCGGCCTCGTCGTCCGTCTCCTCGACGGCGACCCGGCGATGTTCGCCGGCCTCGCCGAGGAGGCACTGGCCTGTCACAAGGCCAAGATCGGCTTCGACATCGTCCCCGGCGTCAGTGCCGTCAGCGCCGTGCCCACCTATGCCGGGATCCCGCTGACGACGAGCAAATCCCGCAGCGTGCACGTCTGTCACGGCCCGGAGTCGATCACCGATGCCGTCGCCGCGGACGTCCACTCCACCCTCGTGCTGCTCGGCACCCCCGACGTGCTCGGCGCCACCCTGGCCCGGCTCCTCGACGCGGGCCGGGCCCCGGACACCCCGGTCGCGATCACCGAGAACGGCACGATCGTGCGCCAGCGCACCATCGTCACCACCCTCGGTGAGTGCGAGGGTGCCGTCCCACAGACGAACTTCCCCGCGCTCGCCGTCGTCAGCCCGACCGTCGCCCTGCGCCAGGAGCTGTCCTGGTTCGAGACCAAACCGCTCTTCGGCTGGGACGTGCTCGTCCCCCGCACCAAGGAGCAGTCCGCATCCGTGACCAGGCGGCTGCAGGCATACGGAGCCAACTCCAGCGTCGTCCCGACGATCAGTGTCGAACCGCCGCGCACCCCGCACCAGATGGACAAGGCGATCAAGGGGATGGTCACCGGCCGCTACGAGTGGATCGGGTTCACCTCCGTCAACGCGGTCAAGGCGGTCCGGGAGAAGTTCGAGGAGAACGGCCTCGACGCCCGGGCCCTGTCGGGCCTGAAGATCGCCGCCGTCGGCGGGGTCACCGCCGATGCGCTGCGGGCGTGGGGGCTCAACCCGGACCTGATCCCCTCCGGGGAACAGTCCGCCCGGGGCCTGCTCGAGGACTGGCCGCCGTACGACGACGTGCTCGACCCGATCAACCGGGTGCTGCTCCCGCGGGCCGACATCGCCACCGACACCCTCGTCGCCGGCCTGCTCGACATGGGCTGGGAGGTCGACGACGTCACCGCCTACCGGACCGTGCGCGCCGCGCCACCGGCGCCGGAGATCCGCGAGGCGATCAAGACCGGCAAGTTCGACGCGGTGCTCTTCACGAGCAGCTCCACGGTGCGCAACCTCGTCGGCATCGCCGGCAAACCGCACGCGTGCACCGTCATCGCCTGCATCGGTCCGGCAACGGCCAAGACCGCCGAGGAGTACGGCCTGCGGGTCGACGTCCTCGCCCCCGAGGCCAACGTCCTCATGCTCGTCGACGCCCTCGCCGACCACGGCGCCGGACTGGCTGCCGCTGCGCTCGAGGCCGGTGAGGAGGTGCAGCGGCCCAGCCTGCGCCGCCCGACCGCCCGCCGCCGCGCCAAACGGAACTCCTAGCAGGCGGGTTGCGATGATCCCGGCCCACCCGACCTCCCGTCCGCGCCGACTGCGGCAGAACGCCGCCGTGCGCCGACTCGTCGCGCAGACCCGGCTGCACCGGGCCGACCTCGTCCTGCCCGCGTTCGTGCGCGCCGGGATCAGCGAGCCGGTCGACATCGAGGCCATGCCGGGCGTGCAGCAGCACACCGTCGACTCCCTCGTCGCCCTCGCCCACGAATGCGTCGCCGAAGGACTCGGGGGGCTGATGCTGTTCGGGGTGCCGCAGGACGCGGACAAGGACCCGCTCGGCTGCGCCGGCGACGCGCCCGACGGCATCCTCAACGTCGCGTTGCGCGCCGTCCGCGACGCGGTCGGGGACGATCTGGTCGTCATGGCCGACCTCTGCCTGGACGAATTCACCAGCCACGGCCACTGCGGGGTCCTCGACGACCAGGGCCGGGTCGACAACGACGCGACCCTGGACCGGTATGCCGCCATGGCTCTCGCACAGGCCCGCGCCGGGGCGCACGTCCTGGGTCTGTCCGGAATGATGGACGGGCAGGTCGGCTATGTGCGGGCCGCGCTCGACGCCAACGGTTTCGCCGACGTCATCGTCCTGGCCTACGCCGCCAAGTACACCTCCGGCCTCTACGGGCCGTTCCGGGAGGCGGTGGCCTCGAGCCTCGTCGGCGACCGGGCCACCTATCAGCAGGACCCGGCCAACGCCCGCGAGGCGATCCGCGAGATCGAGCTCGACCTCGCCGAGGGTGCCGACATCATCATGATCAAACCCGCCGGCCCGCACCTCGACATCATCGCCGCGGCCGCGCAGATCTCGACCGTCCCGGTCGCCGCCTACCAGATCTCCGGGGAGTACTCCTCGATCGTCGCCGCCGCCGACCGCGGCTGGATCGACCGGGACCGCGCCATGCACGAGTCGCTGCTCCACATCCGACGGGCCGGTGCCGACATCATCCTCACCTACTTCGCGCTCGACGCCGCCCGGACCCTGGGATAGGAAGTGCAGATCCGATGACCACCCGCCCCGACGCCCGCGCCGGCGCCCGCCCGGCCCCGCGGGAGGCCACCCCCCGGTGGCTGACCGACGAGGAGCAACTCGCCTGGCGTGCCTACCTGCATGGCGCCCGACTCCTCGAGGTCGCCCTCGACGCGGACCTGGCCGCCGCCGGGGTCTCCCTGCCCGAGTACGAGATCCTCTCGATGCTCTCCGAGGCGCCCGGGGGGCGGATGCGGATGTCCGCCCTCGCCGACCTCGTCGTGCAGTCGCGCAGCCGCGTGACGCATACCGCCTCCCGACTCGAGAAGCAGGATCTCGTCGTCCGCGAACCCTGCCCCGAGGACGGCCGAGGGGTCGAACTCGTCCTGACCGGACCGGGCCGGGACCTGATCGAGGTGCTCGCCCGCCTGCACATCGAGAGTGTCCGGGAGCATTTCGTCGACCTGCTCACCCCGGAGCAGTTCCAACAGATCGGGGCCGCGATGAAGATCGTGCGCGACCACGGACGGAGGCGTCAGTGAACCGACCCACGACCCGGTCCGAGGAGTTGCTCACCCGGGCCCAGCAGATCGTCCCCGGAGGGGTGAACAGCCCCGTGCGCGCCTTCCGGGCCGTCGGGGGGACGCCGCGCTTCATGGCCTCCGGGCAGGGGGCGTGGCTGACCGACGTCGACGGCTCCCGCTATGTCGACCTCGTCTGCTCGTGGGGGCCGATGATCCTCGGGCACGCCCACCCACACGTCCTCGACGCGGTCCGGCAGGCCGCCGCCCGGGGCTTCTCGTTCGGCACGCCGAGCCCGGGTGAGGTGCTCCTCGCCGAGGAGATCATCGCCCGGGTCGAGCCGGTCGAGCAGATCCGGCTCGTCTCGAGCGGGACCGAGGCGACGATGAGCGCCATCCGCCTCGCCCGTGGCTTCACCGGCCGCACCCTCGTCGTCAAGTTCGCCGGCTGCTACCACGGCCACGTCGACTCGCTCCTGGCCGCCGCCGGCTCCGGGGTGGCGACCCTCGCCCTGCCCGACTCTGCCGGCGTGCCCGCCCAGGCCGCCGCCGAGACGATCGTGCTGCCCTTCAACGACATCGCCGCCCTCGAGACGGCGTTCGCCGAGCGGGGTGAGCAGATCGCGGCCGTCATCACCGAGGCCGCCGCCGGCAACATGGGTGTGGTCCCGCCCGCGCCCGGCTTCACCGCGGCACTGCGCACCCTGACCAGCCGGCACGGGGCCCTGCTCATCTCCGACGAGGTGATGACCGGATTCCGGTGCAGCCGCAGCGGCTGGTTCGGTCTCGAGGGCCCGACCACGGACGGGGCGCCGGACCTGTTCACCTTCGGCAAGGTCATGGGCGGTGGGTTCCCCGCCGCCGCGTTCGGTGGCCGCGCCGACATCATGGCGATGCTCGCCCCGCAGGGGCCGGTCTATCAGGCCGGGACCCTCTCCGGGAACCCGGTGGCGGCAGCCGCCGGACTGGCCACGCTGCAGGCCTGCACCGATGAGGTGTATGCGCACCTCGCCTCGGTCTCGCGCGTCATCGCCGATGCGGCCTCGGCCGAGTTGTCCGCGGCCGGGGTGGCGCACCGGGTCCAGTGGGCGGGGTCGATGTTCTCGATCTTCTTCCGGGAGAACGAGGTTCGCAATTATGACGATGCCCGTGACCAGGACACGGCCGCCTTCGGCCGGTTCTTCCACGCGATGCTCGATCAGGGGGTACACCTGCCGCCGAGTGCGTTCGAGTCGTGGTTCGTCAGCGCCGCCCACGACGACGCTGCTGTCGAGGCGGTGCTGGCCGCGCTGCCCGCCGCGGCCCGGGCGGCCGCCGATCCGGGCCGGAGCGCGCCCTGACCCCGGTCCGGTCCGCGACATCAGGAAGGTTTGCGACAATCACCGCCATGCCCGCCCCCGTCCATACCCGTGTCCACCTGCTGCGGCACGGTGAGGTCTTCAACCCCGAACGGATCCTCTACGGCCGGCTGCCCGGGTTCCTTCTCTCCGACCTCGGCCACAAGATGGCGGCGATGGCGGCCGACGCCCTCGCCGAGAAGGACATCACCTACCTCGTCTCCTCACCGTTGGAGCGGGCCCAGCAGACCGCCCAGCCGCTCGTGGAGCGGACCGGACTCGACCTCGTCATCGACGACCGGGTCATCGAGGCGGAGAACCGTTTCGAGGGCCGCGCGGTCGCCGGCGGGCAGGGCCTGATCAAGCTCTCCCACCTGCCCCTGGTCCGCAACCCGTTCCGACCCAGCTGGGGCGAGGCATACACAACGATCCGGGACCGGATGATCCCGGCGGTCCTCGCCGCCCGGGACGCGGCGCGCGGCCATGAGGCGGTCATCGTCAGCCACCAGCTGCCGATCTGGGTGACCCGCCTGTCCGCCGAGGGGCGTCGGCTCTGGCACGACCCGCGACGCCGGGAGTGCACCCTGGCGTCGGTGACGACGATCTGCTTCGACCGGTCCGACCGGATGGTCGGCGTCGAGTACGACGAACCGGCGGGCTCGCTCCTGCCGCTCGCCAGTGCGGTGGCCGGGGCATGAGCGTCCTGACCCGTGCCCTCGCGGCGGGCGCCGTCGGGTTGATGGTGCTGGCCGGCTGCTCCGCCGACAGTTCCGGCCTGGCCGAGCAGGCCCGCGCCGGGGACAACAAGAGCTACATCTCCGGTGACGGTGAGATCGTCCGGTATGCGGTGGCCGACCGCGGCGAGCCCGTCACCTTGAGCGGGCCCACCCTCAGTGGGGAGCAGTGGTCGTTGGCGGACCACCGCGGCAGTGTCGTCGTCCTGAACAAGTGGGGCTCGTGGTGCCCGCCGTGCGTGAAGGAGACCCCGGACCTGGTCCAGGCCTGGGCGGACCTGCAGGCGATGGACGCCCCGGTGACGATGGTCGGTCTGAACTTCCGCGAATCGGCCGCCACCGGAGCCGCGTTCGCCGAACGCAGCGGGATGGAGTACCCGTCGCTGACCGACGAGGACGGCATCCTCCCGCTCCAGCTCCAGGGCCGGGCCCAGGCCACCCCGACGACCCTCGTCCTCGACGGGCAGGGCCGGATCGCCGCCGTCGTGGCCGGGCCGCTGAGCCGGGCCACCCTGATCGGCCTGGTCGAGGATGTGCTCGCCGACGAGGGGTCGACGAGCGGGTGAGCGCCGTGCTGCTCACCGGGGCACCGCTGGTCGACGTGACGGACACCGTCGCGGGTGGACCGCTGCCGTTGGCGTTGCTGTTCGCGCTGCTCGCCGGGCTCGTGTCGTTCCTGTCCCCGTGCGTGCTGCCGCTCGTGCCGGGTTATCTCGGCTATGTGACGGGTCTGTCCGAATTGTCCCTCGCCGAACGCAAGCGGCACCGGATGGTCCTCGGTGCGGCGCTGTTCGTCCTCGGGTTCTCCGTCGTGTTCATCCTCGCGACGATCTTCGTCACCTCGATCGGGCGGGTGTTCATCGAGCACCGGGTGCTGCTCTCCCGCATCGGTGGTGTCCTCGTCATCGTCCTCGCCCTCGTCTTCATGGGGATCGGCAGCGGGATGGGCAGCCAGGCCAGTGCCGGGCTGCGGGTCCGCCCCCGCTCCGGACTCGCCGGGGCGCCGCTGCTCGGGGCGACGTTCGCCCTCGGTTGGGCCCCGTGCACCGGGCCGACCCTCATCGCGCTGTTCGCGATGCTCTCCTCGTTGGACCCGAACGTGCCGCGGGCGACGGGGGTGGCGATCGCATACTGTCTCGGACTGGGGTTGCCGTTCGTCGTCATCGCCGCCCTCTACGAACGCTCCGCCCGCTGGTCGGCGTGGTTGCGGGAGCGGCAGCGCGGGATCCAGCTCGTCGGTGGCGCCTTCCTGCTCCTCGTCGGGGTGCTCCTGCTCACCGGGGTCTGGGAGAGCCTGAACCGGTGGGTGCAGACGACTCTGCTGACCGGATTCGAGGTGCCGTTCTGATGGCCACGACCCCGCGACCTGACGCTGCTCCGGTCCGCCAGCCCACTCTCGGGCCGGTCGGGTGGCTGCGCTTCCTGTGGCGGCAGTTGACGTCGATGCGCACCGCGCTGTTCCTGCTCCTGATCCTCGCCGTCGCGGCGGTGCCCGGGTCGGTGTTCCCGCAGCGGAGCATCGATGCGACCCGCACGACCGACTGGATCGCCGACCGGCCGACGATCGGGCCGTGGCTGGACCGGCTCGGCTTCTTCGACGTCTATGCGACGCCGTGGTTCGCGAGCATCTACCTGCTCCTGTTCGTCTCCCTCGTCGGGTGTGTGCTGCCGCGGGCCAAGCTCCACTGGGCGGCCATGCGCCAGCCCCCGCCGCGCACCCCGGTGCGTCTGGAGCGGCTCCCTGCGCACCTCCGGGTCGAGGTCGCGGACGACGGTGCGGCCACCCTCGACGCCCTCGAGACGACGCTGCGGCGGCGGCGCTACAAGGTGCACCGGCACGCGCCGGGCACCCTGAGTGCCGAGGGCGGTTATGTGAAGGAGACCGGCAACCTGCTCTTCCACCTGGCCCTGATCGGGATCATCGTCGGCGTCGCCGTCGGTCACCTGTGGGGCTGGAAGGGGGATGCGATCGTGCCCGTCGGGCAGACCTTCGCCAAGACCCGGTTCGACACCTTCGCCCCCGGGCCGTGGGTTTCCGACGACGACGTGCCGCCGTTCACGTTGCGGGTCAACGACTTCCATGCCGAGTTCGAGCGGGAGGTGACCGGCCGCGGACAGTTCGGGATGCCCCGGGACTTCACCGCCTTCGTCACCGCGACCGAGGACGGGACCTCCCGCGACGACATCATCCAGGTGAACCGGCCGCTGGAACTGGACGGGGCGACGGTCTTCCTCCTCGGCAACGGGTATGCGCCGGTCATCACCGTCCGCGATGCTGCGGGCGAGGTCCTCTACAGCGGGTCGACCCCGTTCCTGCCGCAGGACAACAACTACCAGTCGGTCGGGGCGATCAAGGTGCCGGCGGCCGACCCGGGCCTGGGCTTCGTCGGGTGGTTCCTGCCGACCGCCGTCATCGACGAGGACGCCGGCCCGCAGTCGGTGTTCCCGGACGCGCTGCAGCCGGCGTTCGCCCTGTCGGTGTACGAGGGGGAGTTGTTCCCGGACGGGCGGCCGCAGTCGGTGTTCCGGCTCAACACCGACGAGATGACCCAGTTGACGAACGTCGAGGGCACCGACGCCGCCCGGATCTGGCTCGAACTCGGGGACACCGTGCAGCTGCCGGGGGAGCGCGGCTCGATCACCTTCGAGTCGGTTGAACGCTTCGCCGGGATCTCGGTCCGGTACGACCCGGGACGCTGGCTGACGCTCGTCTCGGCGCTGCTGGCGCTCGGCGGTCTGGTGATCACTCTCATAGTCCCGAGACGACGAATCTTCGCCCGCGTCGGCGATTCGGGGCCGGAGGGTCGTACCGTAGTGACGGTGGCGGCGATGGCCAAGGCCGACGACACCGGTCTGGACTCGCTGCTGACCGACCTGGTCGAGGACCTGGCGGACGACCAGGGCACGAACGAGAAGGACGACAGATGACGTATCAAGAGCTGGCGACGTACTCCAACTACGCGCTGTACTCCGCGATGGCCGTCCTGACGCTGAGCATGCTCGCCTATGCCGGGTATCTCGCCGGTCTGATGCCGGCGCGCTCCGAGTCCAAGGAGGCGCGCCGGGCCGAGCAGGTCCGGGCCCGTGAGGAGGCGCTCGTCGGGGTCGGGGGCGACGGCGACAGTGGTGGTGCAGATGGTGGTGCTGCCGGCACTGCGACTGCCGCCGGTGTCCCGGATGCCGGGACAGGGCGCCCGATCGACGAGGGTGTCTCCCTGACCGCGCGCAAACTCGGCGGCATCGCCGGATCCTTCGCGTGGCTCGCGACGTTCCTGCTCCTCGTCTCCATCGGGCTGCGTGGTCTGTCGGTCATGCGTGCCCCGCTCGGCAACATGTTCGAGTTCGCCGTCGTCGCCTGCACCTTCGTCATGCTCGTGTTCAGCCTGTGGTCCACCCAGCGGGACCTGCGCTGGCTCGGGATTTTCGTCGTCACCCCGGTGCTCCTCGTCCTCGGGATCGCGATCCGGTCCTGGTACACCGAGGCGGCCGAACTCATGCCGTCGCTGCAGTCCTACTGGCTCGTCATCCACGTGGCGGTCGCGGTCCTGGCCATGGCGGTCTCCTTCATCGGCGCCGTCACCGGTGTCCTCTATCTGGCCAAGGACAAGGCCGAGCGGGCCGACCAGCCCTCGATCCTGGACCGCTTCCCGACCTCCCGGGTCCTGGAGCGGCTCACCTACGGCCTGCACGTCATCGCGTTCCCGCTGTGGACCTTCACCCTCATCGCCGGTGCGATCTGGGCCCGCCAGGCGTGGGCGTCCTACTGGAACTGGGACCCCAAGGAGGTGTGGACGTTCGTCATCTGGGTCGTCTACGCCGCCTACCTGCACGCCCGGGTCACCAGTGGCTGGTCGAAGCAGCGGGCCACCTACATCGCCCTGGCCGGCTTCGTGTGCATCCTGATCAACTACGGCGTGGTCAACCTGTTCTTCGTCAGCCAGCACTCCTACTCGGGATTGTGATCCGTCCGCCCGGTTCGGCACCGCCCCAACCACGACACGGTCCGTCCCGCCGCACCCGGGACGACTCCCAGCGTCAGAGAAAGTCATGATCCGCTACAGCCTGCTCCGCCTCCTCATCTTCCTCGTCTGCCTGATGATCTTCTGGGCCCTGGGACTGCGCTCCCAGACCGAGCTGCCCTACCTCGTCATCGCCGCGGCCCTGACGTCGATGATCATCTCCTACTTCGCGCTGCGCCCCATGCGGGAGCAGTTCAGCGAGCAGGTCGCCCACAAGATCGAGGAGCGTTCGGCCGCCCGTGCCGCCAAGCGTGAGCAGCAGCGCCGCGAGCGCGGCGGCGACGACCGGGGCGTCGACGAGCGCGCCGAGGACGCCGAGATCGACGACTCCTTCCGCTGAGCCTGACCCGCCGCGGCGGCGGGGTTCTCGGGAGCCGGACCCGGCGCAGGTGAGGCGTCGGCCACAGGTGCGCGCCGCATACCCCCGGCCGGACCGGAGACACCGCCTGCTCATGCGACCATAGAGACATGCTTCGTGTCCTGCCCGTCGTCATCGCTCTGGCGCTGGCCGTCTACGCCCTCGTGGACTGCATCCAGACCGACGAGAGCCAGGTGCGGGGCATCCCGAAGCTGTTCTGGATCGTCCTCATCGTCCTGGTGACCTTCGTCGGGCCGATCGCCTGGCTCATCGCCGGCAAGGAGCGGCAGTTCCCCGGACAGCGCGGCCCGCAACGGCGCGGCCCGCTCGGCCCGGACGACGACCCGGACTTCCTCCGGGGCCTCTAGGCCGCCGCCCCCATCACCACCCGCTCGCACAAGGACCAGCAAGAACCCGTGGCCACACCTGCTCAATGGATCGAAGGCGCCCGCCCGCGCACCCTGCCTGCCGCTGTCGCCCCCGTCGCCGTCGGCACCGCTGCGGCGATGGCGCTCGGTCGGCACAACTGGGGGTTGGCGCTGCTCGCGCTCATCGTCTCGGTCTGCCTGCAGATCGGGGTCAACTACGCCAACGACTACAGCGACGGGGTCCGCGGCACCGACGCCGAACGCTCCGGCCCGGAGCGGCTCGTCGGTGGCGGCCGGGCCAAGGCGGAGAACGTCAAGATCGCCGCGTTCGGCTTCTTCTTCCTCGCCGCACTCGCCGGCGGCGCGCTCGTCGCGGTCACCGACGCGTGGCTGCTGCTCATCCTCGGGGCGCTCGCGATCGTCGCCGCGTGGCGCTACACCGGCGGATCGAACCCCTACGGGTATCGCGGGCTCGGAGAGGTCTACGTCTTCATCTTCTTCGGCCTGTTCGCCACCCTCGGCACGCAGTGGACCCAGGCCAAGGAACTCACCTGGTCCGGGCTGCTCGGCGCCGCTGGTGTCGGTGCGATCGCCTCGGCGATCCTCGTCGCGAACAACCTGCGCGACATCCCGACGGACACCGCGCACGGCAAACGCACCCTGGCGGTCCGGCTCGGCGACCGGGGCACCCGGCGGCTCTATCTCGGACTCATCGCGGTCGCGGTCCTGTGCGCGCTCGGCGCCGCGGTTTGGCATCCGCTGGCCCCGATCGCGCTCCTCGCGCTGGTAATCCTGCACAAACCGGTCCGGGCGATGCGCGCCGGAGCGAGCGGTCGCGACCTCATCCCACTCCTGGCCAGCACCGGGATCTTCGAACTCGCCTACGCGGTGCTCTTCGGACTCGGGCTCGTGCTCAGCGCCCGGTTCCTCGGCTGAGCGGATCCTCCCCGGCCCGCGGCCCGATCTTCTCCCGGAGTGCCCGCCGGTCCGGTTTGCCCGGACCGAGGAGCGGAATGGTCCGGACCCGTTCGATCCGGGTCGGCAACGCACTGCCCGGCAGGTATGCGCGCAGCACCTCCCGGACCTCGTCCAGTTCGGGTGGGTTCGGGTCCGCGACGACGAGGGTGACCGCCTCCCCCCAGTGCGGGTCGGGGGTGCCGACGACGACCGCGTGGGCGGCCAGCCCCGGCAGCGCTCGGGTGATCGCGTCCTCGACGACGTGCGGCGCGATCTTCAACCCGCCGGAGTTGATGACGTCGTCGCGACGGCCGAGCACGTGGAGCACCCCGTCCTCGATCCTCCCGATGTCGTCGGTGCGGAACCAGCGCGTGCCGTCCGGTTCGGTGCGGAAGGCGACACCGTTCTGGTGCGGCCGGTCCGCATACCCCTGCGCGAGCGTCGGTCCGGACAATTCGACGACGCCGACCCCCGCTGCGTCCGGATC
Organism: Intrasporangiaceae bacterium; assembly: GCA_012838445.1. Classification (GTDB taxonomy): domain Bacteria; phylum Actinomycetota; class Actinomycetes; order Actinomycetales; family Dermatophilaceae; genus F2B08. The sequence goes on along the minus strand of DUPF01000091.1, from coordinate 18,424 downwards.
CGCGATCCGCATCCGGGTCCCCGGCAGGGGGCGCCCGTCGTAGACGCAGCCGCCCGCCGTCTCACTCATGCCGTAGGTGGCGACGATCCGGGCCCCCGCGGCCGAGGCGGCATCGCGCAGCGACTGGGGGACCGCCGCTCCGCCGACGAGGACCGCCTCGTAGGAGGCCAGGGCGGCTTGCCCGTCGGGGTCGCGCAGGAGCCGACGCACCTGGGTCGGCACGAGGGCGGTGTAGCGGCGTGGATGCGTCAACTCCGCTGTCGCCGCGGCGAACCGGCTCGAGGTGAAGGGGCTGCCGAGGATCACCGGCGCCACCCCGGCGAGGGCGGAACGGACGAGGACCTGCAGACCGGCGATATGGGTCGACGGCGTCGCGAGCAGCCACTGACCCGGCCCACCGAGGACCTCGAGCGTGGCCCGGGCACTCGCCGTCAACGCCGCCGCGGTCAGCCGGGCGACCTTGGGGGTGCCGGTCGAACCGGAGGTGCCGACGAGGGCCATCGCCGCACCCGGGTGCGGGTCATCGCCGACGAGAGCCGCGCATACCTCCGTGTAGGTCCATTCGTGCGGGACCATCTAGACCGTCACCAGGGCGGTCAGCGCAACGGCGATGGTCGAGAAGATCTCACCGATGCCCGCCTGCTTGGGGGTGACCGGGAACGCGGGCACGATCGCGGCCCGGGCGGTCAGCGCGGCGAACACCGGGGTCAGGGCCGGGGCGAGCGGGATCAGGGCGAGGGTGGCGAGCGCGTGCATCCCGACCGAGAGCCAGTAGTACGTCTGGCTGCCGCGCTCGCGGATCAGGGTCTTGACGTAGAGGACCGTGCCGGCGAAGTAGACCGCGAGGATCCCGGCGAGCAGCCAGGCGCGCGCGAAGTCGGTGCCGCCGCCGGCATCGAAGGCGACGAGGGTCATCAGACTCGAGCCGACGGTCGTCGAGATCCCGCTCCACAGCGAGCGTTCGTCCCGGATCGCGCTCGCGACGAGACCGACACCGAGGGGCACGATGAACAGCGGCGCCCAACGGATCAGGTGCCAGTCGACCGCGAGGGTGACCAGCCCGGCCAGGGTCGCCCCGGCCGAGTAGACGAGCACCGGCGGCCGATACCGCTGCCGGCGTCGCGACTTCAGCCACAGCCCGGTCGCGAAGAACGCGAAGTAGCCGAGGATCCAGAACGCCGCGAGCGGCAGATGCGGCCACGACGGACCGGCGGCGAGGATGCCGACGAGCAGGGGGGTGACGAGCATCGCCCAGGCCCCGTGCTGGTTCGGGACCCAGCCGGGGGAGCGGCGCTTGCGCTTGGCCGGTCGTGCTCGGGGTGGGGCGGTGGTGGTCATCCTGGGTCAAGGGTATGCCGTAGCGTCGTGGGTATGAACCTGGGCCGCAGCAGTGAGCCGGGACCCCGTCCCACCGTCGCCGATCTGCTCGCGGCCGTGCACGTCGTTCGGATCCCGATGCGGGTCCGGTTCCGGGGGATCACGGTGCGGGAGGTGGCGCTGCTCCACGGTCCGGCCGGATGGGGTGAGTTCGGCCCCTTCCTGGAGTATGCGCCGGCCGAGTCCTCCCGCTGGCTCGCCGCGGCGATCGAGGCGGCCTGGCAGGACTGGCCGGCCCCCGTGCGGCACCGGATCGGGGTGAACGCGACGGTGCCGGCCGTCCCGGCAACGCAGGTGGCCGACGTGCTGGCGCGGTTCCCCGGCGTGCGCACCGTCAAGGTCAAGGTCGCCGAACCCGGGCAGTCCCTCGCCGACGACCTGGACCGGGTCGCCGCCGTCCGGGACGTGCTCGGACCGGCCGGGGTGGTCCGGGTGGACGCCAACGGAGGCTGGTCGGTCGATCAGGCCCGGGAGGCGTTGCGGCACCTCGTGGGCTACGGACTGGACTATGCCGAGCAGCCGTGCGCCACGGTCGAGGACCTGGCCGAACTACGCCGACTCCTCGCCGCCGCGGGGATCGATGTGCGGATCGCCGCGGACGAGTCGATCCGCAAGGCGGCCGACCCGATGCGGGTGCGGGACCTCGAGGCCGCCGACGTCATCGTCGTCAAGGTCGCCCCGCTCGGCGGGGTGCGGGCGGCACTGCGGATCATCGAGGACTGCGGTCTGCCCGCCGTCGTCTCCTCGGCGCTCGACACCAGTGTCGGCATCGCTGGCGGGGTGGCGCTCGCGGCGGCGCTGCCGGACCTGCCCTACGACTGCGGCCTGGGCACCGTGGCCCTCCTCGACGGCGACGTCACGACCGAGCCGATGCTGCCGGTCGACGGGACACTGCGGGTGCGCAGCGTCGAGCCCGATCCGGGGTTGCTCGCGCGGTTCGCTGCCCCACCCGAGCGGCATCGGTGGTGGGTCGAGCGGATCGAGGCGAGTGCCGCATACCTGAAGTTGGACTAGTCCAGGTCCAGCCCGAGCAGGGCGTTCTCGACGACCTCCGCGAGCGCGGGGTGGATCCAGTACTGCCCGCGCGCGACCTGCTCGGCGGTGTTGCCGAGACTGGCGGCCTGGATGAGCGGCTGGATGACGGTCGAGGCGTGCGGCCCGAGACAGTGCGCGGCGAGGATCTCGCCGGACCGGGTCGCGTGGACGGTGAGCAGCCCGGTGGGGTCCTCCATCGCCCACCCGTATGCAACATCACTGAATCGCTGTGTGTAGCTGACGAATTCGACCCCGTCATCTGCCAACTGGGCCCGGGTCGGACCGAACGCGGCAATCTGCGGATACCCGAACACCCCATGCGGGACGACCCGATCATCGAGCCGCTGCGGCGGCGCGTCGAGCCGGCCGAGAGCCACCGCGAGGTTGTGCGCGACGATCCGGGCCTCGTGGTTGGCGACGTGCTTGAGCTGGTGCGGGGAGCAGACGTCCCCGAGGGCCCAGACCCCCGGGACGGTCGTGCGCAACTCGTCGTCGACGACGATGAGCCCGTCCTTGTCCACCTCGAGTCCGCCCGCGGACGCCGCGACCCGGTCGCTGTTCGGGGTGCGTCCCACGGCGAGCAGGACCGCATCGGTCTGCATCGAGTCCGTCCCGTCCGGTCCCTCGAGGGTCAACGACCAGGTGCGGTCGGCATACTCAGCCGTGGTGACGACCGTCTCCAGCCGCAGGTCGAGCCGCTCCGAACTGAGCTGCGTATAGGTGTGGCTGACCTCGCTCTCCTCGTGCGTGAGGAGCACCGCCGAACGCTGCACCTGGGTGACCTCGACGCCGAAAGCCGCGAAGACATGGGCGAATTCGCACGCGACGAACCCGCCGCCGACGATGACCATGCGCTGCGGCAGCGCATCGAGTCGCATGACGGTGTCGGAGGTATGCACCCCTCGGCTCGGGTCGGCACCCTCCAGCCCGGGGACGGACAGACCCCGTGCCCGGCTGCCGGCCGCGACGACGATGTGGTCCGCGGTGAGCTCCTCCCCGGTCTCCAGGCGCAGTCGTCGCTCGCCGGTGAACCGGGCCTCATGCGGATAGACGGTGACGTGCGGCTGACTGATCCGGTATTCCTCGCCGCCGGTGGAGATCGGGTCGATCCGGCCGAAGATCCGGTCCCGGATCGCCGGCCAGTCCGCGCGGGCCAGGGGTGCGTCGACCCCGATCCGGGCGGCCTCCTGGCCCTCGACGATGCGGTCGGCGGGGACGACGAACATCTTCGTCGGGATGCACCCGACATTGAGGCAGGTGCCGCCGAAGCGGCCGGCCTCGACGATCCCGACATCGACGCCGTCGAGGTGGTCGGTCAGGAGCGTGTTGCCGGAGCCGGATCCGATGATGATGAGCTCGTGGTGCGGCATGAGGCCCCAGCGTAGTTGTCCTCAACGACGGCCCCGGTCGGGTGTGTCGTCCACGGCGGTATGCGCGGCTCTGGTCTCCCGGTCCGGCACCGGGGTTGCCTGGAGGGCATGGACATGGATGTCATGGCCGCGGCGGACCCGGCGCGGGCGGCGGAGACCGCGGAGGCGATCGAGCGGCTCAGGGACACCCAGCGTCGGATCCTGGCGCTGGAGGGCGAACTCGGCGTCGTCGTCGACCGGTTGCTGGCGGCCGGCACGATCCCCTGGTCCGGGGCAGCGGCCGAGGCGTGGCGGGACAGTCTGATGCTGCGGCGGCGGGGGATCAGCAGTTCCTGCGGGGAGTTGCGTGATCTGCACCGTGACGTGGGGCGGCTCATCGATCGGCTCGACTCGTGACCGCTGGTGCTGGTGGGGAACTGGACGTCCACGGTGGGCTCGGCGGCTACTCGGTGGCACTGGAGGACCTGCGGACCGTCCTGGGCAGGCTGCTCGAGGACAAGGCGACGGTCCAGGGGGTGTCGTTCGCGGTCCGCGGACTCGACCTGTGGTCGATCGCGGCGCTGCGGCACGGTCTCGACATCGCCGGGGCGCTGACCCAGCTCGAATGGGCCCGGCGCAAGCTCGAGGAGCGGCTCGCGGGCCAGTCCCGGGGGTTGTGGGTGTTCGCCAAGGACACCCGGGTGGCGATCCTCCGCTACGAAGTGGCCGAGGAACTGTCGATCGCCTCGGTCCACGCCGCCCGCAGCGCGGTGTACTCGATGACCCGGGCGGCGCAGCTCGGGGCGGGGGTGTTCGGGATGCTCGACGACGGGGTGGCCGCTCCGGTGGAGCTGATCCCGGTCGATGCCGAGAGCAGGATCCAGTTGTGGGACATGGCCTCCCTCGTCACCTCCCAGTCGCTGCTGTCCGGCCGGCCGGTCGTGCGGGTCATCGAGATGCCACAACCGGACGGGACCTCCGCGTGGATCGTGCAGATCCCCGGGACCCAGGAGTGGGATCCTCGGGCGGGCGAGGTGGCGCACGATCTCACCGCCGACATCCAGCTCATGAGCTTGCAGCAGGCGGCCCTGGCCGAGGCCGCGGTGGCGGCGCTGCGGGCCGCCCAGGAGGCGAGCGGCCGGTGGGGTCACGGCGACCCGGTCCTGCTCTCCGGTCACAGCCTCGGCGGCATCGTCGTCATGGCGATCGCCTCCGACCCCGAGCTCGTCGAGACGTTGAACATCACCCACGGCCTCACGATGGGATCCCCGGTCGGCATCTTCGACCCCTCCGCCGATGTCCAGGTCGTCTCGTTGGAACACACCCGGGACCCGATCCACGGACTCGACCTGACCCCCAACCCGGACCGCAGCAACTGGACGACGGTCACCCGGGACCCCGGCGGGCCGCCGTGGAAGGCAATCGACGTCGACTCCCACGGCGCGATCCACTACCGGGAGACCGCCCGGCTCGCCGCCCGGGCCGCCGAGGATGGCACCGACCCCTCACTGGCGCACTGGGCGGCGACGGCGGCACCGTTCTTCCGGCGCCCGACGGGCGGATCCGGTGCGGGGCGTCAGGTGCCTGCTGGGCCGTCGACCGGGCCGGGTGAGCAGCAGGTCCGCGACTACCGGGTCCGCAGGGTGACAGAATCGCGGTCGTGAACCCGTCGACGACGCTGGCCCGGGCCGTGGTGGATGCCCTCATCGCCGCCGGGGTCGAGCACGTCGTCCTCGCCCCCGGGTCCCGGTCGGCACCTCTTGCGTATGCGGTGCTCGCCGCCGAGCGGGCCGGTCGCCTCACCCTGCACGTGCGGATCGATGAACGCACCGCCGGGTTCCTGGCCCTCGGCCTGGCCAAGGTCAGCCGGGTCCCGGCGGCCCTCGTCACGACGTCGGGGACCGCCGTCGCCAACCTCCACCCAGCCGTGCTCGAGGCCCACCACGGACTCGTGCCGCTCATCGTCCTCAGCGCCGACCGGCCGGTCGAGATGCGCGGCATCGGCGCCAGCCAGACGACGATCCAGCCGGGGATGTTCGGCGAGTCGGTCCGCTTCGAGGTCGACCTCGACGCCGACCGGGGTGACGCCGCGTCCTGGAGACGGCAGGTAGCGGGTGCGGTGGTGGCCGCGCGCGGCGCCGACGCCCCGGCTCGCGCTCGCGAGCATCCCCCCGGGCCGGTCCATGTCAACGTCGGCTTCCGGGAGCCGCTCGTGCCCGACCTGCTCGACCTGCCCGACGGCGACGGCGGGGGTGTCGAGGAGGTGAGTCGTCGCATACCCGATCCGGCTGCCGAGGACGGGCCGACGATCCCGCAGTTCCCGACTCCGCTGAACCTGCCGGACCGGACCCTCGTCATCATCGGGGATCTGCCCGAGCCGGGTCAGGCCCGCCAGGTCGCCGCGTGGGCGGCGCGGCACGGCTGGCCGGTCATCGCCGAGCCGTTCGGCGACCAGCCGCTCAGCGCTCACGTGCTGCCGCACTGTCCGCTGCTCCTCGGCACGTCGTGGTTCGCCGACCACCGTCCCGAGCGCATCGTCGCCGCCGGCCGGATCACCCTCTCCCGGCCGGTGCGCGCGGCGTTGACCGCTGCCGCCGAGCGGGTCACCTACCTGGCCGCCGGACCGCGCTGGCTCGGTCCGTCCTACCCCGTCGCCGACACCGTCGACCTCGACACCGCCCTGACCGGATTCGTCCGCCCCGGCGGACCGCCGCGGACGGCCTGGCTGCGCACCTGGCACCAGGCGGCCGGCGCGGTGCGGGCGGCCCTGGCCGAGGGCCTGCCGTGGGGGAGCGGGGTGGCACTCGCCCGTTCGGTGGTGGCGGCCCTGCCGAGCGGGGCCCAGCTCGTCGTCGGCTCCTCCAACCCGGTCCGGGACCTCGAGATCGCCGTGGACTGGAGCACCGCACCCGCGGTGCGGGTCGTCGCCAACCGGGGCCTGGCCGGGATCGACGGCATGCTCTCCACCGCCGCCGGGATCGCGCTCGCCGGTGCCGCCCCGACCTATGCTCTCGTCGGGGACCTGACCTTCCTGCACGACAGCAACGCCCTGCTCATCGGCCCCGACGAGCCGCGCCCCGACCTGAGCATCATCGTCGCCAACGACGACGGCGGCGGCATCTTCACCACCCTCGAACCGGGGGAGCCACAGCGCGCCGAGGACTTCGAACGGACCTTCGGCACACCCACCCGGGCGCGGATCGAGGACCTGGCCCGCGCATACTCCATCCCCCACGTGCGGGTCGAGTCCGCGGCGGATCTGGCTGCCGCCGTGCAGCAGCCTCCGCAGGGGCTGCGGATCATCGAGGTCCCGATCGACCGGAGCGGGCACCGGGCGCTGCGGGAGCGGCTGTTCCGGCTCGCCGACGACGCGACGGCCGGCGTGCCGGATGCGCCGGTGCCCTCTCCTGGGCTGCCTGATCGGGACTATCCCGAGCGGGGGATGCGGCTCTAGCGTCGCCGTGGACGCCCAATCCCCCCGCTGCCGCGCCACTACCGCGCTCCCGCGCTGCTTCTCCGCCGCCGCGCCACTATCCCGCTGCTGCGCCAGTAATCGCTAGCGCGTGGCCGCACTTCCGGAGCGTGCCCGCGGTTCTGGCGCGCCGGGCCTGGTTCTGGCCACGCTGCATCAGTTGTCCCCGGACGCGCCACGTCCCCCTCCGCGCGCTAGGAATCCGCCACCGCACTATGTCCCCGCGGCCGCCCCAGCAATACGTGGCGCCCCGGCGGGTCTTTGGTGCGTGGCCGCGGTTCTGGCGGGCGAATGAAGGCTCTTCTCGCGCCACCACGTGAGTGCAATCCGTGATCGTTGAGCGCGGAGCCGTGGTTATCCACACCCCTATCCACGCCGTTCCAAGCGTTGTGGATAGCGCCAGCAGGAATCTGTTTGCTGCGGCACAGTTCCGGACATGATGAATCGACTTCACACCATGGCCCAGGCGCATTTCGGCGTCTTCAGTGCAGAGGATGCCGCGGCGGTCGGCGTCGGCAGCCAGGATCTCGCGGTCCTCATTCGGCATGGAAGAATCGTGCGCGTTCGTCGTGGCGCATATGTCCTGAGTGAGGTCTACCGAGCGGCTGAACTGGATGAGCAGTATGCGCTCCGGGTCCTCGCGGTCATGCGAACGCGGCCACGCACAGATCGCGCGAGCCATCATTCAGCGTTGGCGTTGTACAAGGTCGCGACCTTCGGGGTGCCCACTGACCTCATTCTCCTTGAGGGTGAGGTCACCCGAAGCCGTCAGAACGGGGGAGTGCTGATCCATCCGCGGTCAGCTCAGCGGACGGGCGGGACCGTCAAGGATCTGCACTGCGTCAGTGCGGCACTCGGATGCGTCCAGGTTGCCGCGCGGTACGGCTTCGAGGCGGGATTGTGCGCGATGGACAGCGCGCTCCACCGGAAAGCATGCACGAGCGACGAACTGCATGCGGCGGTTGAATTCGTCGCCCGGCCGTGGCGCGCCGGGGTGCTCCGCGCCTTGGCGATGACCGATCCTCTGTGTGAGTCCGTCGGGGAGACCAGGACACGAATCATCTTGCGCGATGCCGGGTATTCGGTCCGCTCCCAGGTCGACATCACCTCCGGTGAGGACTTCCTGGGACGGGTCGACTTCCTCGTCGACGATTGCGTGGTCGTCGAGTTCGACGGACTGGTGAAGTACGCCGGCAAGGACGGCAAACACGCGCTGGCGGAGGAGAAGGATCGGGAGACGAGGATCACCTGGCTCGGGTATCCCGTGGTCCGCCTCGTCTGGTCCGACCTCAAGGACCCGATCGCCGTCATCCGCAAGGTCGAGGAGGCCAAGCGTCGGGCGTTGCGGATGCGGAGCAGCGTCGGCTGAGGGTCAGGGGAGGCGGCTGGACTGCCTGAACTACCGCGCCAGAACCGCAGGCCTGCGCTGGGAGTGCGGCCGTGCGCCAGGTATTACTGGCGCGTCGGCGCGGGAGTGGTGCGGCGGCGAGAGAGTCGTGCGGCGACGGGGAAGTGGCGCGGTGGCGGGCAACTGGTGCAGCGAGTCAAGGGTCGGGTACGGCGCGCCAGAACCGCAGGCCTGCGTCGGGAGTGCGGCTGTGCGCTAGGTATTACTGGCGCGTCGGCGTGGAAGTGGCGCGCGGGCGGGGAAATGGTGCGGCGGCGGGCTCATGGCGCGCGGGCGGGGCGGTGGCGCGGCGCCGGGCAACCGGTTCCGGCACGGTCAGGCGAGCGGGTCGGACGTCAGCGCATCGCGCATGGGGACGAACTTGGCGTCCGACTCGGCGACCTCGGCGTCCGGATCGGAGCCGGCGACGATGCCGCAGCCGGCGAACAGCCGCATCCGGCTCGGATCGGCAGGATCGAGCGCCCCGCAGCGCAGCGCGATGCCCCACTCGCCGTCGCCGGTGGCGTCCATCCACCCGACGGGTCCGGCATAGCGGCCCCGGTCCATCCCCTCGATCTCGGCGATGACGGCGTCGGCGAGGGAGGTCGGGGTCCCGCACACTGCGGCGGACGGGTGCAAGGAGGCGGCCAGGGTCAGCGAGGTGGTCCGGTCGCCGAGGACGCCGGCGACATCGGTCGCGAGGTGCATGACGTTGGTCAGGTGGAGCACGAACGGCGACTCGGGGACGTTCATCGAGTAGCAGTGCGGGCGCAGCGCGTCGGCGACCGAGCGGACCGCATACTCGTGCTCCTCGAGGTCCTTCGAGGAGCGGGCCAGGGAGGCGGCGAGGGCGAGGTCGTGCTCGTCGTCGCCGGTGCGCCGGATCGTGCCGGCCAGCACCCGGGAGTGGACCAGCCCCTTGTCGAGGCGGACGAGCAGCTCGGGGGTGGCACCGACGAGGCCGTCGACGGAGAACACCCACGTCGTGTCGTAGCGTTCGGCGAGCCGGGCGAGCAGCCACCGCACGTCGATCGGGTCGTCGGCGTCCACCTCGAGGTCGCGGGCGAGGACGACCTTGTCGAGCTCACCCTCGGTGATCCGCTCCACCGCGGCGCGCACGACGGCCGCCCAGTCCAGACTGGAGCGGGCCCCGTCGGCGAAGCGGATCGCGCTCGGCTGCCGGGCCGGTCCCGCGGCGAGATCCGTGAGATCCGTGAGGTCCGGCAGTTCCGGGGCGGCCCCGAACCCCATCGTCGTCACCCACGCCTGTTCGCCCCGGCGGCCGACGACAACCTGCGGGACGGTCAGGCTCGCACCCGTGGCCGAGGCCGCGCTGTAGGCGAAGCTGCCGAGTGCGACCGGCCCGGTCCCGGCGAGCCCCACCTCGTCGTAGACCTCGGCGGTGGAGACCAGGTCCTGCCACCACGCCTCAGCGCGGGCGAACCGGTCCGGTCCGTCGGTGGGCACCTCGGCGACCCGGCCCCAGCCGACGAATCCCTCACCACGGCGCACCCAGGAGAAGACGTCCTCGGCGGCCAGGTCGGGGATGACGGAGATGAGGTCCGCGGCGACGGGGAGGGGGACGGCGACGGTGCGGGCCACGAGCGGACCGGTGCGCAGCGGTCGCTCGCTGCGTGCGTCGGGGAGGGGCAGCAGGGTCATCGTCGCCAAGGATACGACTGCGCCGGGGGTATGCCCACCAGCGGGCGTCCGGTCCGGCACCGGCGGCGTGGCTCGAGCCGCGTCGGTCATAGGGGAGGATGGACCCATGACGCGCGCCAGTCTCGACAAGGCACCCCAGGACGTCGCCGCGATGTTCGACGACGTCGCCGGACGCTACGACCTCACCAATGATCTGCTCTCCCTCGGGCAGGACCGGTTGTGGCGGCGGGCGGTCGTCAAGGCGGTGGCGGCCCGGCCCGGGGAGGTGGTCCTCGACATCGCGGCGGGCACCGGCACCTCGAGTGAGCCGTTCGCGGACAGCGGGGTGCACGTGGTGCCGGCCGACTTCTCGCTCGGGATGCTCCGGGTCGGCCATCGTCGGCGCGCCGATCTCGGATTCACGGCGGCCGATGCGATGCGGCTGCCGTTCGCGGACGACTCCTTCGACGCGGTGACGATGAGCTTCGGCCTGCGCAACGTCTCCGACACCGCGGCGGCCCTCGCCGAGTTCCTCCGGGTCACCCGACCGGGTGGGCGGCTGGTCATCTGTGAGTTCAGCGCTCCGACGAACCGTGCGTTCCGGAAGGTGTACCAGCAGTACCTCATGGGGGCGCTGCCGCCGGTGGCCCGCCGGTTCAGCTCCAATCCGGAGGCGTATGTGTACCTCGCCGAGTCGATCCAGGCCTGGCCGGATCAGCGCGGACTGGGCGAGATCATCCGCGGTGCCGGGTGGACCGAGGTCCAGTGGCGCAACCTCAGTGGCGGGATCGTCGCGCTGCACCGGGCGACCAAGCCGCTCACCGATGAGCCGGACCGACCGACCGAGGCGAGTTAGGCATACCTAAGTAGGTCGCTGTCGGGACGGCTTCATAGACTCGTGGACGCTCGTGAAAGCAATCACAAGCAATCTGCCAGGGTGCCGGGCGGCACTGTCCTGCCTACCCCTCTAGGATGAGACGCGCATGTTGCTGTGACCCAACGCACACGAGCCGGTGGTGCCGCACGTCGGCGCCGTTCGACCGCCGTCCGACCTTGAAAGGGGCATCACGCCGATGACAAACCCCTACGCCCCCATGTTGCTGCTCGTCGCCCTCGGCGGCGGGTTCGTCATCTTCTCGGTCGGGTTGGCCCAGATCGTCGGCCCGAAGCGCTACAACCGCGCCAAGGCCGAGGCCTACGAGTGCGGGATCCAGCCCTCCCCCCAGGCCGCCGAGGGCGGCCGCTTCCCGATCAAGTACTACCTGACGGCGATGATGTTCATCATCTTCGACGTCGAGGCGGTCTTCCTCTATCCGTATGCGGTGGCCTTCGAGCAACTCGGGTTGTTCACCCTCCTCGCGGTGATCCTGTTCCTGCTCAACGCCTTCTTCATCGCCGACGCCTACGTGTGGAAGCGCGGCGGGTTCGAGTGGGACTGACCGGGATGACACTGATGGTGACGACGAGGACCACCCCCGCGCAGTCGGACGACAGGTAAGGACAACCCATGGGTATCGAAGACAAGCTCCCGAGCGGAATCCTCCTCACGACCGTCGAGCACATCGCCGGCCTGGGTCGCAAGGCGTCGGTGTGGCCGGCGACGTTCGGTCTGGCCTGCTGCGCCATCGAGATGATGGCCACCGGCGCGCCGCACCACGACATCGCCCGCTTCGGCATGGAGCGGTTCGCCGCGACCCCCCGCCAGGCCGACCTGATGGTCGTCGCCGGTCGGGTCAGTCAGAAGATGGCCCCGGTCGTCCGGCAGGTCTATGACCAGATGGCCGAGCCCAAGTGGGTCATCTCGATGGGGGTATGCGCCAGCTCCGGCGGGATGTTCAACAACTACGCGATCGTGCAGGGGGTGGATCACATCCTCCCCGTCGACATCTATCTGCCCGGCTGTCCGCCCCGACCGGAGATGCTCCTCAACGCGATCATCGAGTTGCACAAGCAGATCCGGCACTACCCGCTCGGCGCCAACCGCACCAAGGCGGTCGCCGCGGCCGAGGCGGCGGCCCTGGCCGCGACCCCGACCTCGCTCATGGCGGCCACGCACGTCCACGGGCACCACGAGGCGAGTGCCGACCAGCCTGACCACCCGTCCTTCGTCGGAAGGAACCTGCTGGCATGAGCGAGACCACGCCCCAGCCGCCCGAGTCCAACCTCCCGGCCGGTCCCGGGTCCACCCCCGACCCGGTCCAGCGCGGTGAGCGTCGCGGCCTGTTCGGCGCCAAGGGCGGTGGCGACACCTCCGGCTACGGCGGACTGGTGCGCCCGACGCTCTACCCCGGCGCCGCCACCCGCCCGTACGGAGGCTACTTCGACGAGGTCGCCGACGAGCTCGAGGCCGCCCTCGGTGGCGCCGAGGCCTTCGGTGAGTCGATCTACCGGGTCGTCGTCGACCGCGGCGAGCTCACCCTGCACGTGCGCCGAGAGGACCTGCTCACCGTGCTGCAGGCACTGCGGGACGAGCCGGCGCTGCGCTTCGAGCTGTGCCTCGGGGTCTCCGGCGTGAACTATCCCGACGACGTCGGCGGTGAGCTGCACGCCGTCTACCACTTCCAGTCGATTACCAACGGTGGCAGGCGGATTCGGGTCGAGGTCAGTTGCCCGGACGACGACCCGCACATCCCGTCCGGCACCGGGATCTATCCGGCGCTGAACTGGCACGAGCGGGAGGTGTGGGACATGTTCGGTGTCGTCTTCGACGGTCACCCGGCCCTGACCCGCATCCTCATGCCGGACGACTGGCCCGGCCACCCGCAGCGCAAGGACTACCCGCTCGGGGGCATCCCAGTCGAGTACAAGGGCGGCACCGTCCCGCCGCCGGACCAGCGGAGGTCGTACAGCTGATGACCACTCACGACACACCTGCACCCGAGACCATGGGCACCCCCGCGGATGGTGACAGCTTCGTCTACGGCGACGACGAGCACCTCTACGAGCACGAGGGTCGGCTCTACACCTCCGCCGGTGGCGACTGGGACGACCTCGTCGACGAGGTGACCTCCCTGAACGAGGAGCGCATCGTCGTCAACATGGGTCCGCAGCACCCGTCCACGCACGGCGTGCTCCGGCTCATCCTCGAACTCGACGGTGAGACCGTCACTGAGGCCCGCGCCGGGATCGGCTACCTGCACACCGGCATCGAGAAGAACATGGAGTTCCGCACCTGGACCCAGGGCGTGACCTTCTGCACGCGCATGGACTACCTCATGCCGATCTTCAACGAGATGGCCTACTGCCTCAGCGTCGAGCGGCTGCTCGGGATCGAGGACCAGATCCCGGACCGGGCGACGACCATCCGGGTCATGATGATGGAACTGAACCGGATCGGCAGCCACATGGTCTGCCTCGGCACCGGCGGGATGGAGCTCGGGGCGACGACGGTCATGCAGATCGGCTTCCGGGAGCGGGAGCGCATCCTGCACGTCTTCGAGATGATCACCGGCCTGCGGATGAACCACGCCTACATCCGCCCCGGTGGCGTGGCCTCGGACCTGCCGGACGGGGCGATCGGGAAGATCAAGGAGATCCTGCCGCTCATCGAGAAGGGCATCCGCGAGCTCGAGGCCCTCCTCGACGAGAACCCGATCTTCAAGGGCCGCACCGTCGGCATCGGACACCTCGACCTGACCGGGTGCATGGCGCTCGGCCTGACCGGGCCGCTGCTGCGCTCGGCCGGGCTGCCGCACGACCTGCGCAAGACCAACCCCTACTGCGGCTACGAGACCTACGACTTCGACGTCCCCGTGCGCACCGGCGCCGACGCCTACGACCGCTATCGGGTCCGCGTCGAGGAGATGTACCAGTCGCTGAGGATCGTCGAGCAGACGCTGACCCGGTTGGAGGCCAGTGTCGGCGAGCCGGTCATGGTGACCGACAAGAAGATCGGCTGGCCGGCCCAGATGTCGGTCGGCGGCGACGGGCTGGGCAACAGCCTGGAGCACATCCGCGAGATCATGGGCACCTCGATGGAGGCGCTCATCCACCACTTCAAACTCGTCACCGAGGGCTTCCGGGTGCCGCCCGGCCAGGCCTATGTGCCGATCGAGTCACCCAAGGGCGAGCTCGGTGCTCACGTCGTCTCCGACGGCGGCACCCGCCCGTTCCGGGCCCACTTCCGGGACCCGAGCTTCAACAACCTGCAGGCTGTCGCAGCGATGAGCGAGGGCGGCATGATCGCCGACGTCATCGTCGCGGTCGCCTCGATCGACCCCGTGATGGGAGGGGTGGACCGCTGATGAGCGACAACTTCGGGCGGCAGACCGCCTCGGGGCACCTCGTGGTGCCGGCCGAGTCCAAGGAGCCCTACCCGGCCGACGTCGAGGCGGCGTTCCGCGCCGACGCGGCGCAGATCATCGCCCGCTACCCGCAGAAGCGTTCGGCGCTGCTGCCGATGCTGCACCTCGTGCAGTCCGTCGACGGATACATCACCGGCCGCGGCCTGGACCTGTGCGCCGAACTGCTCGACCTGACCACCGCTGAGGTCTCCGGCGTCGCGACCTTCTACACGCAGTACAAACGCCACCCCAACGGTGAGTACACCGTCGGCGTCTGCACCAACACGCTGTGCGCGATCATGGGCGGCGACGAGATCTTCGAGGCCGTCTCCGAACACCTCGGCATCGGTCACGACGAGACCACCGAGGACGGCAAGATCACCCTCGAACGCCTCGAGTGCAACGCCGCGTGCGACTACGCCCCGGTCGTGATGACGAACTGGGAGTTCTTCGACAACCAGACCCCGGAGTCGACGATCAAACTCGTCGACGACCTGCGCGCCGGCAACCCGGTGCGCCCCACCCGTGGCCCGGACCAGGTGCGGACCTTCAAGGAGGTCTCCCGCGTCCTGGCCGGATTCCACGACGGTCTCGCCGACGAGGGTGTCGGTGCCGGACCGGCGTCCCTGGCCGGGTTGGAACTGGCCAAGAAGAAGGGTTGGCACGCCCCGGGTGATGCCGGTCGTGAGCTGCCCGCCGCAGCGTCGGGCGCGGACCAGACCCCCGGACGCACCGAGGTCACGCCCGCGAGCGACGAGGCCAAGGCCGGCACCCAGGCGGCCCCGAAGTCGACCGATCCGAGCGACACGGCCGGTGGCGCGGCAGCCAAGGACGCCGACGCGGTCACCGACGCCGACTCGTCGGCCAACGACGGTCCGGACCGGATCGACCAGGTCGGCCTGAGCGCCGACGGCAGTGAGGAGGACACCAAGTGACCACCCTGACTCCGATCCTGTCGAAGTTCTGGGACGACCCGCAGTCCTGGACGCTCGCGACCTACGAGCGCCACGAGGGCTACCAGGCGCTGCGCAAGGCGTTGCAGATGGAGCAGTCCGAGTTGGTCCAGATGGCCAAGGACTCCGGTCTGCGCGGCCGCGGCGGCGCCGGCTTCCCCACCGGCCTGAAATGGGGCTTCCTGCCCCCGCCCGACGGTGGACCCCGCTACCTCGTCGTCAACGCGGACGAGTCCGAGCCGGGCACCTGCAAGGACATCCCGCTGATGATGGCGGCCCCGCAGATCCTCATCGAGGGGGTGGCCATCACCTCCTACGCGATCGGGTGCAACCACGCCTTCATCTACATCCGCGGCGAGGTCGCCCACGTCTACCGGCGACTGCTGCGCGCCGTCGAGGAGGCCTACGAGGCCGGACACCTCGGCACGAACATCCACGGGTCGGGCTTCGACCTCGACGTCACCGTCCACGCCGGCGCCGGCGCCTACATTTGCGGTGAGGAGACGGCCCTGCTCGACAGCCTCGAGGGCCGCCGCGGCCAGCCTCGCAGCAAGCCGCCGTTCCCGGCGGTCGCCGGACTGTATGCGCGCCCCACCGTGGTCAACAACGTCGAGTCGATCGCCTCGGTCCCGGCGATCGTCCTGCACGGCGACACGTGGTTCTCCGACATGGGCACCGAGGGCAGCAAGGGCTTCGGCCTGTTCAGCCTCTCCGGCCACGTCGAGAAGCCCGGTCAGTACGAAGCCCCGCTCGGCATCACCCTGCGGGAACTGCTCAACATGGCCGGCGGGATGCGCGGTGGCCGCAAACTCAAGTTCTGGACCCCCGGTGGCTCCTCGACCCCGCTCTTCACCGACGCCCACCTCGATGTCCCGCTCGACTTCGAGAGTGTCGGCGAGGCCGGCTCGATGCTCGGCACCCGGGCGCTGCAGATCTTCGACGAGACGGTCTGCGTGGTCCGCGCCGTGGACCGCTGGACCGACTTCTACAAGCACGAGTCCTGCGGCAAGTGCACCCCGTGCCGGGAGGGCACCTGGTGGCTGAAGCAGATCCTCGGCCGGCTCGAGCACGGCCAGGGTGATGAGGAGGATCTCGACAAACTCCTCGACATCTGCGACAACATCCTCGGCCGATCGTTCTGCGCGCTCGGGGACGGTGCGACCTCACCGATCACGAGCAGCATCCAGTACTTCCGGGACGAATACCTCCAGCACCTGGAGCTGGGGCACTGCCCGTTCGACCCGAAGGCTGCGACCCTCTTCGCGAAGGAAGGTGCCTCGCTGTGACCGCCACCCCAGCGGAGAAGAAGAAGGACGAGCAGGCTGTGGCCGCAACGGATCTCGTCACTCTCACCATCGACGGTCTCGAGGTGAGCGTGCCCAAGGGGACGCTCATCATCCGGGCCGCCGAGGAGGCGGGCATCGAGATCCCGCGCTTCTGCGACCACCCCGGCCTGGACCCGGTCGGCGCCTGCCGCCAGTGTCTGGTCGAGGTGTGGATGCCCGGTCCGCCCGGACCGGACGGCACCCCCGGCGAGGCCCGGCAGATGCAGGGTCCCCCCGGACGGATGAAGCCGCAGGCCTCCTGTGTCATGACCGTCGCGCCCGGCATGATCGTCAAGACCCAGTACACCTCCGCGGCCATCGACAAGGCCCAGCAGGGTGTCATGGAGATGCTCCTCATCAACCACCCGCTGGACTGCCCGGTCTGCGACAAGGGCGGCGAGTGCCCGCTGCAGAACCAGGCGATGAGCGCCGGCCGGGGCACCTCCCGCTTCGAGGACGTCAAGCGCACCTATCCCAAGCCGATCAACATCTCCAGCCAGGTCCTCCTCGACCGGGACCGGTGCATCCTGTGTGCCCGGTGCACCCGCTTCTCCCAGGAGATCGCCGGCGACCCGTTCATCGCGCTCGTCGAGCGTGGTGCGTTGCAGCAGGTCGGCATCTACGAGGAGCAGCCGTTCGAGTCCTACTTCTCCGGCAACACCGTCCAGATCTGCCCGGTCGGTGCCCTCACCGGCGCCGCCTACCGCTTCCGGGCCCGTCCGTTCGACCTGGTCTCCACCCCGAGCGCGTGTGAGCACTGCGCCTCCGGGTGCGCCCAGCGCACCGACCACCGCCGCGGCACCGTGCTGCGCCGGATGGCGGCGTTCGACCCGGCCGTCAACGAGGAGTGGAACTGCGACAAGGGCCGCTGGGCCTTCACCTATCCCCTCGTCGGCGACCGTCTCGAGTTCCCGATGGTGCGCGAGAACGGCGAGCTGCGGGTCGCCTCGTGGCCGGAGGCGCTCGCGACCGCAGCCGACGGACTGGCTGCCGCCGGCAGCACCGGAGTGCTCGTCGGTGGCCGGGTCAGCCTCGAGGACGCCTACGCCTACACGGTTTTCGCCAAGAACGCGCTCGGCGGGGCGGACATCGACTTCCGCTCCCGCCCGCACTCGGCGGAGGAGGCCGACTTCCTCACGAGCACCGTCCGCGGCACCAGCCCGGACACCGGGGGCGTCACATACGCCGACCTGGAGCGGGCCGGTAGCGTCCTGCTCGTCGGCTTCGAGCCCGAGGACGAGTCGCCGATCGTGTTCCTGCGGTTGCGCAAGGCGTTCCGCAAGAACAAGACGGCCGTGTATGCGGTGGCCCCGTTGCCGACCCGCGGCCTGACCAAGGTCGGGGGCACCCTGCTCGCTGCCGCTCCCGGCACCGAGGCCCAGGTCCTCGACGGCATCGCCACCGGATCCAAGCGGGCCACCGAGGCCATGACGCAGGCCGGGGAGGCGCTGCGCGGTGAGCGGGCGATCATCCTCGTCGGTGAACGGCTCGCGACCGTGCCGGGCGGCCTGTCCGCAGCCCTGCGGCTGGCCACGGCCACCGGCGCCCGCCTGGCGTGGATCCCGCGCCGCGCCGGGGAGCGCGGTGCGCTCGAGGCCGGTG
>DUPF01000090.1 GCA_012838445.1 Intrasporangiaceae bacterium | reverse complement strand
GTCGGGGGCGCTGCGAGTCGCGGGCGTGTCGTCGCTCATCCGTCCTCACCCGTCACGGACCGCACCGGGGCCACGGGCTCAGGGGCTCGATCAGAACTCGACCGGGACCTCGGTCTCGGCGCTCGGCTCCTCGGCACGGCGGCCGACACCGAGCTTGTCCTTGATCTGCTGCTCCAGCTGGTCGGCGAGGTCGGGGTTGTCCCGCAGGAACTGGCGGGCGTTCTCCTTGCCCTGGCCGAGCTGGTCGCCGTCGTAGGTGTACCAGGCACCGGCCTTGCGGACGAAGCCGTGGTCGACGCCCATGTCGATCAGGCCACCCTCGCGGGAGATGCCCTGCCCGTAGAGGATGTCGAACTCGGCCTGCTTGAAGGGCGGAGAGACCTTGTTCTTGACGATCTTGGCCCGGGTCCGGTTGCCGACCGCGTCGGTGCCGTCCTTGAGCGTCTCGATGCGTCGGACGTCGATGCGGACCGAGGCATAGAACTTCAGCGCCTTGCCACCGGTCGTCGTCTCGGGGCTGTTGTGCACCATGACGCCGTCGACGAAGTAGTTGTGCGTGCCTGCCACCTCGATGTCGAAGCGGTTCATGGATCGGGTCTTCGGCTTGACGTGCACGTCCAGCACGCGTGCCGGGACGAGCACCTCACGCGGTTCGACGAACTCGGGCTCCAGGGCGAACTGGCCGCGGAGGTCGGGCAGCAGCTTGTAGTCCATCGACGGGTGGACGAAGGGTGCCACGACTTCCTGGAAGCGGCGGCTGGCTGCCGTCGTCATCTGCAGGACCGCCTTCTGCATCGTGCCGCGCAGGATGATCCGACTGTCGACGCCGTGCTCGTCTCGCAGGTAGTCGACGAGGCGCACCCGAGTCGCCTCGCTCATCGACTCCACCCCGATCTCGATCCGGCCGCTGCCACCCGCGGTGCGCGCCTGCAGACCCTTGCTGCGCAGCGTGAAGCAGCCGTCGTCCACGTACCAGATGGCCAGCGCGAGCGGGGTCAAGGCCTTGAAGTAGTCCTCACCGAAGTGCTTCTTGCCGTCACCCCAGTAGACGGTCTCGCGGACCTCACCGAGCTCCGGCAGCGGCGTGACATCGACATGCACAGCGCCGTTCGCTCGCACGGATCGGGTCTGCGGGATGTTGCCGAGCATGCGGCATTTGAAGTCGAGGTAGTCGACCTGCTTGGCACCGTGTCCCATCCGGAAGCGGACGCCACGACGGCCACGCAGGTTGGGCGCAAGGTGCCCGTCCCCCATCAGGCCGCCGAGGACGACCTGCCACTGCTGGTCGGACAACCGGGCGGTCTCGCCGACCATGACTCGGTCACCGGCGATGATCTCGCCGGCCTCGACCCATCCGCCGGGGGTGCGGACGAGGTGGTTCTCGGTCGCGGCGAACTGCGACTTGCCGTTGCCACCGGACTTCTCGACGGTGAACTGGAGGAATAGCTCCGCGGGACCGTTGTTGAACCAGTTCGTCACCGGACGGGCCACGATCTGGTTGGTCTGCGCGTCATAGGTGCGGACCTCGACAGGAAGCTTCTGGTTGACGATCTTGCCGATCTTCTCGGTCGAACCGTCGGCGAGGGTGATCCTGGTGCCGTAGGACATGCACCCGAACATCACCCCGATCTTCTCGCGGAGCTGGTTGATGAAGATCGCGGTCGTGCCGGTGGCGTTGAGTGCACCGGTGATCTTGCGCAACGCCTGGCTCATCAACCGCGCCTGCAGACCGACGTGGCTGTCCCCCATCTCGCCCTCTATCTCGGCACGCGGCACGAGGGCGGCGACGGAGTCGATGACGATGATGTCGAGGCTGCCGGAGCGGATCAGCATGTCGGCGATCTCGAGGGCCTGCTCACCGGTGTCCGGCTGGCTGACCAGCAGGTTGTCGGTGTCGACCCCGAGCGCCTTGGCGTACTCCGGGTCGAGGGCGTGCTCGGCGTCGATGAACGCCGCGATGCCGCCGGCCTTCTGCGCACTCGCGACCGCGTGCAACGCAACGGTCGTCTTGCCGCTCGACTCAGGTCCGTAGATCTCCACGACCCGACCGCGGGGCAGCCCGCCGATCCCCAACGCGACGTCAAGGGCGATCGAGCCGGTCGGGATGACCTCGATCGGGGGGCGGATGTCGTCCCCGAGGCGCATGACCGCGCCCTTGCCATGAGCCTTCTCGATGTGGCCCATCACCTGGGAGAGGGCCTTCATCTTCTGCTCGTTGTCGTCGGGGGCGATGCGTTGGGCACCATTGACCGGTCGGGTGGTGGCTCCACGTGCCATGGGTCTGACTCCTTCATATCGAGATCGGGTCACGTCCACCGGCGACCTCACAGCTCGGTTGAGCGGACGTTCTCTGCTGTCAGGTCAGACGCTAGGCGGGAGCACTGACAGCCGTCTCACTGCTGCCGTGGGGCTGTGGACGACACGCTGCCAGGGCCCTCGCGTGTGGACAACACTACGCCGAACACATGTTCGACCAAGCGCGACACGCCGCACCCCACCTCCCCCGCCCTGAACTCGTTCGGGTGGAGGTAGGAACGCCCGAGATTCCGGGCGTTCCTACCTCCACTCACGCTGGGGCATGCCGCCTCGAACCAGAGTGCGCCCCGCATCGATCAGGTCAGCAGCAACCGCGAGATCCGCCGCGAGGCACCCCACAGCCCGAGCGCCGTCAGCGCGACGAGCACGAGCACCGACCAGAGCAACCCCCACCCCACATCCCCGAGCAGCAGCCCGCGCTCGATGACGACCGCGTGATAGAGCGGCATCAGCTTGACGAGCCACTGCAGCCCCTCGGGATAGACCGACAGCGGGAAGAACGTCGCCGAGAACAGGAACATCGGCTGGATCACCAGAGTGATGAACTCGAAGTCCTTCCACGAGGTCATATAGGTCGTCGCCCACATCCCCACTGCCGCGAACGCCGCCCCGATGAGCAGTGCCGCGGGCAGCGCGAGCACCGCCCACCACGATCGGACGAACCCCATCACCAACGCGACGAGGAAGAAGATCGCCGAGTAGATCCCGCCCCGGATCAGCGACCACAGGATCTCCCCGATGGCGATGTCCCACGGGCGGGCCGGGGTCGCCAGGATCGTGTCGTAGGTCTTGGCGAACTTCAGTTTGAAGAAGAAGTTGTAGGTCGTGTCGGCGATCGCGCCGTTCATCGCGGAGGCGGCGAGCATCGCGGGGGCGACGAACAGCGCATACGGCACCACCTGGCCGGAGTCGGTCGTCACGTCCCGGACCAGGGCCCCGAGCCCGATCCCGATCGAGAACAGATAGAAGACCGGCTCGACGAACCCGGTCAGGAACAGCCACCACATCCGCCGGAACGCGACGACGTCACGGAGCAGGACGAAGCGCCACAGCGCATACCCGACCATCAGCGGACCAACCGGGCTCGCATCGCCCGGGTCGCCAGCCACGCCCCCAGGAGGATGTATGCGGTGAGCACCCCGACATGGACCCACCAGAGATCTGGGATCGGGCCCCCGACGAAGGCGGCGCGGCCGAGCTCGATGCCGTGCCAGAGCGGGGTGGCCCACGCGACCGGCTGGAGGGCGAAGGGCAGCTGCGAGATCGGGAAGAACGCCCCGGAGAAGAGCATGAGTGGGGTGATGACGATCCGCAGGATGACCGAGTAGCCAGAATCGTTCTGGGCCGTGGCACCGACGATGAAGATGGGTGTCGAGAACGCCATGCCGGTGAGCACCGCGATCGGTACCCCGAGCAGCGCCCACCACGACCCGACCCCACCGAAGACCGCGGCGATGATCGTGAACGCAACCGCAGCGGTCGCGATGTTGAACGCAATCATCAGCCAGTGCGCGGTGAGGATGCCGAAGACCTGGTGCGGAGCGTGCAGCATCGCTCGATAGAACTCGTTCCACTTGACGAATCCCATGACGGGATAGGTGGATTCGGCCACAGCAGTGTTCATCGCGGTGACCATGACGAGCCCGGGGACGACATAGTGCAGATAGGGCACTCCCCCGACGCCGCCGGAGTTGCGGTCGACGAGGCTCCCGACCCCGAGCCCCATCGAGGCGAGGAAGAGCACCGGCATGAGGAACCGGGAGACGAGCACGCCGCGCAGGGTGCGCTTGGCGAGCAACCAGTGATAGCCGAGGAGGACCACCGCTCGCTCAAGGACCCCCATGGGCCGCCGAGCGCCAGGGGTCAGTCGCGAGTCCGACTCGGCGACAACAGGTTCGGTCGGGGCAGCCATCAGTCGATCAACGTCCGGCCGGTCAGTCGGAGGAACACGTCCTCGAGGGTGGAGCGACGCACGAGCGTCGACAACGGCTCGATCCCGCGCCGATGCAGAGCCGAGGTCGCAGCGTCACCGTCCGCGGCATACAGCAGGATCCGGTCCGGCAGGACCTCCATCCGCTCCCCGATCCCGTCGAGATCATCGGCGTGATCGCTGTGGTCGTCGGTGTCGAAGCGGACCTCGACGACCTCCCGGGTGGAGTATCGCGAGATGAGCTCCCGGGGACTGCCCTCGGCCGCGATCCGGCCCTTGTCCATGACGACGAGCCGGTCGCAGAGTTGCTCGGCCTCGTCCATGTAGTGCGTCGTGAGAATGAGGGTGACGCCCTGCCGCTTGAGCCGGAACAGCCGGTCCCAGAGGATGTGCCGCGCCTGCGGGTCGAGGCCGGTCGTCGGCTCGTCGAGGAGGAGCAGTTCGGGGTTGTTGATGAGAGATCGAGCGATGACAAGGCGCCGCTTCATCCCACCCGAGAGGTGCTCGACCTTGTCCGCGCGCCGTTCGGTCAGTTGCGCGAACTCCAGCAGTTCCTCCGCCCGCTGCCGCACGTCCCGTCGACTCAGCCCGAAGAACCGGCCGTAGACCCAGAGGTTCTCCTCGACGGAGAGCTCCTCGTCGAGCAGGTCCTGCTGGGGGCAGTTGCCGAGCCGGGCCCGGATCTGCGGGCCGTCGGTCGCCGGGTCGAGCCCGAAGATCCGCAGCTCACCGGACGTCACCGGCGAAACCGCGGCGATCATCCGCATGGTCGAGGACTTGCCGGCACCGTTCGGTCCGAGGAACCCGAACGACTCCCCCTTGCGGACCTCGACATCGATCGCATCGACCGCAGTGAAGTCGCCGAAGGTCTTGGTCAGCTCCCGTGCGGTGACGAGCAGGTCGGAGGTCACGGACGGCAACGCTAGTCGACGTCACAGACGTTGATAAATGGCTGCCGACCTGTCGTGACGCGTTCGGGCAACTCACATCAGATGCATTAGCATCAGATGCATGCGCACCACACTGTCCATCGATGACGATGTTCTCGAGGCCGTCAAGGCACGCGCGCGACGCGAGGGTCGCACGGCCGGTGAGGTCCTCTCCGACCTGGCCCGCAGGCAGCTGACCCGCCCTGTGGAGACATCCGTTCGGACCCGGAGCGGGCTTCCGGCCCTGCCGCCGCGCGGCGGGATCGTCACCGACGACCTCGTCGAGCGCCTCCGCGATGAGGAAGTCATATGAGCGTCGCGCTCCTCGACGTCAATGTGCTGTTGGCTCTCCTCGACGCCGATCATGCCGACCATGAGCGAGCGGACGGTTGGGCGGAGCAGGGCCTCGAATCCGGCTGGGCGACCTGTGCCCTGACTCAGAACGGCTTCGTCCGGATCCTGGCCCAACCGACCTATCCCAACTCAGTTCCGGCGACCGCCGCGGTCGACCTGCTCCGGGCGGCGACAGCGGATGACCGCCACGTGTTCTGGCCCTGCAACGTCGCGCTCACGGACGAGATCATCCGTAGCGACCGGATCCTCGGCCCAAGACAGATCACCGACGTCTATCTGCTGGCTCTGGCGGTCGCTCACGACGGACGCTTCGTCACCTTGGATCGGGGCATCGACCACACCCTCGTCCAGGGAGCGACCGCCGCGCACCTGCACGTGCTGTCCTGACCGTGCTTTTCCGGGCTCACCCGGGCCGATCCGTCACGGACGCGACGGGAGATCCTTGCCCCACCAGCGCTCCTCGGGGACATCCATGTCCTTGACGAGCGCGAGCCAGACCTCCCGCGGCGGTATGCCGGCCTCCAGCGCCTCGGTGGCCGTCCGGTTCTCGAGGGCTCCGAGCACGTGCGAGTTCGCGAGCGCCTGGGCCGGACCGTCGCCGAACTCATCGCGCATCAGGGTCCAGAACTCGGAGAGCCACATGGGAGTCGATGGTATGCGTCGCGCACCCGCTCCTCGATCCGCCAGTCCACCCGCCACCGCCACAACTTCGCAATAGCGAAGAAATGGCGGGTGGAGCTGCGGATCAGAGGCGGTGCAGGTCCTCGGGGGTCAGGATGTCCAGGCCGAGGGTCTGCGGGGTACGGGGGCCCTCGGCGCGGAAGTCGCGGCCGAGGGCGGCCGAGGCGACCTGGATGACGGCGTCGATGTTCGGGGTGGGCACCCCGACCTGCTTGGCAAGTTCGGACATGAAGACCATCCCGTAGGGGACGTCCTCGGTGAGGTAGCGGAACTCGAGCTCCTTCGGGGCCTGCGACTTGGCGAAGCCGATGCCCTGGTTGTACCCGGTCAGGTAGGTCGCATCCCCCATGTATCCCTGCCGGAACCCGAGCTCCGGCTCGGAGAGCAGGTCGACACCGAGCGCGGCGGCCAGGGCGAGCCGCTCGGTGTCGATCGCCTCGATGAGTCGTGCCGAGGCCGGGGTGACGCCGTCGGTGTAGAAGAGGAAGTCGCCGCCGGTGTTCTCGATCCGGCTCGCGTTCATGAGCATGATCGCCGGGTGGATGACGGGGTTGCCGTTCTGCAGTGTCGTCTGGAGCACGTTGCGGGCCGACTCAACCTGCGGCCAGACGACCGCGAGCCGCTCCCGCAACGCCTCAGTGCCGCTGCTCGGCAGCGCGGCGACGAACAGACCGGTGATGACCCGGGTCGTCACCCGCACCACACCCGGCTCGACGAGCCGGCAGCCGTAGGGCAGGGTGCTCGTCTCCCCGATCAGATAGGTGTCGTCGAGCAGGTCCAGCCCGAGGGTCTGCTTCAGGACGATGGCCCCGTTGCACGCCCCCGGGACGAGCGCGACCGCCATGTCCGGGGTCAGTTTGCCGCGCAGCGCCTCACCGAACGGGACGGTGCTGTAGGCCGGGCCGATGAGCATGACGAGCTCCGCTCCGGCGAGGGCCTCGTCGAGGTCGTGCCCCGCATACCGGATCGGGGCGGTGCCCTCGAACTTGACCCGGCCCTCGATGTGGCCACGGTTAGCGATCCCGGCGATATTGTCCGGGAACTCCTCGAAGTCCCACATCGCGACGTCATGGCCGTTGGAGGCCCACTCGAAGGCGGCCGCTGTCGCGCCGTTGCCGGAACCAAGGATTGCCACGCGCATGGAGAACTCCTGAAGGGTCGGGTCGGAGATGCCGAGCAGGTGCAGTCGGAACGGGGTGGTGTCTCCTCCCACCGTGCCATGGCGGACGGGCCTGCGAGAAGGTCCGCAGACCGGACCAGGACGGGTTGTCGGTGCGGGGTGAGAGGCTTGGCGCGATGACCGGCACACCGACCGAGGGCGACGCTGTCCTCGAGCGCTTCTCTGCGGCCACCGCCGAATGGTTCCGCAGCAGCTTCGCCGCGCCCACGCCCGCCCAGGTCGGAGCGTGGCAGGCGACGAGTTCGGGACGGCACGCCCTCGTCGTGGCCCCGACCGGGTCCGGCAAGACCCTCTCCGCCTTCCTGTGGGCGCTGGACCGGCTCACCGTCGCCGGACCACCCCCGGACCCGATGCGCCGCTGCCGGGTCCTCTACGTCTCCCCGCTCAAGGCCCTCGCCGTCGACGTCGAGCGCAACCTGCGCAGCCCGCTCGTCGGGATCGGCCACGCCGCGCGGCGGCTCGGGCTGCCCGAGATCCCCGACATCACCGTCGCGGTCCGCTCCGGGGACACTCCGGCGAGCGAGCGACGGGCCTTCGCCAAGCAGCCCGCAGACATCCTCATCACCACCCCGGAGTCGTTGTTCCTGCTCCTGACGAGCCAGGCCCGCGAGTCGCTGCGCGGCGTCGACACCGTCATCATCGACGAGATCCACGCCGTCGCCGGCACCAAGCGCGGCGCCCACCTCGCGCTCAGCCTCGAACGTCTCGACGCCCTGCTCGACCGGCCGGCGCAGCGGGTCGGGCTGTCCGCGACGGTCTGCCCGGTCGAGGAGGTCGCCCGGTTCCTCGCCGGGGGCCGCGAGGTCGATATCGTCGCCCCACCCGCGGACAAGGAATGGGATCTGCAGGTCGTCATCCCGGTGCCGGACCTGAGCGAGCTCGGCCAGGTCGTCGAGGACGATCTGAGCGGACCGGCCGCCGGCGACCCGCGCCGGACGAGCATCTGGCCGCACGTCGAGGAACGGGTCTGTGACCTCATCGAGGCGCACCGATCCACGATCGTCTTCACCAACTCGCGTCGGCTCGCCGAGCGGTTGACCACCCGGCTCAACGAGATCTGGCTCGAGCGCCACCCGGAGCAGGAGGGTGTCGGCGTCCTCGCCCGCGCCCACCACGGCTCGATGAGCAAGGAGCACCGCGCCCAGATCGAGGACGACCTCAAGGCGGGCCGACTCCCGGCGGTCGTCGCGACGAGCAGCCTCGAGCTCGGGATCGACATGGGGGCGGTCGATCTCGTCATCCAGGTCGAGTCCCCACCGTCGGTCGCCAGCGGTCTACAACGTGTGGGTCGGGCGGGCCACCAGGTCGGTGCCGTCTCCCGCGGGGTGCTGTTCCCGAAGTTCCGCGCCGACCTGCTCTCCAGCGCGGTCGTCGTCGAACGGATGCGGGCCGGGGCGATCGAGCCGTTGCGCATCCCGGCCAACCCGCTCGACGTCCTCGCCCAGCAGGTTGTCGCGATGGCCGCCATGGACGACTGGGCGGTCGCCGACCTCGAGACCCTGGTCCGGCGGGCGGCACCGTTCGCGACGCTGAGCCGTCCGGTCCTCGACGCCACCCTCGACATGCTCGCCGGGCGCTATCCGAGTGAGGAGTTCGCCGAACTGCGGGCCCGGATCGTGTGGGACCGGCTCACCGACACGATCACCGGGCGACGCGGTGCGCAACGCCTCGCCGTCACCTCCGGCGGCACCATCCCGGACCGCGGCCTCTACGGCGTCTTCCTCGCCGGCGGCGACGGCCCCGGACGGCGGGTCGGGGAGCTCGACGAGGAGATGGTCTACGAGTCCCGCGTGGGTGACGTGTTCACCCTCGGCACCTCCACGTGGCGGATCGAGGACATCACCCACGACCAGGTCCTCGTCTCACCCGCCTCCGGCATCCCCGCCCGGCTCCCGTTCTGGAAGGGGGACTCCCTCGGCCGCCCCTACGAGCTCGGCCAGGCGCTCGGACAGTATGTGCGGGAGACTCTGCGCAGCGCCGAACCTTTTGCCCGGGAACGGATCTCGGCCTCCGGCCTGGACGAGTGGGCGGTCGACAACCTGCTCGGCTACCTGCGCGAGCAGCGGGACGCGACCGGCAGCGTACCGGACGACCGGACCCTCGTCGTGGAACGGTTCCGGGACGAGATCGGCGACTGGCGGGTCGTCGTCCACTCCCCCTACGGCCGGTCCGTGCACGCCCCGTGGGCGCTCGCGGTGGCGGCGCGGATGCGGGAACGGTTCGGCGTCGACGTCAACGCCATGGCCGCCGACGACGGCATCGTGCTGCGTCTCCCGGACGTCGAGTTCGACGCGTTCGGCGGTGTGAGCGGCGGTGCGTCCGGCGAGCGGGACGGCGACGCGGCTCGGGACGGGATCGCGGGTCTGGTCGAGGCGATCCTCATCGACCCGGACGAGGTCGCCGGCATCGTCACCGAGGAGATCGGCGGCTCACCCCTGTTCGCGTCCCGGTTCCGGGAGTGCGCCGCCCGTGCCCTGCTCCTGCCCCGGCGCCGCCCGGACCGGCGTCAGCCGCTGTGGCAGCAGCGGCAGCGGGCGGCACACCTGCTCGAGGTGGCCAGCGCATACCCGACGTTCCCGATCATCCTCGAGACGGTGCGCGAGTGTGTCCAAGACGTCTTCGACGTGCCCGCGCTCGTCGACCTGCTCCGCCGGATGCAGCGCCGCGAGGTCCAGGTCGTCGACGTGCAGACCCCGCAGCCGTCGCCGTTCGCGCAGTCGATGCTCTTCGGCTACATCGCCGCGTTCCTCTACGAGGGCGACTCCCCCCTCGCCGAACGCCGGGCCGCCGCCCTCGCTCTCGATCCGGCGCTGCTCGCCGACCTCCTCGGGCAGAGTGAGGGGTTGTCGCTGCGGGATCTGCTCGATCCGGAGTCGATCACGCGGACCGAGGCCGAGCTGCAACGCCGCACCCCGCAGCGGGCCTGCCGGGACGGTGAGGACGTCGTCGACCTGCTCCGCAGCCTCGGTCCGCTCACCGCGGCGGCGGTCGTCGAGCGGACCCGCGAGGAGGCACGTCCGTCCGTGCCCGCGTGGCTGGACCGGCTCGTCGAGGACCGCCAGGTCATCGCTGTGCGGATCGGCGGCGAGGATCGTTTTGCCGCCATCGAGGACGCCGCCCGACTCCGGGATGCACTCGGGGTGAGTCTGCCGGTCGGGGTGAGTGATGCATACCTCCAGCCGGTCCCGGACCCGATCGGTGACCTCGTCCGTCGGTATGCCCGCACCCACGGCCCCTTCCACGTCGCCGAGGTCGCGGCCTGGCTGGGGTTGGGTGTCGCGGTCGTGGCGGACACACTCGCCCGACTTGCGGCCTCCGGGCGGGTCACCTCCGGGGAGTTCCTGCCGGCGGAGCTGCTCACGGATCTACCTGAAGGGCAACGAGGTTCGCCGGAATGGTGCGATCCGGAGGTGCTGCGGCTGATCCGCCGCCGCTCGCTCGCGGCGCTGCGGGCCGAGGTCGAGCCGGTCGAGCCGCGGGCCTATGCGACCTTCCTGCCGACGTGGCATGCGATCCCGGGCGGGCTGTGGGGTCGCGCCGGGCTGCTGCGGGCGGTCGAGCAATTGTCCGGGGCGGTGCTCCCGGCGAGTGCGCTCGAGAGTGTCGTGCTGCCGGCCCGGGTCGCGGACTACTCCCCCGCGCTGCTCGATGACGTCATGTCCTCCGGTGAGGTGCTCTGGCAGGGGCATGGCTCGCTCGCCGGGGATGACGGCTGGGTGTCGCTGCACCTTGCCGAGACGGCGCACCTGACCCTCCATGCGCCCAGTGAGTCGGGTGCCGGGGACGGCACGCCAGGTGCGGCACTGCTCGAGGTCCTCTCCGGTGGTGGGGCGATGTTCTTCGGGGTCCTCGCGGATCAGGCCCGGGCCAGTGCGGACGCCCAGTGGAGCGATGCCGAGATCGCCGATGTGCTGTGGGATCTGGTGTGGTCCGGGGCGGTCACCGGCGACACCCTGGCGCCGTTACGGGCCCGACTCGGTGGCGGCCGCACCACGCATCGTCGGGCCGGGCGACGCACCCCGACCCGGGCCCGGCACGCCGGTCGGTCCGGACTCGGGCTGCTCGGCAGCGCTCGCCTCGCCGGCTCACATCCCCTGCGCAGCACCCCACCCGGTGTGGCCGGACGCTGGTCCCGACTGCCGGAGCCGGTCGACAATGTCACTGCCCGGACCCTGGCCCGCGCCGAGGTGCTGCTCGACCGCTACGGCATCGTCACCCGTGGGGTCGCCGAGGCCGAGGACGTGCCGGGCGGGTTCGCCGGGCTCTACCGCGTGTATGCGCAGGCCGAGGAGACCGGGGTGCTGCGGCGTGGCTACTTCATCGAGCACCTCGGCGCGGCACAGTTCGGAGCGACCGCCACCGTGGACCGGCTGCGCGCGACATCGGTGCCCCCGGACCCGGGCCCCGGTCGCGGCGGGTCCGCTGTCCTCGTGCTCGCGGCCACCGATCCGGCCCAACCGTTCGGTGCCGCCCTGCCCTGGCCGCCGCGACCCCGGCCGGGGGATGGGTCCGCTGGCCAGAAGGCGGAGGGTACTGCGGCGGGGAAGCGCGAACCGGACGGGCGGCGCGGTCACCAGCCGGGGCGCAAGGCCGGTGCCCTCGTCGTGCTGCGCGATGGTGAGTTGTTGCTCTACGTCGAGCGGGGCGGTCGCACCGTGCTGACCTGGACCGAGGACCCTGACGCCCTGCGGGCCGCGGCGGCCGGGCTGGCTGCGGCCGTGCGGGCCGGGGCGCTCGGCCGACTCACCGTCACCCGGGCCGACGGGGCCGACCTACTCGGCTCCGGCTCCCCGCTCGTCGAGGCACTCCTCGACGCCGGATTCCACATGACCCCGAGAGGACTGCGGATCCGTGCCTGAGGGCGATGTCGTGCTGCGCACCGCACGCCGGCTCGACCAGGTGTTCCGGGACCGGCCGCTGGTGCGGGCCGAACTGCGGTGGGGAACCCTCATCGGCAGCGACCTGGTCGGCAGGACCACGATCGAGGTCGTCCCGCGCGGCAAACACGTGCTGCACCGGCTCGACAGCGGCCTGACGATCCACTCCCACCTGAAGATGGAGGGCAGTTGGCGGATCCAGCCCGCCGACCGGGTCGTCCCGGAGCGGGACACGATCCGGGCCGTCCTCGGCACCGACCGCTGGACCGCCCTGGGCAGCCGGCTCGGGATGCTCGACCTGGTCCGCACCGACGAGGAGTCCGCCCTCGTCGGGCACCTCGGCCCGGACGTCCTCGGCCCGGACTGGGATGTGGCCTGGGCCGTGCGACACCTGCGCGACGGCCATCTCGGCAGCGCCCACGACCGGATCGCCGCCGCGCTGCTCGACCAGCGCAATGTCGCCGGCATCGGCACCCTCTGGGCCAGCGAGTCGCTGTGGGCCGAGCGGATCAACCCATGGACTCCCATGGACGCGCTCACCGACGATCAGCTCACGGCGATCCTGGACCGCGCGCAGCGCCTCATGCAGCACGCGAGCGCCACCTCCCGGCCGACCACCCATATCCATGGCCGCTCCGGGCACCCCTGCCCCCGCTGTCGGCGACCGCTCCGGGTGGCGCTGGCCGGCCCAGCGGAGCGGGAGCGGACGATCTTCTACTGCCCGCAGTGTCAGGGCGGGTTGGCTCCCGGCGATGACGGGCGGACGCAACCGCCGCTCGGGCACACCCGACGACCGCCCGCGCGCGGTGGTGAGCGACGGGCCGGTCGCCGCTGAGCGAGCCTGACTGAGTTGGCCGAACTGATCGAGCCGAAATGGTCGAGCCGGGCTGACGATCCCGCTGTGGTCCCGGCGCTGCGGGCGCGCGAGTTCTGCGGGCGTGTTGGCCCGGCGGTCGGGTGGTTCTCGTTGCGGTGCGAGGCGTCAGGCCGCGGCGTCGCGGGCGGAGACGGCACGGCGACGCTCGTGCAGCGCGACAGGTGCGGTCGCCTCCTCGGCACGCTGCACCCGGGAGGTGACGTCGGTGAGCACCTCGGACAGGGGCCGTCCGAGCGCACCACAGATCGAGGCGATGAGCTCCGAGGAGGCCTCCTTGGTCCCCCGCTCGACCTCACTGAGGTATGCGGTGGACACCGACGCCGCCTTCGCGACCTCACGCAGCGAGCGGCCCTGGGCCTGGCGCTCCTCACGCAGGGCCTCGCCGAGCTCTCGGCGCAACACGATCATGGGGTCAACCGTACAGTGCCGACCCGACATCGCGCGCGAGGGTTACCCGCAAGCCGCCCGGCGCGTCGAGTCGTCAGGAGCTCTGGCGCAGCACGTCGCGGCACAGGCGCAACGCCGCCTGCACCGTCTCGGCGCGGATCTGGGCCCGGTCCCCGGACAGGTGCAACTCCTCGACGACATCGGTCGCCGGGCCGCTCACGGCGATGAAGACCGTCCCGACCGTTTTGCCGTCCTGCGGCTCCGGCCCGGCCACCCCGGTCGTCGCCACCCCGATCTCGGCCAGCATCGCCCGCCGTACCCCGACCGCCATCGCCCGGGCGACGTCCCCGTCCACGGCGCCCCGGTCGGCGAGCAGCGCGTCGGGCACCTGCAGCAGCGCCGCCTTGCGGTCGGTCGCATAGGCGACCACGGCACCACGCACCGCGACCGATGCTCCCGGCACCGCGGTCAGTTCCCCGCACACCAGTCCCCCGGTCAACGACTCCGCGGTGGCGATCGTCAAGCCCCGCTCCCGGCACAGCAGGATGACCTCAGCGGCCAGTGCGGCCGGCAGCACCGCGTCCCCGTCCTGGCGCGCCAGGTCACTCACGACCGGCGCCCTCACCGGCCCCGGACCCCTGCCGACCCGCCCGACGTGCCTGCCGCTTGGCCAGGGTCCGCTCACTCGTGCGAACCATCCGCAGCGCGTCCCGGACGATCTCGAACCCGGTGACGACGGTGAGGATGACCGCGGGGGCGAGCAGCGCATACCCGATCCAGAGCCACATCGTGGACAGCGGCCACGTCGAGACCGGCAGGGTGAGCAGGAACAGGGCGAACCCCTGCAGGGCAGTCTTGATCTTGCCGCCGCGGCCGGCGGGCATGACCCCGTGCCGGATGACGACGAACCGCAGC
This sequence comes from Intrasporangiaceae bacterium, assembly GCA_012838445.1. Classification (GTDB taxonomy): domain Bacteria; phylum Actinomycetota; class Actinomycetes; order Actinomycetales; family Dermatophilaceae; genus F2B08. Next base: position 7,797 of record DUPF01000090.1, on the reverse strand, counting down.
AGCGTAATCCCCCACTCGCGGGCGAGCACGAGGGCGGTGACCCACCAGGGGATGATGCCGATGATGGACAGGCCGACGAAGGCCATCGTCACCAGGGTCTTGTCGACGATCGGGTCGGCGAGCTGGCCGAACCGGGTGATCAGGCCGCGGCTGCGGGCCAGATCCCCGTCGATCCGGTCGGTGATCATCGCCAGGGCGAAGCAGGCGGCCGCGAGATAGCGGTAGGTCGGTGAGGTGCCGCCGTGGCTGAGGAGCAGCCAGCCGAACACCGGCACGAGGAGGAGGCGGAGCATCGTCAGGGCGTTGGCGATGTTCCACACACTCGGCGCTGCCGGGGCTCGGGTGCTCATCGCGGCTCCGCCACCAGGTCGACCCCCTCGGCGTCGACGACCACGGCCGTCACGAAGTCCCCGACAACCGGCAGATCCCGTCCCTCCGGCCAGGTCAGCAGCGTCGCCCCGTCGACATCCGGCCCCTGGTGGGCGCTGCGGCCGACGACCTGCTCCTCGTCGATCTCCTCGACGAGGACGCTGACCTCCTCCCCGACCCGGTCCAACGCCCGGTCCGCGGTGAGCGACTCGACGAGGTCACTGACCTCGGCGTAGCGGTCCGCGATCTCCGCAGCACCGACCTTGCCGTCGAGGGTCTGCGCCTCGGTCCCGTCCTCGTCGGAGTAGGCGAACACCCCGACGACGTCGAGCCGGGCCGCGGTGAGGAACGAGGTGAGTTCGGCGACGTCGGCGTCGGTCTCGCCGGGGAAGCCGACGATGACGTTGGTGCGGATTCCGGCCAGCGGCGAGCGGGAGCGGATGCTCGCGATGAGCTCGAGGAACGACTCCGAGCTGCCGAAGCGGCGCATCCGGCGCAGCACCGCGGCGCTGGAGTGCTGGAAGGACAGGTCGTACCAGGGCACCACGCCCGGAGTGCCCGCCATCGCGTCCAGCAGGGTCGGGCGCACCTCGGCCGGCTGCAGATAGCTGACCCGCACCCAGTCCACCCCTTCGACGGCTGTGAGTCGCGGCAGGAGGGCGTCCAGGGCGCCGAGATCGCCGAGGTCCTTGCCGTACGAGGTCGAGTTCTCCGAGACGAGGAACAACTCACGCGCCCCGTGCATACCCAGCCACTCCGCCTCGGCGACGACATCGTCCGGGTGCCGCGACAGGAACGCCCCTCGGAACATCGGGATCGCGCAGAAGCTGCACCGCCGGTCGCACCCGCTCGCGATCTTCAGCGGCGCCCAGGGGCGCTGGTCGAGCCGTTGGCGGACCACCCGCGGCCCGCTCGCCGGAGCGATCCCCTCCGGCAGATCGGGAGTATGCGGTGCTCGCCTCCCGGTCGTGCCCTCACCGGTGTCGGTGTCGAGGGTGGTCGCGTGGCCGGGGACGCTGACCCCGCCGCCGGCCGCCTGTCGCTGGACCGGGGTCAGCGGCAGCAGGTGGCGCCGGTCGCCGGGTGTCGGTGCGGCGGGGCGGTCTCCGGCGAGGATGGCGCGCAGGTGCGCGGACATGTCGGCGTAGGAGTCGAAGCCGAGCACCGCGTCGGCCTCGGGGAGAGCCTCGGCGAGTTCGGTGCCGTAGCGCTGAGCCATGCAGCCGACCGCGACGACCGCCTGGGTGCGACCGGACTCCTTGGCCTCGGCGGCCTCAAGGATGACGTCGATCGAGTCCTTCTTGGCCTGTTCGATGAAGCCGCACGTGTTGACGACCGCGACGTCGGCCCCGGCCACGTCGTCGACGAGGGTCCAGCCGCCGGCAGCGAGCCGTCCGGCGAGTTCCTCGCTGTCCACTTCGTTGCGGGTGCAGCCGAGGGTGACCAGCGCGACACTGCGGTGCTGATCCTCGCTCGACATGCCTCCAACTCTAGTCGGGCGGGCGGAGCCCTCCGACGCCGTGGAGCATGCTCACCGGTTCTTCAGCACCGTCAGGGCGACGAGGCGGGAGATGACCATGGCGATGTAGAGGACTCCGCCGATCTGCTCGAGCATGACGAGGGACTGGGCGTGCGGCTTGACCGGGACGACGTCGGACAGGCCGACACTGGTGAAGTTCGACACCGAGACGAAGAGCATCTCCTGCCAGGTGAGGATCTCGTCCCCGCTCGAGGAGACGAAGCTCCCCGGCCAGAAGTTCTGAGTGGCCATGTAGAGGTAGGCGAAACCCCAGGCGATGACGGTGAACGTGGCACCGGCGGCGAACACCTCGTCCTTGGTCACCCAGTGGTCCTCGAACATGTAGGCGACCAGCGCATACGCGGTGTAGAAGTAGAAGATCCCGAGCAGGAAGTGCCCTCCGATGACGGCGAAGGTCATGTCCCGGTCCACCGCCCCCCAGATCTCGAGGATGACTGCGGGCACACCGATGAGGATGGCCATCCAGGTCAGCGCCGGGGTGCTGCGGACGGTCCACAGTGCCAGGAGGAGGACGATCGCACCGAAGATCGAGACCGACACCCGCCCGAAGGTCGTCGGCTGGAGGAACGGGAAGAGCAGCAGACCGCCGATCTGGACGAAGAGCAGGACCGCGGACGGCTGCTCCTTGGCCAGAGCGAGGAGACGGCGGAACCGGCTCGGTGAGGCGAACGGATCGTTGTCCAGTTCGTCGGCGTAGCGGAGGGGCATGGACCCAGCGTAGGACCGGATGGTCAAAGCCTTGGTCATCGACGGTGATAATGGCGGGGTGTCGTCCTTCGCACCTGCTCTGCTCCTCATCCCGGTGGCGCTGGTCCTCGTGCTCGTCATCAGCGCCGTCGCCAAGCTCAACGCACCCGTCTCGACCGCCAGCGCGGTGCGGCTGCTGCGGCTGCCGGAGTTCCTCGACCCGGGGTGGGTGAGCCGGACGCTCCCGCCCGGCGAACTGGTCCTCGCGCTCGCCATGCTGCTGCCGTGGTTGCCTGTTGCGCGGGTGGCCTCGATCGCGGCGCTGCTGCTGTTCGTCGCCTACTGGGTCATCATCGCCCGCGCGATGACGTTCGATCCGCGCCCCTCGTGCGGGTGCTTCGGGCAGATCGGCGACCAGCGGGTGACGTGGAAGACCGTTGTGCGCAACACCCTCCTCGTCGCCGGGGCCGCCGTGTTCGTGTGGATGACCTGGACCGAAGGGTTGACGACGTTCTCGCTGCTGGGGTCAGCCACGGACCGGGAGTGGGTGCTCCTGATCGGCGCCGCCTATCTGGGGATCGTGCTGTGGCTCATCGCGGCACCGGCGAGCTACGGGGATCCGTGGTGGCGACGTCGTCCCGAGCGGGTTGGGCAGCACCAGCACCAGGAAGCCACCGTGCAGCCGGTGGAGCCGGATGAGGAGGAGTATGTGCGCGTCCCGATCCCCGACGCGTTCCTGCTCGACCGGAACCGCAATCCGGTGCGGCTGATCGACCTGACCCGGGAACGCCCGGCGATGCTCGTGTTCGTCAACTGCTCGTGCGGCTCGACCCATGCCACCTGGGAGCGGCTCGCCGCCTGGGCGGAGAAGCTGCCGGTCGTCCAGGTCCTCGGCGTGGAGACGGCCCAGTACGGCGACCTCGGCATCGACGGGGTGGCCGAGCGGCTCTACTACGACCCGCTCGGCAAGGCCTGGACGGCGCTGCAGATCCCCGCCACGTCCTCGGCGGTGCTCCTCGGCGCGGACGGGCTGCTCGCCGGCGGCCCGGTGGAGGGTCTGGAAGAGGTCGAGCAGTTCGTCGACGACATCGCCGAGGTCCTCGCCGATGCCGAGGTTGCGTCTGAGGCCGAGGCTGAGCCTGAGGCTGAGCCCGCCGAGACAGTGTGAGTGAACCGGCGCCATAGCCCCGGTTCACTCACACCGTGAGCCGCTCGTCCGAGGCATTGTGGATAACCCGGCGGCCTCCTCACTGACCTCGGGCACAGTTGCGGGATGGACCTGGACGCCCTCCTGCGCCGGCAACACGGAGTCCTCACCCATGCGCAGGCCGTTCGTGCCGGATTGACCGAGGACGCCATCCGGTGGCGGATCACCAAGGGTGACTGGACCCGCATTGTCCGAGGGATCTACCACGCCTATCCCGGGCAACTCGATTGGTTCGGCCGCGCCCATGCCCTGACCCTGCGGCTCGGTCCGCACGCAGCGCTGACCATGGCGGCCGCCGCCCACCTTCACGGTGTCGAGACCCGACAACCCCCGATCCTCACCGCGGCGGTGAGCGGGCGGCAGGTGCAGCGACTCCCGGGCACCCGCATCGTGCGCCGCGACGGACTCGCGACGGTCATCCGCCAGGGTCTGCCGGTGACAACGGCCCCAACGACGGTCCTCGATCTGACCGCGCAACCAGGGGTGTTGTGGCGCGAGGCTGTCCACGTGAGTGCGCGATGGATCCACAGCGGACGGACCACTCCAAACGATCTCGCTGACGCGTTGGCGGCCCGGGCTCGGCATCCGCATCGCCGCGTCATCAACCTCGCCCTCACCCCGATCGCCGAGGGAGTCGAGAGTGTTCTCGAACTGCAAGCCCTCGACCGTGTCATCGACCGCCACGGTCTGCCGAGACCGCGCCTGCAGGTGCCGGCAGTGATCCCGGCCGGGCGGATCCGCCGCGACGCCGAGTGGGAGGAGTTCGGCGTGGTGCTCGAGGTCGACGGGGACAGCGCCCACACCGGAGAGGCGGCTCGGATCGACCGACGCCGCGACCGGCATACTGCCCGATCCGGTCGGTTGACCCTGCGGGCCGGCTTCGTGGAGATCGAGTTCGAGCAATGTGAGTTGGCGGTCGACATCTTCCTGACGCTGCGTTCCCGTGGCTATCGGAAGCCGATCGTCCCATGCACGCCGCGCTGCCCGGCCCGCTTGCTCCCAGCGGTGTCCTGACCACCACGCCCGCCGAGACGGTGTGAGTGAACCGGCGCCATAGCCCCGGTTCACTCACATCGATACGAACAGCACCCGGCTCAGCGGCCGGTGAGCTCCCAGGCGTCGCTGTCGGGGCTGCCCTCGACCTCTTCGAGCCCGTCGTAGGACTGCTCGATGACGTCCGAGACGGAATCCTCGGCGTAGTCATGCCCGGCGCTGACATAGTCGTCGTCGGAGTCGTCATCGAATTCACCGCCACCCACTGGACCGCCGGAGTCGCCGGAATCAGCCGAGGGCGGCGGCTCGTCCCCGCGGATCATCGCCAGGGTCGCCTCGAGGTCGTCGGGGCGCACGAGTACGTCGCGGGCCTTGGACCCCTCGGACGGGCCGACGACATCACGGGACTCGAGCAGGTCCATCAGGCGACCGGCCTTGGCGAAGCCGACCCGCAGTTTGCGCTGCAGCATCGAGGTCGACCCGAACTGGGTCGTGACGACGAGTTCGGTCGCCTGGAGCAGCAGGTCGAGGTCGTCGCCGATGTCCTCGTCCACCTGCTTCTTCGCGGCGGTGACCATGACGTCGTCGCGATAGACCGGCTCGAGCTGACCCTTGACGTGGTCGACGACCTTGTGGATCTCGGACTCGGAGACCCACGAGCCCTGGACCCGCATCGGCTTGCTCGCGCCCATCGGCAGGAACAGCGCGTCACCTTGACCGATGAGCTTCTCGGCTCCGGGCTGGTCGAGGACGACACGCGAGTCGGCGAGCGAGGACGTCGCGAACGCCATCCGGGAGGGCACGTTGGCCTTGATCAGACCGGTCACGACGTCAACCGACGGCCGCTGGGTCGCCAGGACGAGGTGGATGCCGGCGGCCCGGGCAAGCTGGGTGATCCGCACAATCGAGGCCTCGACGTCACGCGGGGCGACCATCATCAGGTCGGCGAGCTCGTCGACGACGACGAGCAGATACGGATACGGGGCCAGCACCCGCTCGGAGCCGGGCAGCGGCTTGACCTGACCGGCCTTGACCGCCTTGTTGAAGTCGTCGACGTGCTTGTAGCCGAACTGCGCCAGGTCGTCGTACCGGGCATCCATCTCGCGCACCACCCAGTCGAGGGCCTCGGCGGCCTTCTTCGGGTTGGTGATGATCGGGGTGATCAGGTGCGGGATCCCCTCGTATGCGGTGAGCTCGACCCGCTTCGGGTCGACGAGGACCATGCGAACCTCATCGGGGGTCGAGCGCATCAGGATCGAGGTGATCATCGAGTTGACGAAGCTCGACTTACCGGAGCCGGTGGCGCCCGCGACGAGCAGGTGAGGCATCTTCGACAGGTTCGCGATGACATACCCACCCTCGACGTCCTTGCCGACGCCCATGACCATGGGGTGGTGGTTGTTGCGGGCCGCCTGGCTGCGCAACACGTCACCAAGGCAGACGTTCTCGCGGTCGGTGTTCGGGATCTCGATGCCGATCGCGGACTTGCCGGGGATCGGGCTGAGGATGCGCACATCGGCCGAGGCGACCGCATACGCGATGTTCTTCGACAGGGCGGTGACCCGCTCGACCTTGACGCCCGGGCCGAGTTCGAGCTCGTAGCGGGTCACGGTCGGTCCGCGCATGAATCCGGTGACCTGGCAGTCGATGTCGAACTGGTCGAGCACCCCGGTGAGGGCCTCGACGACGCGGTCGTTGGTCTCCGAGCGGGTCTTGTGCGGCGCTCCGACCTCGAGGACGGAGTTGTCCGGGAGAGTGTAGGTGACGTTGCCAGCGAGGCTGAGTTGTTCGACGCGGGCCGGCAGTTGCGCGGTCGGCGGGGGCACGAGGTCGGCCTTGCCCGCGGCGCCGGACTTCCCGCTCGCCTTGCCCTTGCCGGCGTCCTTGCCCTTGACGGGAATCGGCTCGGTGGAGGCCTTGTCCTCGGGGATGTCCTTGGTCGGGGCGGTCTCGGCCTTGGCGGTCTCGCCGTGGCCGGTGGCACGGCGCAGGCCGGCCTTGATCCTCGCGGCGGCACCGGTGCGTTCGACGGTCGCGGCCTGTTCGTATGCTTCGTCGCCGGCGCGTTGACCGGCCAGGGCGTCGGCGCTCTTGCGGGTGCGCGAGCGGGGTTTGGCGGACCCGTCGGCGGAGGCTGCTGCGGCAGCTTCGCGTTCGGCGGCCAGGCCGGCGCGGCCGTGCTCGATGAAGAGCCACACCTGGCGGAAGCGGTACGGGATCTTGTGGACCGGGGTGGCGGTGAGGACGAGGAATCCGAAGACAGCGAGGAGCACGAGCAGCGGGATGGCGCCGTTCTTGGTGAACGCCATGACGAGCGGGTCCGAGGAGAGGAATCCGATGATGCCGCCGGCGTTGCGCATCCCGATCGCGCCGTGCGGGGGCTGCGGGACGCCTTCGGAGATGTGGATCAGTCCGGCGGCCGCGGTGGTGAAGCAGGCCAGCCCGACGAGGATGCGGTTGTCGTCGGCGGCGATCGCCTCGGTCTTGGGGCGGCGGAGCATCCGCACCCCGAGCAGGAGGAGGACGATGGGCACGGCGACGCCGAGTCGGCCGAAGGTGCCGGCGACGACGGCGTGGATGACGTCCCCGACGACGCCGGTGAGGTTCCACCATTCCCGGGCGGCAACGACGATCGCCAGGGCGATGAAGAGCAGGCCGAGTCCGTCGCGGCGGTGCTCGGGTTGCAGGTCCGAGCCGGCCGAGCCGACCTTGCGCACCGCCCCCCCGGCGGTGTGCGCCACGCCCATCCACGTCGACTTCAGGGCGCGCAGCGGCATCGGCAGACCGCCACCGCGCGCGGTGCGGGAGCGGGCGGCCGGTTTGCGGGCGGTGGACTTGCGGGCCCCGGAGCGCGCGCTCGTCCCGCCCCGCGGGGTGCGGGTACCGGAGCCGCGGGCCTTGCCCGGGGAACCGGCAGCGGTGCGTGCGGGAGCACGGCGAGGAGCAGACGCACGTGTGGCCATGGTCCGTAGCGTATGCGCTCCGCAACTCCAGTCACATG
>DUPF01000089.1 GCA_012838445.1 Intrasporangiaceae bacterium | reverse complement strand
GGCGGCGGTGGGCGCGGCGAGTCTCGGGCCGGTCTCAGTGGGCCAGGCGCGGATCCACCGGCAGGGCCGGCCACTCCTCCCGCACCCACCCGTGCGCGGGGTCGTCACAGATCAGCCAGGCCCGCTCCGGCCCGGGACCGGCCATGACGTTGAGATAGAACAGGTCGGCGTTCGGTGCGGCGATCGCCGGCCCGTGCCAGCCGTGCGGGACGAGGACGACATCACCGCTGCGGACCTCGGCGAGCACATCGATCGGCCGCTCGCTCGTCCCGTAGACCCGTTGATACCCAACCGGATTCACGCCGCGCGGATCAGTCGCGCGGGTCTCGAAGTAGTAGATCTCCTCGAGCTCGGTCTCCACCCCGGCGCGTTCGGTGTCGTGCTTGTGCGGCGGCCACGAGGACCAGTTCCCCGCCGGGGTGATGACCTCGCACGCGATGATCCGCTCGGCGTCGAGCACCCCGGGGACGCCGAAGTTGCGCACCAGTCGGGAGGCGATCCCCGCGCCGCGCACCTCGATCGGCACCGCATCCGCCGGCAGGTATGCGACCCGCGCCTGCCCCGATCCCTTCACGTCGCGGGCCAGTGCGATCGCGATCCGGCTCGGGGTGTCCCCGGCGGTGAAGGTCAGGACCGAGCCACTCGGCGCATACAGACTGTCGGTCGGACCGGCGAAGACGCTCGCCCGTCCGGTCAGCGGATAGTCGGTGCCGGCGACGGTCACCGTCACCGACCCGGCGAGGGGCAGCACGATCGCCTCCCAGTCGTCGGGCGCCCGGGTGAACGACCGACCGGGCGCGAGGGTGACGACGACGAGGCCGGTGTGCTGCCACCCGTCGACGGTGTCGTCGATGACGACGTCGCAGCCGTCCCGGGCACTGGTTCCGGCCGGCCGGAACCACCGGTCGTTGTCCGCTCCCCGACTCATCCGATCACCTCCTGTCCGGACCCGACCCGTTGCGGGGCCGTCCGTTGCAGTTCCAGCACCTGGTCCTCGGTCGGCATCGCCGTGGCACACTCGCGACGGGCCGCGACGTAGGCTCCGGCGGCCCCGGCGAAGTCGAGCATCCGCCGCAGATCCCAGCCCTGGAGCAGGCCGTGGCAGATCGCGCCACCGAAGGCGTCCCCAGCGCCGAGGCCGTTGAGCACCGGGACCCGGTAGGGAAGGGACTCGACCCGTTCCTCGGCGGTCATCGCCAGCACCCCCCGGGGACCCTGTTTGACGATCGCGAGATCGACACCGCGGTCGAGCAGTGCCCGGGCCGCACGGTCAGCATCTTTCTCCCCCACCGCGATTCGGCACTCCTCGAGGTTGCCGATGGCGACGGTGCAGGCCTGCAGTGCCTCCTCGGCCGCCAGGGTCGCCTCGGACTCGTCGGTCCAGAACTGCTCTCGGTAGTCGAGGTCGATGACGGTCAGCGGCGCCCGGCCGCGCAGCGTCCACGCACTCCGGTGGGCGGTGCGGCTCGGCTCGGCGGACAGGCCGGTCAGGGTGCTCCAGAACAACCGCGACCGGGCCACCGCCACCCGGGGGATCTCGCGCTCCTCGATCCGCAGATCCGGCGCCATCGGGAACCGGTAGAAGTAGAGCGGGAAGTCGTCGGGCGGGAAGATCTCGCAGAACGTCACCGGCGTCGGCAGCTCCGGATCAGTGCCGAGGTATGCGGTGCCCACCTCGAGCTCGTCCAGCGCCGCCCGCACGAATCGGCCGAAGGGATCGGCGCCGACGCGCGAGATCAGGGCCACCGCATACCCGAATCGGGCGGCCGCCACGGCGACGTTGCCGGCGCTGCCGCCGAGGTACTTCCCGAACGTCTCGACCTCCTCGAGACCGACCCCGTCCTGCAGCGGATACAGGTCGACCCCGACCCGCCCGATGCTCAGGACGTCGAAGACGCGCGCGTCGCCGGGGGCCTCGAAGGTCATGGCTCCACACTTCCCCATCCCGGGAAGGAACGTCAATTTGTCCGGACATATGCACGTCCTGAGGCGGCGGACATACACTCCCCATGTGAGCGTGACCATCCCCGTCGTCATCGACCGCACGAGTCCGGTGCCGCTCTATCACCAGCTCGCCGAGCAGCTCACCGCCGCGATCGAGGACGGCACTCTCGGGCCGGGCGACCCCTTCGAGAACGAACTCTCGCTCGCCGCCCGGGTCGGCCTGTCCCGGCCCACTGTCCGGCGCGCGATCGCCACCCTCGTCGACCGGGGCATGCTCGTGCGACGCCGCGGCGTCGGCACCACGGTCGCCAGTCAGGTCATCCACCGCCGGGACGAATTGTCCAGTCTCCACGACGTTCTCACGCGACGCGGACAGCAGGTGAGCACCGAGGTCCTCGAGATCGATCCCGCCCGGGTCGAGCCGGTCGCGGCGGAGGCGCTCGGCCTGGATCCGCAGACGGCACTCCTCTACATCCGGCGGCGACGCCTGGCCGACGACATCCCGACCGCGATCATGAACAACTACCTGCCGCCGCGGGTCGGCGACCTCGACGAGGCCGACCTGGCGGCTCGCGGGCTCTACGAGATCCTGCGCGGCCGGGGCATCCGGCCGGTCATCGCGCACCAGGTCATCGGCGCCCGCCGACCGAGTGCCGCCGAGCGCCGGATGCTCGAACTCACCGCCGGCGACCCCCTGTTGACGATGACCCGCCGCGCCTTCGACTCAGCCGGTGAACCGGTCGAGTACGGCGACCACTGCTACCGATTCGACCAGTACGCCTTCGAGGTCACCGTCCACGAACGCTGACTCAGCGGTCGGTCGGGTCGATGAGCGGACGCTGGCGCTCCTTGCCCTGCCGATAGCCGCGGTATGCGGTGCGCGCCGAACGCAGCCCACTCACCTGCGAGACCGGCACATCCCACCAACTCGCACTGTCCGGGCCGTGGACGAGCGGGTCGGTCTCGACGTGGATGACGACCGGGCCGCTGTCCGCGGGGCGGGCCTTCGCCTCCTCGACCGCGTCGACGAGGTCGGCCCGGGAGCGCACCTCGATGACGTACGCACCGAGGGAGCGGGCGTTGGCGGCCAGGTCCACGCCGACCGGCTCGGCATCGAGCCGCCCGGTCTGCCAACTGCGCCGGCGATAACTCGTGCCGAACCGCTGCGCACCGACACTCTCGGACAGCGACCCGATGGAGTGGAAGCCGTGGTTCTGCACGAGGACGACGATGATCTTGACCCGCTCCTGGACCGCCGTCGCGATCTCCGACGGCATCATCAGGTAGCCACCGTCGCCGACCATCGCGAACACGTCACGGGAGGCGTCGGTCAGCCGGATCCCGATCGCGGCCGGGATCTCGTACCCCATGCACGAATACCCGTACTCGACGTGATAGCCCTTGCGGTCCCGCACCCGCCACAGTTTGTGCAGGTCACCGGGCATCGAGCCGGCCGCGCACACGACGACATCACGCGGATCGGAGTGCTCGTTGACGACCCCGATGACCTCCCCCTGGGTGAGCAGCCCCGGAGCCAGGGCCACCGTCACCTCCTCCGGTGGGGAGTAGGTGCCCTCGACGAGCCGGTCCCAGTCCTGCCAGAGCCGCGTCGTTCGCTTCCGGTATGCGTCGCGCACCGACCAGTCACCGAGAGCCGAGCGCAACTCGACGAGAGCTTCCCTGGCGTCGCCGAGCACCGCATACCCACTGTGTTTGCCGGCGTCGAATCCGGCGATGTTGATGCTGACGAAGCGGACTTCCTTGTCCTGGAACGCAGTTCGTGACGCAGTCGTGAAGTCGCTGTATCGGGTGCCGATCCCGATGACGACGTCGGCCTGCTCGGCGAGCGCGTTGGCCGCGGTCGTGCCGGTCGCCCCGATCGCTCCGACGAGTTGGGGATGTCCGTGCGGGAGACAACCCTTCCCGGCCTGGGTCTCGGAGACCGGGATCCCGGTCGCGGCGCACAGGTCGGCGAGGGCGTCCTCGGCCTGGGAGTAGTGCACGCCACCGCCGGCGACGATGAGCGGGCGCTTCGCGGCGGAGATGATCTCGGCCGCTCCGGCGATCCGGGAGGCGTCGGGGCGGGTGCGGGGGATCTGCCAGACCCGCTCGGCGAACAGTTCGACCGGCCAGTCGAAGGCCTCGGCCTGGACGTCCTGCGGCATCGAGATCGTCGCCGCGCCGGTCGCGGCCGGGTCGGTGAGCACCCGCATCGCCCCGAGCAGGGCCGCGGGGAGCTGCTCGGGGCGCTGGACCTCGTCGTAGAACGCCGACAACGGCCGGAACGCATCGTTGACCGTGACGTCCCCGGCCCAGGGCACCTCGAGCTCCTGGAGCACCGGGGCACTGACCCGGGTGGCGAAGGTCCCGGACGGCAGGAGCAGCACCGGGATCCGGTTGATCGTGGCAAGTGCCGCCCCGGTGAGCATGTTCGTCGACCCGGGTCCGATCGAGGCGGTGCACACCCAGGTCTGCAGCCGGTCGAGTTGGCGGGCAGCGGCGACGGCGGTGTGCACCATGGCCTGCTCGTTGCGGGCCAGGACGTACGGGAGCCCGCCCGGCTCGCCTTCGTCTGCGTCGGCGTCGGCGTGGGCCAGCTCGTCCTCGAGGAGCGCCTGACCCAGGCCGGCGACGTTGCCGTGTCCGAAGATGCCGAGGCAGCCGATGAAGAACCGCTGACGTTCCCCGTCCCGCTCGGTCCACTGCTGGGTGAGGAACCGGATCGTCGCCTGTGCGACCGTGAGCCGCACCGTTGTCGCTTGGTCTGCCATGTCAGTCCGTCACCTCACCCGATCTCGTCCAGTGTCACCGCTCGACCTTCACGCAGTGAACGGGTTGCGGCAATCGCGATCGCCACCGGGGCCCGACCGTCGCGGGTGTCGACGGGTGAGGGACCTCCGTCCCGGACCAGGTCGACGAAGGCCGCCCACTCCCGCCGGTAGGACGCCATGTATCGCTCCAGGAAGGTGCCCGGTGCCGTTCCGGCGGTTCCCCCGGCGCCGGTCGGCTGACCGATCGGGTTGTCCGAGACTGCCGTGCCGACCGACCCGAAGGCTTCGATCCGTTGGTCGTATCCACCGACCGCTCGGCGACTGTTGTCGATCGTGGTGATCGTGCCGTCGGTGTGGGTCAGCACCGTCACTGCCGTGTCGACGTCCCCGGCGGCGCCGATGCGTGGGTCGATCCGCACCGCACCACGGGCGAAGACGTCGACGACCTCGGCGCCGACGATGTGCCGTGCCATGTCGAAGTCGTGGATCGTCATGTCGAGGAAGATCCCGCCACTGGCGGCGACATACTCCGGTGCCGGTGGCGCCGGGTCGCGGCTGGTGATCCGCAGCAGGTGCAGGTCACCGATCGCGCCGGTCCGCACCGCGTCGTGCACCGCGGCGTGGCCGGGGTCGAAGCGTCGGTTGAAGCCGACCATGAACGCCACCCCGGCGCTCTCGACTGCGGCAATGGCCCGGTCCACGGCGGCCAGATCGAGGCTGATCGGCTTCTCGCAGAGGATCGCCTTGCCCGCTCGGGCTGCCTCGATGATCAGGTCGACATGCGTCGGCGTGCTCGTGCAGATCGCGACCGCGTCGACGTCATCGCGGTGCAGCAGGTGCTCGATACCCGCCTCCTCGAGACCGAGCTCCGTGGCGACCCGGTCGGCCGTGGCCGGCACGACGTCGGCCACCGCCGCGACGATCGCGCCGGGGACGTCACGGTGCAGCAGATGCGCGTGCAGCCGCCCGATCCGGCCGACACCGACGATGCCGATCCGCACGGGATCGCGCTGATCCGCCGGGTCCGCCTGAGGCCTCGGTGTGGTCACGGTGGCGGCCCCACCCCGGTCCGGGCGGAGGCCGGCAGGCGCGGCACCACCTCGGTGCGCAGGTAGTCCAAGCACCGGGCGACGTCCGCGACCGGCCCACGGCCCGGCGCCGGCGGGTCGCTCAGGGAGGTGTCCTGCTCCAGGACGTACCACCCCTGATAGCCCCGCTCCTCGAGGGCGAGCACGACCTCGTCGATCGCGACGTCCCCGTCGCCGAACGGGGTGAACATCCCGGCCCGGACCCCGTCGGTGAGGCTCAGCTCCCGGTCCAGGACCCGGGAGGCGACGTGGGCGGCGACGTCCTTGAGGTGGACGTGCCCGATCCGATCGGCGTGCTGCTCGGCGAAGCGGACCGGGTCGAGGCCTCCGGTCCGGAGGTGTCCGGTGTCCAGGCACCAGGCGGCCTCGCTGTGGTCGAGCATCAACTCGATGTCCTGAGCGGTCTCGACGAGGGTGCCGACGTGCGGATGGAGCACCTGGATCAGCCCGTGGCGGGCACAGACCCGGTCGACCTGAGCCAGGCCGTCGGCGATGACCGCGGCGGTGCTCCGGTCCAACGGACCGGACCGGGACCAGGCCTCGTCCTGGACGAGGGCGGTGACGAAGACGCCGGCTCCGCCGGCCGCCAGGAGACCGGCTGTCGTGTCGGCCAGGCTCAACGCGCTCGGCCACCGGGCGGGATCGTGGAGCACGAGCGGGACGAAGCCTGCGACGAGTGCGAGTTCGAAACGGCCGAGCAGTTCCCGCAGGGCTCGTGGATCCTCGGGCAGGAATCCGGCCGCCCCCAACTCGGTGGCGCTCAGCCCGAGATCCTGCATCTCGGCCAGCACCCGCTCCGGTGGGAGCATGACCCCCCAACCGGGCACCTCGCAGACTCCCCAGGAGATCGGCGCTGCCGCGATCCGGTGGGCCAACGATCCGAGTCCCCTCGTCGACGCAGCCACCGACGAATCAGCCACCGACGACGCAGCCACCGACGACGCAGCCGACGTCGACGAGTCGACCGGCGACGCGGCCGGCGACGGCTCGTTCCGTGACATTGCGTGGATCTGCCTCCCGGCTCGACGAGCGGGCCGGCGTGGCCCGCACTCGGCACCAGCATGGGTGCAGCGCCACCCGGATTTCAAGGCCCTCATCGCCGAGCTCGACCTATGGGATCAGCGAAACCCACCGCTCCGCCCACGAGCCCGCACCCTCAACGAATCAGCCGCCCCGAGGAGATCTCCTCGGGGCGGCTGAACTGTGTGTGGTGTCGGGACCCGATCAGTCGGGCACGACGTTGAGGTCGACCTTGGCCTGGACCTCGGGGTGCAGCCGGACGAGAGCGGTGTGCGCACCGACGGTCTTGATCGTGCTCGGCACCTCAATCTTGCGCCGGTCCAGGTCCGGACCACCGGCGGCCTTGACGGCGGCGGCGATGTCGGCGGTGGAGACGGCACCGAAGAGGCGACCCTCCTTGCCTGCGTGCACCGAGACGGTGACCGGGGCCTCCTCGAGGCGGGTCTTGAACTCCTGCGCCTCCTCGAGGGACTTGACCGCGCGGGCGGCCCGTCCCTTGGCGATGGCGTCGACCTGCTTCTGACCACCCTTGGTCCAGCCGGTCGCCAGACCGCGCGGGAGGAGGTAGTTGCGGGCGTAGCCAGGCTTGACGTCGACGACGTCACCGGCGGTGCCGAGGCCGGAGACCTCGTGGGTGAGAATGACCTTCATTGACTGTTCCTTCCGGGTCGAATCGCTCAGCGCGAGGAACTCGAGTACGGCAGGAGCGCCATCTCACGAGCGTTCTTGACGGCCTGGGCGATGAGGCGCTGCTCCTGGACGGAGACGCCGGTGACCCGACGGGCGCGGATCTTGCCGCGGTCGGAGATGAACTTGCGCAGCAGCGCCGCGTCCTTGTAGTCGATGTTCTCGATCTTGGCGACCTTGAGCGGGTTCGCCTTCTTCTTGGGCTTGCGAATGGCGGGCTTGGCCATCGTGGTGCTCTCCTTCTCGGATGAGCCCGAGG
>DUPF01000088.1 GCA_012838445.1 Intrasporangiaceae bacterium | reverse complement strand
CCGGCCGGGCCAATGATATTGCGGAGCGGAGCCTCAGTCGCGCAGCGTGGCGGTGCGCAGGTAGGGGTAGTACTCCGTGACGTCGTCGAAGCGCTTGCGGGCGTCGTCGGTGGAGACCGTCGGGGGGACGATGATCTTCTCGCCGAGGCGCCAGTCGACCGGAGTCGCGCAGTCGGCGCGGTCGGTGGTCTGCAGGGCATCGATGGCCCGCAGGATCTCGTCGAAGTTGCGGCCGACGCTCTTGGGGTAGGTGATCGACAGGCGGATCTTCTTCGCCGGGTCGATGACGAAGACGGACCGCACCGAGGAGGTGTCGCCCTCGTTCGGGTGGATCATGTCGTAGAGCTCGGCGACCGACTTGTCCGGGTCGGCGATGATCGGGTAGTTGACGGTGGTGTCGTTGAAGGCCTCGATGTCCGGCTGCCAGCGGTCGTGGTCGGCGCGGGAGTCGACGGACAGGGCGATCGGCTTCACGCCACGCTTGTGCCACTCCTCCTGCAACTGGGCCACGCGGCCGAGCTCGGTGGTGCAGACGGGGGTGAAGTCCGCCGGGTGGCTGAAGAAGACGACCCAGCTGTCGCCGGCCCACTCGTGGAAGGAGATCTCGCCGATGGTCGTGTCGGTGGTGAAGTCAGGGGCGGTGTCGCCGAGGTAGAGAGTCATACTCCTACTGTGTCACCAGCGGCCCGGATTCTCACATTCGGGCCGGTTCTGCGTTGACTAGGTCACACAAACCGGTCAGCAGCGTGCTCAGGTCGTCGCTCAGATGGACGGTGGCCAGGTCGGCGCCGCGGCTCAGGTGCCGGGTCAGGATGACCACGGGTATGCCGCGCGCACCGGCCCTGCGCACGAACCGCAAGCCGCTCATCACCGCCAGTGAGCTGCCGGCGACGATGAGGCTGGCGGCCTGCTCGGTCAGGTCGAAGCAGGAGGCGACGCGTTCCTTGGGGACCGATTCGCCGAAGAAGACGACGTCCGGTTTGAGGGTGTCGACAGCACAGACCAGGCAGCGCGGCGCGACGAACCGCTCGACGTCGATCTGCTCGAGGGAGATATCACCGTCCGGGCGGATCCGGTCGACCGCGTGGCCGTCTGCCCCGAGGACCTCGGCGAGGAAGTGGGGATTGGCCTGGCACATCCGCTCCTCGAGGTCGGCCCGGGTGGTGCGGTCCCCGCAGGTCAGGCAGACGACGTCGGCGAGTGCGCCGTGCAGTTCGATGACGTCGCGGGTGCCGGCCTGCTGGTGCAGCCCGTCGACATTCTGGGTGATGACGGCGCCGACGTGCCCGCCCTGCTGCAGCCGGGTCAGCGCCTCGTGCCCGGCGTTGGGTCGGGCCTGGGTGAAGCGGTGCCAGCCGACGAAGGACCGCGCCCAGTAGCGTTGCCGGGCCGCCGATGAGCCGATGAACTCCCCGAACTGCATCGGGGTGACCCGGCGCGTCCCGTCCGGGCCGCGGTAGTCGGGGATGCCCGATGCGGTGGAGATCCCGGCACCGGTCAGGACGAGCGCCGGCCCCCGGTCGAGGATCTCGGCGACCTGGTCCAGCCCGCCCCGTGCTCCCGTCACAGCAGCGTGATCGCCTGGACGACGACGATCTTGACGACCATCGCCACCGGATAGACGAGGGCGTAGCCGAGGGCGACCCGCTGGTCGAAGCCGGTCTCGGCGTTGGCGTGGGCGAGGATCGCCGGTTGGGTCTGCGAGCCGGCCATCACCCCGGCCACTCGTGGTCCGCTCTGCTCCAGCACCCGGCGCCCGACGACGAACAGGATCGCGGCGTGCAGCCCGGTGAGGAGCAGCCCGACGAGGAGGATCTCGATGCCCAGTGGAGTGGAGACGGCGTCGATGAATGCCGAACCGGCCCGGCCCCCCGCATACGCGAGGAAGAGCAGCAGACCGAGTTGGGTGAGGGTCTCCGCGGCCTGGTGCGGCAGGGTCCACACGACCGAGCCGCTGCGCTGCACCCGACCGAGGACCAGCCCGACGATGAGCGGACCGGCCGCCTGACCGAGTTCGAGCGGGCCGAGGCCGGGGATGTGGAACGGGACCGCTCCGAGGAGCAGCCCGAGCGCCAGCCCGAGGGCCAGCCCGAGCGGGTTGATGTCGGCGGTGCCGTGCTCGCTGTCGCCGAGGTACTCGGCGACCTGGCCCATGTGCTGGCGTGGGGCGGCGACCCGGATCCGGTCCCCGGCCTGCAGGACGAAGTCGTCGGCGGCGAGGAAGTCCTGGTCGGCGCGGCGCACCCGGGTCGCGCGAGCCCCGAAGCGTTCGAAGAGGTGCAGATCGGCGACGGTGCGCCCGAAGAACTTGCGTTGGGAGAGCACCATCCGGCGGAAGTCGAGCTCGGTGCGGTCCAGGACGAGCTTCTCGTCGCTGGAGACCCCGAGCTGCTTGGTCAGGTGCTGCAGCGCCCGCTCCGGGCCGACGACGTGGACGGTGTTCCCGGGCCGCAGCACTGTCGACCCCTCCGCGATCCGCACCACCCCGTCGTCGGCGATGTACCGGGAGACGACGACCCGCCCGAAGGGGGTGATGGTGATCTCGGCGACGCTGAGCGCGTTGTCGCGGGTGACCTTGATCGTCGCCGAGTTGACGGAGGTGACCTTGCGTTTGTCGTCGGCGGTGGGGTGCTTCTGGCCGCTGCGCAGCGCGAGGATCGCCGCCCCGAGCATGACGAGGACACCACCGAGATAGCTGATGGAGTATGCGACGGTCGGCTCGGGTGCACCCTTGAGGCGGATCACGGCGGCGGCCAGCGCGGGGGTGTTCGTCGTCGCACCGGAGTAGACCCCGGCGATGGTGCCGATGTCGAAGCCGATGAGCCGACCGATGAGCACGGCGACCAGGCCGAGTCCGGCCAGGGCGGTGGCGACGAGGGTGACCGGTTTGAATCCGGTGCGCAGGGAGGCGAAGAACGACGGTCCGGCGGTCACGCCGATGACGTAGGCGAAGACGGCGAGTCCGAAGGTCCCGAGGATCTCGGGCAGCGCGAGCCGCTCGTCGTAGGCGGAGAAGGCGAGCGCGGTGAACAGGACGGCGGCCGGGCCCAGACCGAAGCGGCGGAACTGCACAGCACCGATCGCCGTCCCGCCAGCCAGGATGACGAAGAGCAGCAGCACAGGGCGCTCGATGAGGACTTCAACCACGTGTCACCAGGGTACGCGGATCGGCCGACGGTCTCACCTTGCGGCGCGTCGTCCGGTCGACCCCGTCACAGTGTATGCGTAACACCGGTTCTCGATAACGGCCGGTTATAGACTGCTCGCCATGATCGACGCTGCCGGGCTGCGGGTGATGAAGGCCATCCAGGACGAGGGCAGCTTCACCGCGGCCGCGGTGGCGCTCGGCTATACCCAGCCGGCGATCTCGCAGATGGTGCGCCGCCTCGAGCAGCGCACCGGCACCGTCCTGGTCGAGCGGCTCGGTCGCTCGGTGCGGCTCACCGAGGCCGGGGAGGTCCTCGCCCGCCACGCGGTCACCGTGCTCGCCGCCCTCGACGCCGCCGAGGAGGAGGTCGCGGCGATCGCCGGACTGCGCAGCGGCCGGGTCCGGCTGTGGGCGTTCCCGAGCTCGTCCGCGACGGTCGTCCCGCATGCGCTCGCGCTCGTCAAGCGCCGGTACCCGGATGTGTCGGTGACCTTCCACGAGGCCGAGCCGCCGGAGTCGCTGGCCGCGCTCAAGGCCGGCGACTGCGACCTGGCGGTCGCCTTCTCCTACGAGGGGATGGACCCGAACGACCTGCAGGCCGACCTGGAGTCCCTGTCGGTGACCAAACTCCTCGACGACGAGGTCCGCCTCGCCGTCCCGACCGGCCACCCGATGGCGCAGCGGGAAACCGTGGACCTGACCGAGTTGGCGAGCGAACCGTGGATCGCCGGGTGCCCGAAGTGCCGAGGCCACCTCGTCCACCTCGCCCGGGAGGCCGGGTTCGTCCCCGACGTCGCGTTCGAGACGGAGGACTACGTCGCCGTCCAGGGACTCGTCGCCGAGGGACTCGGTGTCGCGCTCATCCCGGACCTCATCCTCAGCAGCGCCCACCACCCCTCGGTCGTCGCCCTGCCGATGCAGCCCGCCTCCCGTCGGGAGATCTACGCCGTGACGACCCCGGACCTGGCCCGCGTGCCCGCCGTGCAGGCGACGATCGAGGCACTCGTCGAGGCCGCCGAGGTCCACGGCTGACCGGCTGCGTGGCGTTTCCCGCCAATGGCGAGAAACGTCAACTTCACCAGGGAACGTTTGCGGTACGAACTGGCTCTTTCCCTTGTGAAGTTGCTCGCGAGGTCGGCGTGATCAGAGCGGGTTGTCCGCCAACCTACGCCGGATCTCGCGGCGGGCGATGACCATCTTGTGCACCTCGTCCGGGCCGTCCGCCAGGCGCAAGGTGCGCTGACCCGCATACATCTCCGCCAGCGGGAAGTCCTGCGAGACTCCCCCACCGCCGTGTACCTGGATGGCCCGGTCGATGACCTTCAGCGCCACGTTCGGGGCGACCACCTTGATCGCGGCGATCTCGGTGCGGGCACCCTTGTTGCCGACGGTGTCCATGAGCCAGGCAGCCTTCATCGTCAGCAGCCGTGCCATGTCGATCTCGATGCGGGACTCGGCGATCCAGTCCTGGACGTTGGAGCGCTGCGCGACCGGCTGCCCGAACGTGACCCGCCGGTTGGCCCGATCGATCATCAGATCCAGGGCTCGCTCGGCCGCCCCGATCGAACGCATGCAGTGATGGATCCGGCCCGGGCCGAGGCGTGCCTGACTGATCATGAACCCGTCCCCCTCACCGGCGAGGACGTCACTGACGGGGACCCGGACATTGTCGAAGTCGACCTCGGCGTGGCCCTCGCGGTCCGCATACCCGAAGACCTGCAGGTTGCGCATGACCGTCACCCCGGGGGCATCGATCGGGACCACCATCATCGACTGCTGCCGGTGTTCCTCCGCCTGCGGATCGGTCTTGCCCATGACGATCATGACCTTGCAGTTCGGGTGCAATGCGTTCGAGGTCCACCACTTGCGGCCGTTGAGGACGTACTCGTCCCCATCGCGCAGCATCGTCATCTCGATGTTCGTCGCATCCGAGCTGGCCACCCGCGGCTCGGTCATCGCGAACGCGCTCGCGATCTCCCCGGCGAGCAGCGGCTTGAGCCACTTCTCCTTGTGC
Source organism: Intrasporangiaceae bacterium (assembly GCA_012838445.1). Classification (GTDB taxonomy): domain Bacteria; phylum Actinomycetota; class Actinomycetes; order Actinomycetales; family Dermatophilaceae; genus F2B08. Next base: position 10,293 of record DUPF01000088.1, on the reverse strand, counting down.
TCGTCGGTGCCGAAGTGGGTGAGCACCTCCATGTTGCCGGTGTCGGGGGCGTTGCAGTTGAACACCTCCGAGGCCCAGTGGACCCGGCCCATGATCTCCGCGAGCGGCGCATACTCGGCGTTCTTCAGCCCCGGGCCCCACTGCGGGTCGGGATGGAAGAGGTTCCACAGCCCTTCCGCCTTGGCCTTGGCCTTGAGGTCCTCGAGGATCTGCGGCTGGTGGTGCGGGTTGCCCGCGGCCGCGATCTGCTCGTGATAGGTCGATTCGTTCGGGTAGATGTGCTCGTCCATGAACGCCTGGACGCGCTCCTGGTAGTCCTTGCACCGGTCGGTCAGCTCGAAGTCCATGGTCCTGACCTTAGTGGCCACGTTCACGGTGCAGGCGCAGGACCGGGCCGTCCCGGGCCAGGGCGATCGAGCCGGACTCGTCGGTGCGGACCACGGTGCTGCCAAGAGAGGTCACCAACTCCAGGTGCGAGCGGGTCGGGTGCCCGAAGTCGTTCTCCCCCACACTGATCGCCGCGACCGCACCGGGGACCGCCCGCAGGAACGCGGGATCGATGTTGCCACTCCCGTGATGCGGGGTCTTCACGACATCGATCCGGTCCGCGAACTCCTGCCAGAGCGGATCGCGCCGCAACGCCATGTGGATCGCCCGGCCGGCCTCCCGCTCGATGTCGCCGAGCAGCAGCGCCCGCAGCGGCTCCGCCCCCGGAGTGGAACCGACCTCGACGGCGAGGACGACACTGGCGTTGTTCGACACCGACCCGGCGTGGATCGTGCGTTGCGGCCACCAGACCGTCGCCGTCGCCCGCCCCCACCTGAGCCGGTCACCACCGCGCACCTCTCGCACGGGTATGCCACGCTCCCCGGCGGCGGCAACCACGGCTGCGGCCGCCGGTGCCGGATCCGCGACCGGGGAGACGAAGACCTCACCGACCGGCCAACGGGCCAGGACGGCCCGGGTGCCGGTGATGTGGTCGCCGTCGAAGTGGGTCAGCACGAGAGCGTCGATCGTCTCGACGTCGAGCCGGTCCAGGCAGCGCGGGAGCGAGTCGTGGTCCGGGCCGGTGTCGACGACGACGGCGCTGCGCGCACCGGTCGAGATGACGATGCCGTCCCCCTGGCCCACGTCGCAGACGACGATGTCCCAGCGCGGTGGTGGCCACGTGAGCGTGTGCATCGGCCAGAGCAGGACGACGGCGGTGGTGGTTGCCCCGGCTCCGAGCATCCGGTGTCGGCTCAGGAACCAGCGCAACCACGGGCCGCCGAGGATGACGGCGAGGAAGATCGCCGCGAGGAGCAGTGCGCCCGGGGCTCCCTCCGGCCACGCGATCATGGCGCCGGGGACGGTCTGGGCCCATCGGGCGATCCGGGCGATGAGCCAGGCCGGCAGCGCCGCAGTCCACGCGAACCACGCCCCGAGCCGGGGGAAGAACGAGGCGATGAGGGTCGTCCCGGCCCCACCGAGGGTGGCCGGTGCGACCAGTGGCGCAGCGAGTGCGTTGGCGACGACCGCGATGAGGGAGACCGAGCCCTGCAGCAGGACGACGACGGGTGCGGTCATCACGTGCGCCGCGACCGGGATGGCCAGGGCGTCCCCCGTCCACGGCGGCAGTCGCGCGCGGGCCAGCCAGCGCCGCCAGATGGCCCGACCCCACGGACGGGCGAAGAGGATGAGACCGAGCGTGGCCAGGGTCGACAGGGCGAATCCGTAGGAGCGGGCCAGCCACGGATCGAACAGGAGGAGCCCGATGATCGCGGCCGCCAGGGCGGGCAGACCTGCCGCGGCCCGGGCGCGAGAGAACGCGGTCACCCCGACAGCACCCATGACCGCCGCCCGCAACACGCTCGGCTCCGGGCGGGCGATGACGATGAAGGCGACGATGACGAGGAGTCCGACGATGACGCGGGCCCGACGGCGGATCGGGGTGTAGAGCACGACCGCCATGACCGCGGTCAGGAGGATTGCCAGATTCGAGCCGGAGACCGCAGAGAGGTGGGTCATCCCGGTCGCCCGCATGGCGTCGGACAGATCGTCCGGGGTCAGGGTGGTATCACCGACGACGAGCGCCGGGATCAGCGCCCGGGAGTCGGTCGGCAGGTGGTCGACCGCGGCCCGCAGACTGGCGCGGGCATGGTCGGACGCGCGCAGCAGGCGGGAGTCCCGCGGGCCGAACTGCGGCGGGCTGATCGGCCGGAGTACGGCAGCCTCGGCCGATCCCGGCTCCCCCGGTTGGAGGGTGGCGGTGAAGCCGACCCGCTGCCGCCATTGCAGGTCCCGCCACCGTTCATCCGCCCGGACGAGCACCCTCGTGGAGACGCGGTGGTGCCGACCGCGGGCCTGCACCGAGTGCAGCCGGAGCCGGATCAGGACCCGGGGCCGGTCGCTGTCCACACCGAGGACGATCGGTTCGACGAGCAGACTGCCCTCGACCTCGGCGACCGCGCCGTGCTCGGCCAACTCCCGGACCGGCCCGGCACCCTCACGCCAGGCCGCCTGGGCACTGACGAGGACGACGAGCCCGGTCACGAGCGCCGTCAACGCCAGGAACGGATGACGCCGGCTCAGGACCACGGCCAGCAGGGTGAGGACGACCCCGACGACGAGCCGCAGCCCCGGTGGCCAGACCAGCGCCCACACCGCGACCGCCCAGGCGATCAACGCCGGCACCAGGGCCCGCAGATCGGCCGGCCGCTCCGACAACGCCCCCGTTGCGCTCAGTGCCGAGATCTGTTCCGAGGTGTGCTCCTCGGGGCTCCTGCCCGTCGCTGTGTCACCCGTCGGCGCGGCGGTGCCGACGTCCTTCACGGGCCCACCGACACCTTGTCCCGGAGTCCGGCGAGCAGCTTCTCCCCGATGCCGCTCACCTCACCGAGTTCGTCGACCGAGGTGAACCGGCCGTGCTCGGTGCGCCAGTCGACGATCCGTTGCGCGAGGACCGGTCCCACCCCCGGGAGCGCCACGAGCGTGGCTGCGTCGGCGGTGTTGAGGTCGATCACCCCACCGGACGAGCCGGCACCGCCGGGTTGACTCGGACCGGGCCCGGCGGCGGAGGCGGGGGGCGATTCGCCCGGGAGCGGCACATACACCTGCTCACCGTCGATGACTTGTCGGGCCAGATTGACGGCGGCCAGGTCCGCCTCATCGGTGGCACCACCGGCGGCCTCGACCGCATCGACCACGCGGGCACCGGGGGTAAGGCGGACGATCCCCGGTTGCTGCACCTGCCCGGCCACGTGGACGATGAGGAGCGGCGTCGGGTCCGGGGACGGCTCGGCCGTCGGGGTGGCCGGCGTCAGCGCTGATGCGCGTTCGGTCGGGGTGATCCTCTGCGGCTGGGCATCCTGCAGTGCCCACGCCATCCGCACTCCCCCGAGGACGACGATGAGGATCGCGATGACGAGCACGCCGAGGACGGTCGAGCGGGAGACCTTCAGTCGGCTCTCCTGCAACCGCGTCGGCACCGTCGCCAACGCGGGACGCCGACGCTGCGAGCGGTGTCGCCCGGCCGGCTCCTGAGCACGACGCACCCACTCGAGCGGATCGACACGGTCGCCGTCATCCGGCCGGGTCGCGGCACCCAGGGCCGCCAACACCCGTGCCGAAGGACGTCGACCGTCAGGAGGCTGCTGAGGTGAGGTCGGCACACCGCCGACGGTAGGAACGCCGGGTCAGCCGCGACCAGCCCGGAAGCCGTCGTTGTGGACGACACACCCGAGAACGCCCGTCATCCCCAACCTCAGACCGAACGCGTCCCGCGTCCGCTGCGGCGCTTCGGGATCCTGCGGCGCTGTGCGAGTTCTGCGGCGATATAGCGCCGCAGAACTCCCGTGCCCCGCACGGGGAGGCAGACGACGGTCAGGCGGGGACGACGTTGACCAGCTTCGGCGCGCGCACGATGACGGTGCGCACGCCATTCGCGGCCGCCTCGGCGATCTTCGGCTGCGCGAGCGCCTGCTCGCGCAGGTCGTCCTCGGAGATGTCGGCCGGGACCTCGATGCGGGCGCGCACCTTGCCGCGCACCTGGATCACGCAGGTGACCAGGTCCTCGACCAGATACGCCGGGTCGGCCTCCGGGAAGGACTCGAACGCCAGCGACTCCTGGTGTCCCAGCCGCGCCCACAGCTCCTCACAGATGTGCGGCGCCAGCGGAGCGGTCATCAGGATCAACGCCTCGACGGCAGCCCGTGGCGCACCGCCCTCGGCCTTGGTCAGCGCGTTGTTCAGCTCGGTCAGCCGCGCGATCGCGGTGTTGAACGACAGCGACGCATAGTCGGCGCGCACCGCGTCGATGGTGCGGTGCAGCACCCGCAGCACCTCGTCGGAGGGCGCCTCCTCCGAGACGACCAGCGCACCGGTCTCCTCGTCGACGACGTTGCGCCACAGCCGCTGCAGGAACCGCTGCGAACCGACAACGGCACGGGTCTCCCACGGCTTGGACGCCTCGAGCGGCCCCATCCCCATCTCGTAGAGCCGCAACGTGTCGGCGCCGTAGGCGGCATACATGTCGTCCGGGCTGATCATGTTCTTCAGCGACTTGCCGACCTTGCCGAACTCCCGGCTGACGACCTCGCCCTCGAAGCGGAACTCCGGCTGCCCGTCGGCTCCGACCCCCTCGACGACCTCGCTGGCCTCGACATACTGCCCGCGGGCGTCGACATACGCCGGCGCCTGGATGTAGCCCTGGGAGAAGTACTTCCGGAACGGCTCCTCACTGGACAGGTATCCCAGGTCGAAGAGCACCTTGTGCCAGAACCGCGCATACAACAGGTGCAGCACCGCGTGCTCGACCCCGCCGATATAGAGGTCGACACCACCCGGGTCGCTCACCCCGGCCGGAGCCCCGGCCACGGTCTGCTCCCGAGGACCGATCCAGTACTGCTCGTTCTCGGGATCGACGACCGCCGACTCGTTCTCCGGGTCGAGGTAGCGCAGGTAGTACCAGCACGACCCGGCCCAGTTGGGCATGGTGTTGGTCTCGCGCCGGAACCGACGCATACCCCTGCCGTCGCCGAGGTCCAGCGCCACCTCGACCCAGTCGCCGGCCCGGGCCAGCGGCGCCTCCGGCTCACTCGAATTATCTTCGGGATCAAAGGTTTTCGGGCTGTAGTCCGGGACGTCCGGCAGCTCCAGCGGCAACATCGACTCGGGCAGCGCGTGCGCGATCCCGTCCTCGTCGAAGACGATCGGGAACGGCTCGCCCCAGTAGCGCTGCCGGCTGAACAGCCAGTCCCGCAGCTTGTAGTTGACGGTCGCCTCACCCGCGCCGGTCTCGACCAGGTATGCGGTGATCGCCTCCTTCGCCTCCGGCACCTCGAGCCCGTCCAGGCTGACCCGCTCGCTCGTGGAGTTGATGACGACTCCGTCCCCGGTCCACGCGGAGGCCCCGTCGTGCCCCTCACCCGGCTGGACCGTGTAGACGATCGGCAGCTCAAACGCGGTCGCGAAGTCGAAGTCCCGGTCGTCGCCGCCGGGCACCGCCATGATCGCGCCGGTGCCGTAGCCCATCAGGACGTAGTCCGCGATGAACACCGGAATGCGTTCTCCGTTGACGGGATTGATCGCATACCCGCCGGTGAAGACGCCCGTCTTGTCCTTGGTCTCGGCCTGCCGTTCGATGTCACTCTTGCGGGAGGCCGCCAGCCGGTATGCGGCCACCGCCTCCGCGGGAGAGCTCGCCCCGCCGGTCCACGCCGGTTTGGTCCCCTCGGGCCAGTCGCCCTGCGGGGTCAACGTGTCCACGAGCGGGTGTTCGGGTGCCAGGACCATGAACGTCGCGCCGAACAGGGTGTCCGGGCGGGTCGTGAACACCTCGATCCGTTCGCCGCCCTCGTGGTCCTCGATCTGGAACGCGACCCGAGCGCCGTGGCTGCGGCCGATCCAGTTGCGCTGCATGATCTTGACCTTCTCGGGCCAGTCGACCCGGTCCAGGTCGTCGGCGAGCCGGTCGGCATAGGCGGTGATCCGCATCATCCACTGGCGCAGGTTCTTCTTGAACACCGGGAAGTTGCCGCGCTCGGAACGGCCCTCGTTGGTGACCTCCTCGTTGGACAGCACGGTGCCCAGCCCGGGCGCCCAGTTGACCGGCGCCTTGGAGGTGTAGGCCAGCCGGTGCTCGTCCAGGACCGCGGCCTGTTCGACATCGCTCAACTCGGCCCAGGGTCGACCGTCCGGGGTGGACCGCCGGCCCGACGCATACTGCTCGATCAGCTCGGCGATCGGGCGGGCCCGGCCGGTGCTGCCGTCGGGACGGGTCGCCTCGGGGTCGTACCAGGAGTTGTAGATCTGCAGGAAGATCCACTGCGTCCACCGGTAGTAGTCCGGGTCGATCGTGCGGATCGCCCGCCGGTCGTCGTAGGACATGCCGAGCCGCTTGAGCTGGCGGGCCATGATGTCGATGTTCGCCAGGGTCGTCGTGCGCGGGTGCTGGCCGGTCTGCACGGCGTACTGCTCGGCGGGCAGCCCGAACGCGTCGTAGCCCAGCGAGTACAGGACGTTCTTGCCGAGCATCCGGTTGAACCGGGCGGTGACATCGGTGGCGATGTAGCCGAGCGGGTGGCCGATGTGCAGGCCCTTGCCGCTCGGGTAGGGGAACATGTCGAGGACGAACATCGCCCCGTCGTGGGCGTCGACCGCTTCCGGATCGGCCCACGGCCCGGCCGGATTCGGCGCCCGGAAGAGTCCCTGCTCCTCCCACCGGTCCTGCCAGGCGGTCTCGATCCGCCCGGCCAGTTCGGCGGTGTAACGATGCGGGGTCTCGCTCATGGTGTCCTCGTCCTCGATGTCCTGTGGTCTCGCGTGCCCAACAAAAAGCCCCTCACACAGGAGGGGCTGCCGCGGTGACTGATCCGATGTGTCGTCAGCGCGGCTCGATAAGAAGCAGCGAGCGGCTCATGCGGACTAGATTAGCGCACGCAGCACGCCGAGCACGATGAGCAGTTGCCCGAGGTGATAGGTCACCATGACCGCCAGGTTGCTGTGCCTGCGGGATGCGACGAACTTGTTCCTCGCGAGGATCGAGTCGCTGACCATGAACGTGGTCGCGCCGAGCCCGATGAGCCACTGCCCCGTCCACCAGGCGGTGAGGACCATCGCACCAATGACCAGGGTGTATGCGACCACCGCCACCGCGAGGAAGGTCCCGCCGTCGCGATGGGCGGCCGGGGGGACGCGGCGGATCAGGACGACGGCCGCCACGAGCGCGAGCACCCCGATGGCGAGCCACCCCGGGGTGGGCCGGCCGAGGGTGAGGAACGCGCCGACGTAGCCGAGGTGGCCGAGCAGGAAACTGGTCAACCCGCCGAGGAACGCCCCGTCACTGTCGCCGAGGAGGAAGACGTCCCCGGCCAGACACAGCACGAGGCCGAGCAGCAGCCACCGCCCCGCGGTGTGGTCGCCGGCACCGCCGACGAGCGCGAACCCGATCAGGGCGAGCAGCGTGACCGGCTTGGCGATCACCGTGGCGCGCCGGTGCTCCGCCGCGACCGCCCACCAGTTGACGAGGGCGGCGAGGGTGAAGACCGAGCCGGTGAGTGCATACCCCAGAATCGTGGTCACCGCAGGGAGTCTGCCAGATCAGCCTCGGCGCGCAGCACCCCTTAGGCTGGCTGTCATGACAACTCCAGGGGGACCCCCGCAGCAGCCCGACGTCCCGCCCCAGCAGCCGTACCAGCAGCAGCCGTACCAGCAGCAGCCCTACGAAGCACCGGGCCAGTATCCGGCCCAGGGCTACCCGCCTCCGTATGCGTCCGGCCCGCCGCGCAAGAGCGGCCTGCGCCGGGCGGGCGGGTGGATGTTCTTCATCGGTCTAGCGCTGCTCATCCTCGGCATCATCGGCCTCGTGCTCGGCTTCGGTCGCGCGGTCGGGTCCTTCGACCCCGCCGACTTCGACTCCCCCACGGTCGAGGTCGCCGGCAGCACCCCGGTCGACCTGACCGCTGGCGCCACCCGGTCCCTGTCGGCATCGTCCACCTCCGCGGATGTCGCGGCCACCTGCACGGTGACCGGACCGAACGGCTCGGTCCAGGTCGTCTCCAGCGAGGTGTTCGGTGAGACGATCCCGAACCTGGCGAACTTCACCGCCGTCGATTCCGGGGAGCACGTCATCGAGTGCTCCCAGCCCGGGGTCGTCCTGGGCCCGGCGATCGACCCCGGCGACATCGCCGGTGCCGGCATGATCCTCGTCGGCGCCCTCCTGCTCGGCGGCCTTGGGTTCCTGCTCGCGCTCGTCGGCGCCATCATGTGGCTCGTCGGTCGCAGCCGGGACAACTCCGCCGCGCTGCGCTGAGCTAGCCGATCGCGTCGGCCAGGTCGGCCACCTGGACGGCGAGGAACGGGCCGAACCACACGCTGTCGTTGTGGCCGGTGTTCGGGAGTGCGACGAGCTCGTGCAGGTTCGGGGCCGCGTCCGCGACCTGTCGGCTCTGACCGGGCGGGATGATCTCGTCCGCCTCGCCGTAGAGGACGGTGACCGGGCTGGTGATGGCGGGCATCCGCGACAGGGTGTCGAACTTGTCCCGGATCGCCCAGCCGAACGGGATCTTGTATGCCGCTCGGGCCATGTCCGGGAAGCTCGTGTAGGGCGATCGCAACAGGAGCCCGGCCAGCGGGTGGGTGCTCGCCAGACGGGTCGCGACGCCGGTGCCGATCGACTCCCCGACATAGATCGTCCGCTCCGGCGGGAAGCCCTGCTCGGCCAGGTATGCGGCGGCAGCCTCGGCGTCGGCGGCCAGTCCGTCCTCGCTCGGGTGGCCCGCGTTGCCCCCGTAGCCGCGGTAGTCGACGAGGAGGACCGTGAAGCCCTCGGCTGCGATCGCCTGCCCGACCTCGGCCCGACCGGCCCGGTTGCCGCCGTTGCCCGGCAGGTAGAGGACCGCCATGCGCCGGTCGTCCCCGGTCGGCTCGAGCAGCCAGGCGCTGAGGTCGATCCCGTCACGGGTCGTGAACGTCACGTCCGAACCGTTGCGGAACTGCTCCGCAGCGGATCCGGCCGGCGTGCTGTCGGGGAAGTACATCATGGCGCGCTGCCCGAACCAGAACAGCGCAGCCACCGCTGTGAGCACCCCGAGGACGATCACGACCCACCGCATGACATCAGTGTGAGCACGCCGTGGGTGCCAGTCCACTCAGAGGGAGCTCGGCTCGACATAGGTGAGCCCGACCCGACCACGCAGATCGTCGAATTCCGCTTCGTCGAACGCGTCGGCGGGGCACGCATACTGCAGGCTGACCCAGGAGTTGCGTGCGTTGAAGGTCCGGGCGAGCACCCGTGAGCGGTAGTCCTTGCCGTTGGCGCTGTAGTCGGTGTCGACCTGGATCATCTCCGTCGGTCCCTGGTCCGGGACACCGGTCGGCACGGTGCCGCGCCCGAAGGTGGACGTGCCGGTCCCCTGCGCCTCCAGAGCGGCCGCCAACTGCTCGGCCAGCTGAGTCGAGGTCTCCTCGTCGGAGGCTGCCGTATCGGACGGGTGATAGTTCTGACTGCTCGTGAACAGGCAGCCCGCGTCGTTCGAGAGCTGGTTCAGACCGTTCTGATCGAACATCTTGAGATTCCATCCAGGGACGTTCGCGGGGAACGTCCAAATGGGCAGATCGCCGTCCTTGATCGCGGGCGGCTCCTGTGTGCCATTCCCCTCAGCGGTGGGGTCGCTCGTCGGCGCACTCGACGCGCCGTTGTCCTGCGTCGGCGCCGGATCCGTCGCCGGCGTCTCGGTCGTGGTCGGCGACAACGGCGCTGACGGCGCTGCGGAGTCGCCACCGCCCGACCCGCAGGCGGTGAGCGCCAGCAGTGCTGCGGCGATCACCGTGAACTTGGCGTGGGCGTGACCCATGGTTCCCTCCCGTGGTGTTCTGAAAAACACGTGGCCGTCAGCGTATCGGGCTGTCCACGGTCGTCTTCGGGTGTCCGCCTCGCGGTGCGGAGTTCGAGGGGAGCCCGTCGTCCTCGCTCCGCTGCGGCGGCTCCTCGAATCACTCTGTTCAATAAACGAACAAGAGACCGGACGAAAAGCGTGTCCGGTCTCTTGTTCGTTTGTTGACGCGGGTGGACTCAAACCGAACACCTGGCAGCGGTTCGAGCGGCTGGGCGCCGCGTGGAATCAGGCGAAGCTCGGCCGCAGCGAGGAGCCATGTGGCGACACCGGGGACGAGCCGGGAGTCGTCGCGAACCCTAGGAGACGGGAGGTGTCAGATGGTCTGTGTAAGTGGGGAGGTCTGAGAGTCTGAAGGAGATGACTGTGAGCATTCTGGAAGAGACGATGACCGACGAGAACACGAAGAAGAAGGAGCTTG
>DUPF01000087.1 GCA_012838445.1 Intrasporangiaceae bacterium | reverse complement strand
TGAGGTGATTCGCTGTCCACAACCCTGAGTTCTTTCCGCCCGCCGCCGAGGGGAGGCCGCCATGCAAGCACCCGATGGCCTGTCCTCCGGTGGCCGCGCCTTGTGGCAGCAGATCACCGAGGCCCACGAGTTGGACGCCGCGCAGTCCGCGCAGCTCCTCGAGGCGTGCCGGATGAAGGATCGCTGCGACCACCTGGACGAGGTGGCGCGCATCACTGACGCCGAGTCGGTCGTGTCCTACGTCGAGCTGGTGAAGCTGGCGAACGCGACGGCCAACACGATGAAGCAACTAATCGCCGCCCTTCGCCTGCCGGATGCTGCCGGCGTCCGTCCGCAGTATCGCGGCCCTCGTGGCGCTCAGGCGCCGAGCGTGCCGGGCGGTAGGGCGGGTTCTGTATCCAGCATTGAGCGCGCCAGGGCTCGCAAGCAGGCTTGATGTTCAAGCCCGCTTTCGACGGGCAGGTTTGCTCGCTCGGCTACGACGTCATCGACTGGCTGCTGGAGTACACGTGCCGCGGCCCCGGCGACTTGGAGGGCGACCCGCTCACGCTTGACGATGAGGTGTTCGACTTCATCGTCGCCGCCTACGAGTTGGACCCGCGCACGGGCCGCCGCAGGAAGTCCAAGGTTGTCTACTCGGCCTCCGAAGGGTCGGGCGAAGTCGGAGACTGCCGGCCTGCTCGGCGTTGCTGAGGCGCTCGGCCCCGTTCGTTTCGATGGCTGGGACGCCGATGGGCAGCCGGTCGGTCGCCCGGTCCGCTCGCCGTTCATCCGGGCCTTGGCGACCGAGGAGAAGCAGTCCGGCAACACGTTCCAGAACATCGCGTTCGTGATGGGCGAGTGGGGCCAGGACAATCACCCTGAGGTCTACGGCGGCATCAAGGGCATTGGCGACTACCGGAGCGCGACGAACATCTACCTGCCCGGCGGCGGAGAGTGCCGCTCCAGCTCGTCGGGTGCCGCGTCGAAGGATGGCGGCAAGGAGACGTTCCTCGTCCCCGACGAGGTGCATCTGTATGTGTTGCCCGAGTTGCGCGGCATGTACGCGACCGCCATGCGAAACCTCGGCAAACGCAAAGCGTCTGACCCGTGGGCGCTGCTCACCACGACCGCTTGCCGCTTGGGTGAGCAGTCGGTGTGGGAGGTGTTGGAGAAGCAGTGGAAGCGCGGGGAACTCGGGCCTGACTGGCTGGTGTATCACCGTGAGGCGAAGGGCCGCATCGACATCAACGACAAGGCGCGCACAATCCGGCAACTGTTGGACGTGTATGGCCCGGCGATGGACCCCGACACTGGCTGGATGGACCCCGAGCGCGTCTACGCGGACATGCTGGACCCGACGATTTGCCCCGACGAGCAGACGGCGGCCCGCTACTACCTGAACCGCTCGATGGCGGGCTCGGATGCGTGGATCGCGCTGGATGTCGTGGAGCGGCAGACGCGGCCCCGCGAGGTCGATCCCTCCGAGCCGATCGCGGTCGGTTTCGATGGCTCGCTGAACGACGACAGCACGGTCATTCGTGGCTGTGCGATGTCGGACGGCTACCGCTTCACCCTCGGCATCTGGGAGCGTCCCGCCGGCCCGGCTGGGCACGGCTGGGAGGTTCCTCGCGGTGAGGTGATGGCGCGACTCCGTGAGGTGCTGCGGGAGCGCACCGTGTCACGGCTGTACGCCGACCCGCACGAGTGGCGCTCCGACGTGGAAGC
>DUPF01000086.1 GCA_012838445.1 Intrasporangiaceae bacterium | reverse complement strand
GCCGGTGCGCTCGCCGGGCGCAGCACCGCCGAGATGGTCCGGGCCGCGCAGCGCGGCGACCTGGGTGCCCTCGTCGTCGGCGGCGTCGACCCGTTCGACATCGTCGCCGCGAGCGACGGGGCAGCGGCCGATGCAGCCCTGACCCCGGATGATGTCCTCGCGGCGCTGGAGCGCTCCTTCGTCGTCAGCCTCGAGGTCCGCGAGTCCGCGGTGACCGAGCGTGCCGACGTCGTGCTGCCGGTCGCCCCGCACGCGGAGAAGGCCGGCACGTTCCTCAACTGGGAGGGCCGCGAGCGGCCCTTCGAGGCGGCCCTGGACACCGCCGCGATGAGTGACTACCGCGTTCTGGACATGCTCGCCGCCGAGATGGGCGTCGACCTCGGCACCCGCACCGTCGCCGCGGTCCGGGACCGGCTCGCCGCAACCGCTGCGCCGGGCGCCACCGCCGCTTCGACCGCCCCGAGCGTCGCGGCCACGACGGTCGCCGAGCCGGAGGCCGGGCAGGTGCTCCTCGCCACGTGGCACCACCTGCTCGACATGGGCCGGATGCAGGACGGCGAGCCGTTCCTGGCCGGCACCGCGCCGAAGACGCTGGCCAAGGTCTCGCCGGGGACCGCCGAGACGTTCGGACTCGTCGACGGGGATGCCGTCGAGGTCAGCACCGCTGTCGGCACCCTCGTGGTGCCACTGGCCGTCGTGCCGGACATGGTCGACCACGTGGTGTGGCTGCCGACGAACTCCGCCGGCGCCCCGGTCCGGTCCGTGCTCGGGGTGGACTCCGGTGCGGTCGTCGGACTGCGCAAGGCTGAGCAAGACCTGACCACCGGCCGGGACGCCGGTGATCGGGAGCCCAACGATGAGGACGGTGTCGCATGATCACCTCGGTCCTGTCCCACGGCGTGCCCACGCTCGTGGCCGAAGTCAACCGGGAGAACCCGCTCGCCGACTTCAGTGACACCCCGGTGTGGCTGTCGCTGGTCAAGGCGGTCCTGATCTTCGCCTACCTGCTGGTCTCGGTGCTGATCATGATCTGGTTCGAGCGGCGGGTCATCGGCCGGATGCAGTTGCGCCTCGGCCCGAACCGCAACGGCCCGTTCGGGTTGCTGCAGTCGCTCGCCGACGGTGTGAAGTCGATGCTCAAGGAGGATGTCCGCCCCAAGGGTTCGGACCCGATCGTCTTCACCCTCGCGCCGGTGCTCTTCGCCGTGATGGCGTTCTTCGCCTTCGCGATCGTCCCGCTCGGACCTGACGTGTCGATGTTCGGGCACCGCACCCCGCTGCAGTTGACCGACCTGCCCGTCGCGGTCCTGCTCGTGCTCGCCGCAGCCGGGGTGGCCGCATACGGGGTCATCATGGCCGGCTGGTCCTCCGGCTCGACCTACCCCCTCCTCGGTGGGCTGCGCAGCAGCGCCCAGATCATCTCCTACGAGATCGCGATGGGGCTCTCCCTCGTCGCCGTCTTCCTCTACGCCGGGTCGATGTCGACCTCCCAGATCGTCTCTGCCCAGGCCACCCAGGGCTGGTTCATCATCGCGGCGTTCTTCTCGTTCGTCGTCTACGTCATCACGATGACCGCCGAAACCAACCGGTTGCCGTTCGACCTCGCCGAGGGCGAGGGTGAACTCGTCGGTGGCTACTTCACCGAGTACTCCGGCATGCGGTTCGCGATGTTCTTCCTCGCCGAGTACATCAACATGTTCACCGTCTCGGCGATCGCGACGACCCTCTTCCTCGGTGGCTGGCAGGCGCCCCCCGGCATCTCCGCCATCGGCGACGGGATGTTCAACGAGGGCTGGTGGGGCCTGCTGTGGTTCACCCTGAAGATGTGGATCTTCATGTGGGGCTTCGTCTGGCTGCGTGGTTCGCTGCCGCGCACCCGCTACGACCAGTTGATGAAGTTCGGCTGGAAGTTCCTCATCCCCGCCTCGCTCGTGTGGATCATCGTCGTCGCGCTCGTGCGCGGCGCCGGGGCCGGCTTCTTCGGGGACAGCTCGTTCACCGTCCTCGGCCGGACCTACCCGGTCGCGGTGCTCTTCGTCATCGGCGTGATCCTGCTCGTCCTGCTCGCCGGCTTCATGCTCGCCGGGTGGATCGGCGACAAGCGTCGCGCTGAACGCATCGAGACGATCCCGGACGAGATCGACCCGTTCGCCGGTGGATTCCCGGTCCCGCCGCTGCCCGGCCAGCGACTCATCGAGTCCCGCGGGCGGCGAGCGGGCGCTGATCCGCACGCGGCTGACCCCGTGGCCGGTGCCACCGTCGTCGCGGGCAAGGAGAACTGACCCATGACTGACAACCAGAACCCGCAGCGCAGTGAGGTCGGCCCGCACACCGGGCCGGCGCAGGAGGAGCCCGGGCTGCTCGCGTCGGTGGCCGGGTTCGGCGTCACCTTCGCGACGATGTTCCGCAAGGTCGTCACCGACTCCTACCCCGAGCAGCGGCACCCGACGGCGCCGCGGTTCCACGGCCGCCACCAGCTCAACCGGCACCCGGACGGGTTGGAGAAGTGCGTCGGGTGTGAGCTGTGTGCGTGGGCTTGCCCCGCCGACGCGATTTTCGTCCAGGGCGCCGACAACGACGACACCCCGATCGAGGAGGGCGGCACCGGCCGGTTCAGCCCGGGGGAGCGCTACGGACGCGTCTACCAGATCAACTACCTGCGCTGCATCTTCTGCGGACTGTGCATCGAGGCCTGCCCGACCCGGGCGCTGACGATGACGAGTTTCTACGAACTCGCCGACGACAACCGCGCGGACCTGATCTTCACCAAGGAGCAGCTGCTCGCGCCGCTGCAGGAGGGTATGCTCCCGCCCCCGTTCCCGATGGTGGAGGGCACCACGCAGAAGGACTACTACGAAGGCGCCGTCACGAGCGCGACCGAGGCCCAGCGCGACTACGTCGAGGCCTATCAGGCCGGCGCCGAGGCCGCGGCCGCACCCACCGATGAGCACGAGGAGGCCCGGTGACCACAGCACTTGAGATCGGCGGCGGCGAGGCGGTCCTGTTCTGGACCCTCGGTCCGATCAGCGTCATCGCCGCGCTCGGACTGCTCTTCGCCCGCAAGTCCGTCCACGCGGCCCTGTGCATGGTCGCGACCATGCTCATCGCCGGCGTGTTCTACATCGCCAACGAGGCACAGTTCGTCGGCATCATCCAGATCGTCGTCTACTCCGGCGCGGTGATGATGCTCTTCCTCTTCGTCGTCATGCTCGTCGGGGTCGACGCCGCGGACAGTCTCGTCGAGACGATCAAGGGGCAGCGATGGGCGACCGCCCTGGTGTCGGTCGGCCTGCTCGCCCTGCTCACCGTCACGATCGGCAAGGTGGTGTGGGGACCGTCCGTCGGCCTGGCCGCCGTCAACGAGCAGACCGGCAACGTGACCGGACTGGCGCACCTGATCTTCGGCCGCTACCTGTGGCTGTTCGAGGTCAGCGCGCTGCTCCTCATCGTCGCTGCTGTCGCCGCGATGATCCTCGCCCACCGCACCCGCCTGGCCGCCGCTCCCAACCAGCGGACCTGGGCGGCCCGACGGTTCCGCGAGGGTCACCACCCGGCCGGTCTGCCGGCCCCCGGTGTGTATGCGCGGCACAACGCCGTGGACACCCCGGCGCTGCTGCCGGACGGGACGGTCTCGGACCTGTCCGTCTCGCGGGTGCTCACCGCGCGTGCCCAGGTCACCGACCCGACCGTGTACTCCGAGGCCGAACGCGACATCGATCGCGAGATCGAGGAGGGGAGTGAGCGATGAGCCTGGTCAACTACATCTACCTGTCGGCCATCCTCTTCACCATCGGTGGAGCAGTCGTCCTGCTGCGCCGCAACGCGATCATCGTGTTCATGGGTGTCGAGCTCATGCTCAACGCCGCCAACCTGGCGTTCGTGACCTTCGCCCGGATGCACGGCAGCCTGGACGGCCAGGTGATCGCCCTGTTCGTCATGGCGGTGGCAGCGGCCGAGGTCGTCATCGGCCTGGCCATCATCATCATGATCTTCCGCTCGCGTCGATCGGCCTCGATCGACAACGCCAACCTGCTTCGGGCATAGAAGGAGCACCTCAGTGACATCCCTCGTGACTGCCAGCGCCGCCCCGGGCGCCGCGCCAGGTTATGCGTGGCTGCTCATCGGCCTGCCCCTCCTCGGCGCCGCCGTCCTGCTCCTCGGTGGCCGCCGGACCAACTCCTTCGGCCCGCTGCTCGCGACCGTGCTCTCCTGGGCGAGTTTCGTCGTGGCGCTGCCGCTGCTCTTCGCGATGCTCGGCCGGGCGCCGGAGGAGCGCGCCGTCCAACACATCCTCTACTCGTGGATCCCGGCCGGATCCTTCCAACTGGACGCCGGCATACTCCTGGATCCGCTGTCGATCTCGTTCGTCCTGCTCATCACGTTCGTCGGCTCCCTCATCCACGTCTACTCCCTCGGCTACATGAAGGACGACCCGAGCCACGTGCGCGGCTCCGGGGCGGAACTGACCGACTGGCAGTTGGAGCAGGAGCCGTCGGACCGGCGGCGCTTCTTCGCCTACCTCAACCTGTTCGTCGCGGCGATGCTGCTGCTCGTCCTGGCGCACTCTTACACCCTGCTGTTCGTCGGCTGGGAGGGTGTCGGCCTGGCGTCCTACCTGCTCATCGGCTTCTGGAACCAGAACCGCGCCTACGCGACCGCCCAGAACAAGGCGTTCATCGTCAACCGCGTCGGTGACATGGGTGTCCTCGCCGCGATGATGGCGATGTTCGCCGCCTTCGGCGCGGTCGACTTCGCCGGAGTCTCCGAGGGTGCCGCCAACGCGAACACCGGGGTGCTCGTCTTCATCGGCCTGATGCTCCTGCTCGGCGCGACCGGCAAGTCCGCGCAGTTCCCGCTGCAGAGCTGGCTCGGGGACGCGATGGCCGGCCCCACCCCGGTCTCGGCCCTGATCCACGCCGCAACGATGGTCACCGCCGGTGTCTACCTCGTCGTGCGCAGCGCCCCGATCTACGAGAACGCTCCGGCCGCCCAGACCGCGGTCGCGGTCGTCGGTGCGATCACCCTCCTCTACGGAGCGATCGTCGGCATGGCCAAGGACGACATCAAGAAGGCCCTCGCAGCCTCGACGATGTCCCAGATCGGCTACATGATGCTGGCCGCCGGACTCGGACCCATCGGGTATGCGTTCGCGATCTTCCACCTGCTCACGCACGGCTTCTTCAAGGCCGGGATGTTCCTCGGTGCCGGGTCGGTCATGCACGGCATGAAGGACGAGGTGAACATGCGCAAGTTCGGTGCGCTGGCGACCTTCATGAAGATCACCTGGATCACCTTCGGCCTGGGCTGGCTCGCGATCATCGGCATCCCGCCGTTCTCCGGATTCTGGTCCAAGGACGCGATCATCGAGACCGCCTTCGCCGGGGAGGGCCTGCGCCCGTGGCTCCTCGGTGGTGCCGCCCTCGTCGGTGCCGGGATCACGGCGTTCTACATGTCCCGGCTGTTCTTCATGACCTTCCAGGGCAAGGCCCGCTGGAGTGAGCAGGAGTACAGCCCGCACGAGTCGCCGGCGACGATGACCGTCCCGATGATGATCCTCGCGGCCGGCTCGGCACTGCTCGGCCTCATCCTCGCCTGGCCGTTCGCGGCGACCAAGCCGATCGTCGCCTGGCTCGAGCCGGTGACCGGTCACGGCGTCCACGAGGACCCGGTGCTGCCGATCCCGGGGATCATCGCGTTGACGTTGATCTTCACGCTAGTCGGCGCCTACTTCGCCTGGGCCCAGTACTGGCGCGATGACGTGCCGGTGGTGGCCCCGGCCGGCTCCTGGGCGACGAAGGCCGCGCGTGCGGACCTCTACCAGGAGGAGATCAACCGGACCCTGTTCGAGCACCCGGGTGTCGCGCTCACGCGCGGGCTGGACTACACCGACCGGGAGGGTGTCGACGGAACCGTCGGCGGCCTGACCGCGACGATCGGTGCCCTGTCGGCGAAGTTGCGCCGGGTGCAGAACGGCTTTGCCCGGTCCTATGCCCTGACGATGCTGACCGGCGTCGTCCTCGTCCTCGGTGCTGTGTGGGTGATGCAGTGATGACCAACCTTCCCTGGCTGACCCTCCTCGGGCTGATCCCGCTCGTCGGTGCCCTCGTCGTCGCGTTCCTGCCGACGGCGAAGGCCGCGAAGCAGACCGCCCTCGGGGTCTCCCTCGTCACGCTCCTCGTCGGCATCGGGGCGACGACCCAGTTCCGGATCGGCTCCGGCGAGCAGTTCCAGCTCGTCGAGCAGCACTCGTGGATCCCGCAGTTCGGTGTCTCCTACGCCCTCGGCGTCGACGGAATCTCGCTGACCCTGATCCTCCTGGCGCTGATCCTGACCCCGGTCTGTCTGCTCGCCGCATGGAACGACCTGGAGGGTGAGCAGGCCTCCGGACGGCGGGTGCAGACCTACTTCGCCCTGATGCTCGTGCTGCTGACCTTCATGGTCGGGGTCTTCGCAGCGACCGACGTCTTCCTCTTCTACGTCTTCTTCGAGGCGATGCTCATCCCGGTGTACTTCCTCATCGGGCTCTACGGCGGACCTCGCCGGGTGTACGCAGCCGTGAAGTTCCTGCTGTTCTCCCTGGCCGGTGGGCTGATCATGCTCGTCGCGGTCATCGCGCTGTACTTCGTCGGCCCCGGCGGCCCGAACGGGTTCCTCATCGAGTCGCTCACCGGTCTGGCCATCGATCCGACGACCGGGAAGTGGCTGTTCATCGGGTTCTTCATCGCCTTTGCGATCAAGGCCCCGATGTGGCCGGTGCACACCTGGCTGCCGGATGCCGCCTCCGCGGCCCGGCCGGCGACCGCGGTCCTGCTCGTCGGTGTCCTCGACAAGGTCGGCACCTACGGCATGATCCGCTTCTGCCTGCAGCTGTTCCCGGAGGCGAGCACCTGGGCGACCCCCGTCGTCCTCACCCTCGCGGTCGTCTCGGTCCTCTACGGTGCCATGCTCGCGATCGCGCAGAGCGATGTGATGCGCCTGATCGCGTTCACCTCGATCAGCCACTTCGGATTCATCGTCATGGGCATCTTCGCGATGACCTCCGTCGGTGGTGCCGGTTCGGCGCTCTACATGGTCAACCACGGGTTCGCCACCGCTGCGCTGTTCCTCATCGCCGGGATGCTCTTCTACCGCAACCGCGGCCAGCAGCACATCGAGGACTTCGGTGGTTGGCAGCGGGTCACGCCGATCCTGGCCGGGGTGTGGCTCACCGCGGGTCTGGCGACGCTGTCCCTGCCGGGTCTGGCGCCGTTCGTCTCCGAGTTCCTCGTCCTCGTCGGCACCTACCAGCGGTTCCCGGTCATCGCGCTCTTCGCGGTGCCGGCGGTCGTCCTGGCCGCGATCTACATCCTGTGGATGTACAAGCGGATGATGACCGGCCCACGGCCCGAACTGGGTCGGGAGGTCTCGGACATCACCCTGCGCGAGAAGTTCGTCGTCGTGCCGATCATCGGCGCGCTGCTCGTGCTCGGGTTCTTCCCGAAGCTTGCCCTGGACTACATCAACCCGGCGGTTGAGCAGTCCCTCGTCCACGTCGGCGTGGAGGATCCCGCGCCGACGCAGGCCACCGGTGGTGAAAGGTGATCTCGGTGCACTCGCTCACTGCGCTCGTCCCGATGGCCGGCTCGTTCGAGAGCCCGCAGATCAACTACGGGGCCATCGCCCCGATGGTCATCGTCATCGCCGGTGCCCTGATCGGCATCCTCGTCGAGGCGTTCGTCCCGCGCCGCCAGCGGCACGCCGTCCAGGTGTGGCTCTCGATCGGTGCCGTCGTCGTGGCCTTCGCGGCACTGGTGACCCTCACCGTCGACAACCGGGTCAAGACCCTCGGCGGCTCGATCGTCATGGACGGGATGTCCGTCTTCCTCCAGGGCAGCCTGCTCATCTTCGGCCTGCTCGGGGTGCTCACCTTCGCCGAGAAGTTCGGCGGTGACCGTCCGGATGCCTTCACCCCGATGGGTGCCTCGATCCCCGGGTCGACCTATGAGGTGGCTGCCGACCGGGCCGGTCTGGCGACCTCCGAGGTGTTCCCGCTCGCGCTGATCTCGCTGTCCGGAATGATGATGTTCGTCGCGGCCGGCGACCTGATCACGATGTTCGTCGCCCTCGAGGTGCTCTCGCTGCCGCTGTATGTGCTCGTCGGCCTGGCCCGGCGCCGTCGCCTGCTCTCCCAGGAGGCGTCGCTGAAGTACTTCCTCCTCGGTGCCTTCGCGAGCGCGTTCTTCCTCTTCGGCGCGGCGCTGCTCTACGGCTACGCCGCCACCGTCGACCTGGACGGCATCGCCGCCGCGGTCAGCGCCGCCGACCCGGGCCTGGAGCCGCTCCTCGTCCCCGGCGTGCTGCTCGTCCTCGTCGGGCTGCTCTTCAAGGTCGGCGCGGTGCCGTTCCACTCGTGGACCCCGGACGCCTACCAGGGTGCGCCGACCCCGGTCACCGGCTTCATGGCGGCCGCGACGAAGATGGCCGCCTTCGGGGCGATGCTCCGCTTCCTCTACGTCGGTGTGGAGGGCTCTCGCTGGAGCTGGCAGGGTGGCCTGGCCGCGATCGCCGTCGTGACCATGGTCGTCGGTGCCGTCGTCCTGGTGACCCAGTCGGATCTGAAGCGGCTGCTCGCCTACTCCTCGATCGCGCACGCCGGGTTCATCCTCGTCGGGGTCTACGCCTTCTCGGCGCTCGGACTGCGGGGTGTGATGTTCTATGCGCTCGCCTACGGACTGATGACGATCGCCGCGTTCGCGATCGTCTCCATGGTCCGCCAGGGCGGCTCGGAGGCGACCGAACTCTCGCAGTGGGCGGGGCTGGGCCGCCGGCACCCGATCCTCGCCGGGGTGTTCGCCTTCCTCCTGCTCGCCTTCACCGGCATCCCGCTCACGTCCGGGTTCACCGCGAAGTTCGCGGCCTTCGCCCCGGCGGTCCAGGCCGGCACGACCGGCGTCGTCCTCGTCGTCATCGGTGTGCTCGCGTCGGCGGTCACGGCCTACATGTACATCCGCATCATCGTGATCATGTACTTCGCCGAACCGACCAGTGACGATGTCGTCGTCGCCGACGCCTCACCGCTGACCATCGCCGCGATCGCCGTCGGGAGCATCGCCACGCTCATCCTCGGTGTCATCCCCGGGCCGGTCCTCGAACTGGCGGCCCGCGCCTCAGAGTTGATCCGGTAGCGGATGGTCTCGCACGGTCAGCCCACGACCGGCGGGGCGTCGGGGCCGACCCTGGTCTCCACCCCGCCGGTGATGGCCATCCCCGGGATCTCTGCCGAGTTGCAGCAGCGGCTCGCCGACGGGATGGCCAGGGTGGATGCGCTGCTGCAGGAGACCGTGCAGCACGAGGACCCGTTCATCATGGAGGCCTCGGCGCACCTGCTCAACGCCGGTGGCAAACGGGTGCGACCACTGCTCACCCTCCTGGCAGCCGAACTCGGTGAGGGCATCAACGACGCCGTCATCACCGCGGCGGCAGCCGTCGAGTTGACCCACCTGGCCTCGCTCTACCACGACGACGTCATGGACGACGCGGACGTGCGGCGCGGAACCCCGAGCGCGAACGCCAAGTACGACAACAGCACCGCGATCCTCGTCGGGGATCTGCTGTTCGGCAAGGCCTCGGAACTGGTCGCCGACCTCGGTGCCGAAGCGGTCAAGATCCAGGCCCGCACCTTCGTGCGGCTGTGCGCCGGCCAGATCCGCGACGACCGGCCGCACCCGGGCGACGGGGACCCGATCGAGTACTACCTCGGCATCCTCGCCGACAAGACCGGTGTCCTCATCGCGACCGCCGCTCGCTACGGCGCGATGTTCAGCGGCTGCGATGCGGCGACCGTGGAACTGGTCCGGGAGTACGGCGAACGGGTCGGGATGACCTTCCAACTCGCGGACGACCTCATCGACGTCGCGAGCGACATCGACGAGCTCGGCAAGGAGCCCGGCACCGACCTGCGTGAGGGCAAGCGGACCCTGCCGGTCCTCTATGCGCTGGCCTCGACCGATCCGGCCGATGCCCGGCTCCAGGAACTCGTGCGCTCCGACCTCGCAGGCGACGACGCCGCGCATGCCGAGGCGCTCGAACTGCTCCGGATGCATCCGGCGATGGCGGCCGCCAAGGCCAAGACGGACGAGGTCGCCCGCTCCGCCCAGGCGGCCCTGGACCAACTGCCGGACGGGGAGGTCAAGCACGCCCTGGCGGTGCTCGCCGACCTCATCGTCTCGCGCGTCGGCTGATCGGTCGCCGGATCGTGGACCCCGCCACCCGCGCCGCGCAGTGGGATGCGGCCACCTCCGATCTCGCACCACCCTTCGCGGTCGTCGACCTCGACGCCTTCGAACTCAACGCCGCCGACCTGCTCCGCAGAGCCGGGGGTATGCCCGTCCGCCTGGCCAGCAAGAGCATGCGCTGTCGTGCGCTCATGGCCCGGGCGCTGGCCCACCCCGGATTCGCCGGCGTCATGGGATTCTCTGTCGCAGAGGCGATCTGGCTCGCCGGTGAGGGATTCGACGACGTCTTCGTCGCATACCCCTCCGTTGATCTGGTGGCCCTGACCCAGGTGCGTTCGCAGGAGCGCCTGGCCCGTGAGATCACCGTGACGATCGACTCGCTCGAGCACGTCGAGCTCTATCGGACCCTGTCCGGGCCGTACCCGCTCAAGGTAGCCATCGACGTCGACGCCTCGCTGCGGCTCGGGCGACTCCACCTGGGGGTGCGGCGCTCACCGATCCGGACCGCGGAGCAGGCCGCTGCCGTGGCCCGGGCGGCGGTCGATGCGGGGCTGCTCGTCGAGGGGGTCATGTTCTACGACGCACAGATCGCCGGGGTGGCTGACGACAACCCGGCCGTGCGGATCATGAAGCGTCGCTCACACGCCCAACTGCTGGAGCGACGGGCCGGGATCGTCGAGGCGGTCCGGGCCGTGGCACCGATCCGGTTCGTCAACGGTGGCGGGACCGGAAGTCTGCACGTCACCCGGACCGACCCGGTGGTCACCGAACTGGCTGCGGGTTCGGGACTGTACGGACCCGGCCTGTTCGACGGCTACGACGACTTCACTCCGGAGCCGGCGATGGCGTTCGCGTTGCCGGTCGTGCGCCGACCCGCACCGGGGATGGTGACATTGTTCTCCGGTGGCTACATCGCCTCGGGACCCGCTGGGAAGTCCCGGATGCCAAAGGTTTTCGCGCCCGAAGGGTTGTCCTATATCGGCACCGAGGGTGCCGGCGAGGTGCAGACACCGCTAACCGGTGCGGCTGCGGACGCGTTGCGGGTCGGGGACCGGGTGTGGCTGCGGCACGCCAAGGCCGGGGAGGCCTGCGAGCGGTTCATCGAGGTGCACCTGGTCCGCGGCGACACCCTCGTCGAGACGGTGGCGACCTATCGCGGCGAGGGGCACTGCTTCGGCTGAGCGGCGTCAAGCGCGGGCGTAGAGCCGCTCCCCACGCACCCAGGTCTCGGCGACCTCGACCTGATCCAGGTCGGCCGCAGCCATCGTGAACGGGTCGCGGTCGAGGACGACGAAGGAGCCCTCGTAGCCCGGTGCGATCCGACCCAGCCCGGACAACCGGGCGACGTCGGCGGCGCGACTCGTGTAGAGCAGCAGCGCCTGCGGCACCGTGATCGACTGGTCCTGGCCGATGTCGCCGCCGGTGTGGGACCGGCGGTCGACGGCGGCCATCACCGAGGTGAAGACATGGTCGGCACGCGACCAGGCCGTGGCGGGGGAGTCGGAGGCCAACGCCGTCGCGAGGTCGCTGTGGAAGTAGCGTCGGATCGGGTAGGCCTCCCCGGCGAGATCGGCGGAGAGGTTCTTCTCGTAGGAGCCGTACTCGGCGTAGTAGAAGATCGTGTGGCTGACGATCGCGAACGTCATCGGCGCCGCGTCGATCTGCGCGATCATCTCGTCACTGATCAAGGTGGCGTGGTCGATCCGCACCGAGGGGACGTCCTCGGTCCACGGCTCGAGCGGCCCGAGCACGTCGATGACCTGCTGGATCGCCCGGTCCCCCATGGCGTGGAAGGCGAGCTGGACCCCGCTGGCCCGGGCCCACTGCGCCGCCTGCAGCAGGTCCGCGTCCTCGAGCAGTCCCATCCCCGTGTCGTCCCCGCCGGGATAGGGCTGGTGGCACCAGGCGGTCCGGTCACTGAACGCGCCGTCGACGAACAGTTTGAGCCCGGCGATATAGACCCGGCCGGTGGTGCTGCCCTCCGGGAGACCGTCCGGGTAGGCCTCCAGGGCCTCGCGCCAGCCGTAGTGCAGCCCGCACTGCGGGACGAATCCCTGCTCCGCTGCAAGCCGAACCGTCTCGAGCGGGTCCGCGATGAGTGTCGAGAGCAGGTCGCACATCCCGACGATCCCCTCGGACAGGTAGTGCGCGTTGAGGTTGGTGATCGACGCGGCCAGTGCCTCCCGACTCATCACCGGGCGGAACGCCTCGACGAGATCGACGGCCGGTGGCTCGGTGAGGATCCCGTTCGGGCTCCCGTCCGGGTCGCGTTCGAAGACCCCACCTTCCGGGTCGGGGGTCGCCGCAGTGATGCCCGCGAACTCGAGGGCACGCGTGTTGCAGACCGCCGAGTGCCCGTCGCAGCGGCGCACGAGGATCGGCTGGGTCGTGCTCACCCGGTCCAGGTCGTGCCGGTTCGGCTTGCGGCCCTCCGGATAGCCGGACTCGTCGTAGCCGAAGCCGAGGACCCACTCGCCCTCGGCTCCGACATTGGGCTGGCGCCCCAGCGCCGCGACGAGTTCCTCGATCGATCCGACCGCCGGAGGCAGCACGATCGCCGCGCCGGCGAGGGTGGCGGTGAAGACCGGGTGGGTGTGCACGTCGAGGAACCCCGGAGTGACGACGGCGCCACCGAGATCGACAGGGGCGGCCCGCTCACTCTCGGACAGGTCGGAACTGGAGCTGAACACCCCGTCGGTGATGGTGAAGGCCGAGGCGAAGTCGTCCTCGCCCTGACCGGTGAAGACCTGACCATTGCTGAACGTTGTCGCACCCATTTCGCTCTCCTGCGCGGCGAACCCTCCCGAGACGTAACATATATGTTACGCTTTATGTCGATAGGAGCGATCATATGACCAGTACCAGCGCCTTCTGGGATGACCTCGCGCGCGACCTTGAGGATTCCGAGTTCCTCCGGGAGTTCATCGTCGAGTCCATGCGCATCGCGACCATCGATGAGGTGGTCAACGCTCTGGATGACGCCCGCGAGGCGGCCGGGATGTCCAAGGCCGAGCTCGCTCGCGCCATCCAGGTCGAGCCGGCAACGATCCGACGCCTGTTCGCCTCGGACACATCGAACCCGACGCTCGGCACCCTGGCCGAGCTCGCTGCTGCTCTCGGAATGCGAATCACCATCCAGCCGCTCGATGACGACGAGCGGAGGAAGGTCACTGAGCCGCTCCTGGTCGGGAGGTCCGCGGATCCAGCAGGGCTTGCCCGCCACCTGCACGGACTGCGGGAACGCACGCAGGTTCCTGCGTAGCCTCAGCCGATCGAGCGTGGGTTGCGCTTCAGGTACTCCTCGCCCAGCAAGCGCACTTCGGCGTAGTCCGCGTCGCTGAGTCTCGTGCGGAATGGCTTGTCACGTCCGGCGACCACGACCAGCAACGGCTTCTCCTCTCCCTTGGCGTTGTAGTCGAGCAGGCAGAACAGTCGGTAGTGGTGTCGCCCCGGCCCGTCGATGCGGACCTCGAACCATCCGCTCATCTCACCCTTCATCGCCTCCCAGTAGCCACCGCCGGCGAACCGCTTCGGGGGCGCAGTAGCAACAGCGATGAGAACAGCGTTGGCCTTCGCGCGGACAGTCACTGGCCAGGACCGCAGGGCATCGCGACCCGGCACGGACTGAGCGGGGTCGTCCTCGGTATGACGCTTGAAGTAGACGATGTCGTGCGCGTCATCAGAAGAGGGTCCCGTGCGCACGCTTCGTGCCGGGACGCTCTTCCGCTTCCTCGGGTTGGCCACCGTCGGCAACGCTAGCGACGGCCACCGACAGCAGTGGGGGACGGGCGTCCGGAGATGCCCGGCATCGTTCGATCGTCCGGGATCCCCGGCCGCCTCGGAGCTACAGCGCCGGACGCGCGCGCAACCGGCGCCGGCGCAGCATGTCGACGGTGAGGACCGCCAGCGCCACCCAGACGATGGCGAAGCCGATCCACCGCGCCCGACTCATGTGCTCGCCGAGGAAGGTGATGGCGACGATGAGTTGGAGCACAGGGGTGATGAACTGGATCAGCCCGATCGTCACCAGCGGCACCCGCCGGGCGGCGGCGGCGAAGAGGAGCAGCGGGATCGCCGTGACGACACCGTTGGAGACGAGCAGCAGGGTGTGTCCGGTGCTCACGGTGCCGAACGTGGCGACCCCGGTCCGACTCGCCCAGACGATGAGGGCCACGGCGAGCGGGATGAGGATCGCTGTCTCCAGCGCCAGCCCACGCATCGCGGTCAGGGAGCCACCGACCCGCTTCTTGACCAGGCCGTAGAGTCCGAACGAGAACGCGAGTGCGAGCGAGATCCACGGGACCGTGCCGGTCGCCACGGTGAGATACACGAAGGCGAGCGCGCCGATGACGACGGCGATCAGTTGCGGGCGGCGCAGATGTTCACCGAGGACGACGACACCGAGGGCGACGGTGACGATCGGGTTGAGGAAGTAGCCCAGCGAGGCTTCCGTGGTCTGCCCGCTGATCACCGCATACACATAGATGCCCCAGTTCGCGGCGATCAGGGCCGAGGCGGCGACCATGCCGAGCATGAGCCGCCGGTTGCGCAGCGCCCCACCGAGCCAGGCCAGATCGCGACGCACGATGAGGATGAACCCGCAGAACACGAGCGACCACACGATCCGGTGGGCGAGGATCTCGAGAGCCCCGGCCGGTTTGAGCGCCGCGAAGTAGAGCGGGAACAACCCCCAGATGAGATAGGCGGCGAGGACGTATGCGCTGCCGCGCCTCGTCTCATCCGGTCCGATCGTCACGGCTTGAGACTAGTTGTCGGAGCCGCGCAGTGGGTTCACCGTCCGGATGTCGGGGAAGCGGCCGAAGTCGGTGTCGTTGCTCGCGACGGTCGCCCGTTCCAGGCGTGCGTGGGCTGCGATCTGAGCGTCCGTCGTCAGGTTCCCAGCTGTGCCCACGAGCCGGATCAGGTGCAAGGACTCCTGGAGGTGTTGTGCATCGCTGGACAGGGACGTGACCATCGGCCGTTTCAGCCACTCCTCGACGTGATCGAGCGCCGCTGTCACGGACAGAGGTTCCGTCAGAACTCGGGGGTTGGTGCTCAGGCGCAGGAAGCCGGCCACGACCACCGGAGCGATCCCCACCGTCTCGGGCTCGGAGAGGGTCCGCTCCCACCAAGGACGGGCTGCCGGGTGCTGGGGGAATGCGGAGATGGTGGCGTAGAGGATGAGGTTGACGTCAGGGATGATCACGACGGACCTTCGCCATGATGGTTTCGTCCTCGAGTTCGTCGGCCAGCTGGTTCATCCGGGCCGGATCGATGCCCGGCCGCAGCGTCGTGTGGTGGACCCGGACGGTGTAGGGCTCGATCTCTTGACCCTGACCCAGGCTGAGGCGCAGCGCCTGGTTGACGACGTCCTTCATCGTGCGGCGCTCCCGTCTCATCGTCTCGTCGATCAAACGAGCCACATCGTCGTCGAGCGTCAGTGTCGTCCTCATGGGGGCACCTTAGCATCACAGATTGGTAGCATCATGATGCCTTCAGTCATTCTAGCCGCCGGTCAGGGCTCGAACGATGTCGGCGACGTGCGGACGAGTGGGGGCATCCGTCCGCGAGGCGGCGCTGACCATAATGGGGCGATGACCACCTCGACCCAGGACCACGGCCCTTCGATCGCTCTGGTGCAGCCCGCATACCAACCACCGGATCACATGGTGACCGCTGCCCGGGCGGCCGAACAGTCCGGACTGTCGGAGGTGTGGCTGTGGGAGGACTGCTTCTACTCCAGCGGCATCGCCCCGGCCGCAGCGATCCTCGCCGCGACTCAGCGGATGCGGGTCGGGATCGGTCTGCTGCCGGTGCCGTTGCGGGCGCCCTCGTTGACGGCGATGGAGATCGCTGCGATCGCGCGGATGTTCCCCGGCCGGTTCCTGCCCGGGCTCGGTCACGGAGTGGCGGACTGGATGGCGCAGGCGGGGGTCCAGGTCGACTCGCCGCTCACCCTGCTGCGGGAGCATCTCGAGGCGATCGTGCCGCTGCTGCAGGGAGCGGAGGTGACGAGGACCGGACGGTATGTGTCGCTCGCCCGGGTGCGGTTGAACTTCCCTCCGCAGGTGGTCCCGCCGGTCTATGTCGGCGGCCGCGGCCCACGTACGCTCGCGCTCGGGGCCGAATTCGCCGACGGAGTGATCCTCGACGACGCGGCACCGGAGGGGCGCACGGACCCGGCGCGGGTGCGCCAGGTCACCGAGCACCTGGCCGCAACCCGGGAGGCAGCGGGTCGGGCCGGGCGGGCGCAGATCGTCGTCTTCCTCCCGACCCGGATGAGTGCCACGGCGGGGCAGGTGGCCGAGGAGATCGCGGCGCTGCACGCTGCGGGAGCGGACCGGGTCGGGGCCTTCGCCGGTGGGGTCGACGCGCTGCCGGCCTCCGGCGATGACGTGCTCCGCTTCGTCGATGTCCTCGCAGCGGCGCAGGACGAGGTCCGCCGCGGCCGGTGATCCGGAGGTCGCGGACTGCTCAGGCGACCGTCCAGGTGTCCGTGCCGCGCAGGAGGGTATCGAGCGAGGCGTCGTCCGAGGGGCGGCCGGCACCGGCGACGGCGGACTCGACCTGACCGCGGACGAGGTCGTCGTAGGTGGGCCGGTCGACGTTGCGGAAGACCCCCATCGGCACGTGCGTCATCGTCCCGTCGTCGAGGCGGGAGAGGGCAAAGGCCGCAGTGGGGTTGGGGTCTCGCACGTCGTGGATGACGACGGGACGTCCGGCAGCCTCGGTCTCCGGGACGAAACGGACCGAGCCGTTGGCCTCGCGGATGAGGACCTGCCGGTCGGCCTCGACACCTGCGGTGACCGGTTCGCCGTCGACGAGGTGGACGAGGCGGGCGGCCTGGCTGTCCCGGTCCTTGATGAGCTGGAAGGCGCCGTCGTTGAAGATCGGGCAGTTCTGGTAGATCTCGACGAACGCCGCACCCCGGTGCTCGGCAGCCTGACGCAGCACCCCGGTCAGGTGGGTGCGGTCGCTGTCGAGGGTGCGGGCGACGAAACTCGCCTCGGCCCCGAGGGCGAGGGAGACCGGGTTGAACGGGGTGTCCACCGACCCCATCGGGGTCGACTTGGTGATCGTGCCGGCGTCGCTCGTGGGGGAGTACTGCCCCTTGGTCAACCCGTAGATCTTGTTGTTGAACAACAGGATCGTGATGTTGACGTTGCGGCGCAGGGCGTGGATGAGGTGGTTGCCGCCGATGGAGAGGGCATCGCCGTCACCGGTGACGACCCACACCGACAGGTCCGGACGGGAGGTCGCCAACCCGGTCGCGATCGCCGGTGCCCGGCCGTGGATCGAGTGCATCCCGTAGGTGTCGAGGTAGTACGGGAACCGTGAGGAGCAGCCGATACCGGAGACGAAGACGATGTTCTCGCGGCGCAGCCCGAGGTCGGGCAGGAAGCCCTGCACGGCCGCGAGCACCGCATAGTCGCCACAGCCCGGGCACCAGCGGACCTCCTGATCGGAGGTGAAGTCGCGCTTGGTCAGACCAGCGTCATCCGCACCCAGGGTGGGGATCCCTGCGAGACCGGAGGCCGGCATACCCAGATCGATCGGGTCGCTCATCGCCGCCCCCCGACCTGCATCGACGACCCCGCATCGACGGCTGTGGTGATCGCCTGGACCAACTCCCCGGTCGTGAACGGCAGGCCACGCACCTGCGAGATCGACTGCACATCAACGAGATACGCAGCCCGCAGCAGCATCGCGAGTTGTCCGGTGTTCATCTCCGGAACCAGGACCCGGGAGTATGCGCGCAGCACCTCTCCCAGATTCTTCGGGAATGGGTTGAGGTGACGCAGGTGCGCCCGCGCCACCCGCATCCCGAGCGCCCGGGCGTCACGGGTGGCGGCCGCGACCGGACCGAAGGTCGAACCCCACCCGAGGATGAGGACCTCCGCCTGCCCGGACGGGTCGTCGACGACGAGATCGGGGACGGTGATCCCGGAGACCTTCTCGGCCCGCAACCGGACCATGAGGTCGTGATTCTCCGGGTCGTAGGAGATGTTGCCGGTCAGGTTGGCCTTCTCGATGCCGCCGATCCGGTGCTCCAGACCAGGCGTGCCCGGCACCGCCCACGGGCGGGCGAGGGTCTGCGGGTCGCGCTGGAACGGGTGGAAGATCGGGTTGCCGGCGTCGTCCTCGGCGTTTGGCTCGGTCGTGAATTCCACTGTGAGATCAGGCAGGTCACTGACCTCGGGGATCCGCCACGGCTCCGACCCGTTGGCGAGGTAGCCGTCCGAGAGGAGCATGACCGGGGTCCGGTAGGTCGTCGCGATCCGCACCGCCTCGATCGCGGCGTCGAAGCAGTCGACCGGCGACTGGGGGGCGATGACCGGCACCGGCGACTCCCCGTTGCGCCCGAACATCGCCTGGAGCAGGTCGGACTGTTCGGTCTTGGTCGGCAGCCCGGTCGACGGGCCGCCGCGCTGGACATCGACGATGACGAGCGGCAGTTCCAGGGCGACGGCGAGCCCGATCGTCTCCGACTTCAGTGCAATGCCCGGACCACTCGTCGTCGTCAACCCCAGAGCCCCACCGAACGAGGCGCCGAGAGCCATCCCGATCCCGGCGATCTCGTCCTCGGCCTGCATCGTCGTCACGTTGTGCCGCTTCAGCGTCGAGAGCGTGTGCAGGATGTCGCTGGCCGGGGTGATCGGATAGGAACCGAGCACGAGCGGCAGCCCGGCCCGGTGGGCGGCAGCGACGAATCCGTATGCGAGCGCCTGGTTCCCGGTGATGTTGCGGTAGGTCCCGGGCGGCATCTGCGCCGGCGCGACCTCATACCGGACCGCGAACTCCTCGGTGGTCTCCCCGTAGTGGAGTCCCGCATACAGGGCGGCGAGGTTGGCGGCGAGGATGTCCGGCTGATCGGCGAACTTGCTCTTCAGGAACGCCTCGGTGCCCATCGTCGGTCGCGAGAACATCCACGAGAGCAGGCCGAGGGCGAACATGTTCTTCGCCCGTTCCTTCTCCTTGCGGGTCAGGCCGTCAAAGTCGGCCAGGGCCTCGACCGTGATCGACGTCAACGGGATCGGTCGCACCTGCCAGGAGTCGAGCGAACCGTCCTCGAGTGGACTGGTCGCATAGCCGACCTTGGCCAGGTTGCGGCGGTTGAACGCATCGGCATCGACGATGATCGTCGCACCCCGCGGCACATCGGCGAGGTTGGCCTTGAGTGCGGCCGGATTCATCGCGACGAGGACGTCCGGGGCGTCACCGGGGGTGAGGACGTCGTGGTCGGCGAAATGGAGCTGGAAGCTCGAGACCCCCGGAAGGGTTCCCTGGGGAGCGCGGATCTCTGCCGGGAAGTTCGGCAGTGTCGACAAGTCATTGCCCAAAGCCGCAGTGTCCGAGGTGAACCGGTCACCCGTGAGCTGCATGCCATCACCGGAGTCACCGGCGAAGCGGATCACGACCTTGTCGAGTTGAGCAGGGGAAGTGGCCATGATGGGGCCAGTCTACGACCGGTGCGTGCATGCGTCCCCAGAGTTGACGAACGGCGGACGTTCGGGCGAGTCGGATCAGTCGGGGATCGTGAGCTGCATTCGGCGGGAACCGGCCGCGTCGGAGATGATGCGGGACGTGCGCACTCTCCTGCCCGACCTGACCCCGCTGCGCACCAGCCCTGCCTATCTGCGGTTGTGGAGCGGCTTCACCCTCGCCGGGATCGGTGCCCAGATGGCGACGGTCGCGATCGGGTTGCAGGTGTACGACCTGACCGGCTCCTCCGCAGCGGTCGGTCTCGTCGGGTTGTTCGCTCTCGTCCCACTCGTCGTCATGGGCCTGTACGGCGGCGCACTCGCCGACCAGTACGACCGGCGCACGGTCGCTTTCGTCGCCCAACTCATCGCCTGGGTGAGCAGTGTGCTGCTCGCGACCCAGGCATACCTGGGCAACACCTCGGTGTGGGTGCTGTATGCGTTGGTCGGGTTGTTCAACGCGGCCTACGCGGTCATGTCCCCGGCTCGGTCGAGCATCTACCCGCGGATCCTGCCGCTGGAGCAGCTGCCGGCGGCGAACGCCCTAGGCGTGCTCGCGATGAACACGGCGATGACGGTCGGGCCGCTGCTCGCGGGGGTGCTCATCGGATGGTGGGGGTTCGCGGCCGCATACACCGTCGATGCCGTCATCACGACCGCTGCCTTGTGGGGGTTGCTCACGCTGGGGCCGATCAAGCCGGACCCGACCCATGGTGTGCGGAGGGCCGGATTCCGTTCTGTTGTTGACGGATTCAGGTTCCTCGGACGCAGCCCGAATGTGCGGATGACGTTCATCACCGACATCTTTGCGATGGTCCTCGCCCAGCCGCGCGTGCTGCTGCCGGCCGCCGGGATGGTCATCCTCGGCGGTGGCGCGACGACGGTCGGCAACCTGTATGCCGCGGCGGCTGTCGGTGGGATCGTCGCCATGTTCTTCTCGGGACGGCTCGGTGCGGTGCGTCGGCAGGGGGTGGCGATCCTGATCTCGATCTGTGGCTGGGGTCTGGGGATCGCCGGGCTCGGGGTGGCGCTGCTGCTCGCGGGTGGACCGTTGACGTTGCGGCAGGCGTTCTGGGTGGCGATGGCGGGCATGTTCGCGGCCGGCGCCTCCGATGCCGTGTCTGCGGTGTATCGCACGACGATCCTGCAGAGTGCGACGCCGGACCATATGCGGGGCCGGTTGCAGGGCGTGTTCATCGTCGTCGTCGCCGGTGGGCCGCGGGTCGGGGAGATGCTCGGGGGTGGTGTCGCCGAAGGGATCGGCGAGGGCTGGACCGCGGTGCTCGGCGGACTGCTGTGTGTGCTCGTCATGGGCTGGTTCTTCGTCCGGTCGCGTGGGTTCATCGCGTATGACGCACGGCATCCGAAGCCGTAGCTGAGGGCTGTCTGCCTGTGGCGTTGCTGTCCGTCCTGCGGCGTGTTGTTGTGCGTAGGGGCGGCTTCGTGGCCGGTCGGCAAGCACTGTCAGTGCTCCCTGGTTGAGTTGATTCATGGCGCAGAGCAGCGAGATGACAGCCTCCGGATCGGGGGTCCTGGACCTGATCCAGGGTGTCGTCGATGCGTGCTCGGTGCCGGCCGGGGAGCGCGGCGTGGACGGCTGGATGGACCTGATCGCCGAGGTCACAGCCGGCATGAGTGCGCTCGCCGCCGCGCGCGACGCGGCGATCGTGCGGTTGGCCGCACTCGACGAGGTCGTCACCGAGGACGGTGTCATCGGGGTGCAGGTCAATGGGCTCGGGAGTGTGTGCGTCGATGCCGGCGCGATGGTCTCGACCGCGACGGGCACCTCGGCGCGCTTCGGGGAGGAGCTCGTCAAGCAGGCGGTGACCCGGGTGGTGCGGGTCCCGGCGGTGCAGCAGGCGATGACCGAGGGGGTCCTGGACGACTACAAGGCGCGGTGTATCGCCGGTGAGTTGACCGATGTGCCGGTCGAGTTGGCTCGCACGGTCGTCGACGTGCTGGCTCCGGAGATGCGGGAGCGGTCCGGTCCGGCGCTGCGCCGGCGGACCCGGGACATCCTGTTCCGGCTGGCACCGGAGTTGCTCAAGGAGCGGTTGCGGGAGGCCCGCAACGCGGTGTCGGTGCGGCGCTGGCTGGGTGAGCCCGGCACCGACAACTGGAGTGCCGTGTTCCCGTCCGAGCGTTCGGCCCGGGCGTGGGCCGCGGTCGACGCACTGGCACACCGCTACCGCGAGGACGGCGCGTATCCCACGTTGGAGCAGGCCCGGGCGTATGCCCTCCTCGATCTCGTGGACGGCAACGCCACCGTCGAGACGGTCCTGGACCTGACGGTCGCGGCTGATGCCCTGGCCGAGGCCATCGAACGTCAGGGAGCCGATGAGTCGGTGGCCGACGCCCGTCCCACCCGTCCGAGCGCGCAGGCCCTGAGCGACGCCCCCAGTCCGCGTCCCCCGGTACGGAGGGGATCAGATCGGGATCCGGGTCGTGACGCGTCGCCAGGGCGTGGTGTCGATGCGCCCGAGCGTCATGTCAGTGCGCCCGAGCGTGGCGGCGGTGCGCCAGAGCGCCATGTCAGTAAAGCCGAGCGCTGCGAGACGTCACGTACTCGTGAGCAGGACGCTCTTGAACCGATCTTCATCACCGTGTCCGGAGCCCGTGGGTCCGAGGTGCGGTGGATGCCGCTGGATGCGCTACCGGCTGTGCCGCTCACCGCTCCCGGACGAGCCCGGGTCGCCGGTCCCACCCCGTCGTGGGCGCGATCCCGAGTCGGGGATCCGGGGCCCGCTGTCCGATTCGTCCATCCGGTGAGCGGGGCACTCGTCGACCTCGACCATGAATTGAGCACCGACGCCTATCGCCCCAACGTCCGGTTGAAGTCGTTCATCCGCCAGCGTGACGGGCGATGTCGATTCCCCGGATGCATCATTGCAGCTCGCTGGTGCGACATCGACCATGTCATCCCGTGGCCGCACGGACCGACGGCCGCAGACAACCTCATGTGTCTGTG
>DUPF01000085.1 GCA_012838445.1 Intrasporangiaceae bacterium | reverse complement strand
GGGAGCAGTTCTTCGGGATGCACTCCGGCCGACCGGCCGAGTTCATCCGGTCCGAGATCGTGCGCTACCTCGGCTGGCCGGGACAGGCGATCTCCTACAAACTCGGCGAACGGGTCTGGCTCGAGGGACGCGAGGCGGCCCGTCGGGCGCATCAGGACCGGGGTGAGGAGTTCGACCTCAAGGACTGGCACATGAAGGCGCTCTCCCTCGGCGCACTCGGCCTCGACGACCTCGCCAGCGAACTCGCCCTCCTCTGAGGCCACGACAACCCCGACCGGGGCCGGCCGGTGTCGGTCACTCGCCCGGATAGGAGTCGATGTTCCAGTAGTTCCCGTCGATGTCGACCACTCCGGCGACACGACCCCCGTGCGGGGCGTTGCTCGGCTCGGCGGCACTGACTGCCCCGGCCGCGAGTGCCCTGGCATAGACCGCGTCGACCTCATCGTCGGATTCGACGACGATGTTGCAGATGCTGCCACCGTGGGAGAACGCGCCAGGCTTGCCGTCGTCCCGGACCGAACCGAACATGATGCCGCCGTTGTCGCGCCAGAGGTACTGGGCATGGACGACCTGGGAGGGGTCGGCCTCGTCGCGGACGATGAAGGCCTCCCGGAAGCCGAGTGCGGTGAGCAGTTCGATCGCCCGGTCGGCGTCGCTGAAGCGGAAGCACTGATACAGCTGTGGTTTGCTCATGGCTCCCATCCTCAGGCCTGCGACGGCAGCTCGTCGTGAACAATTGGGAACTCCGTGAGTGACTCGCGTGGGGTCATCCCGGCAAGCGCCCGGAACTCCCGGTGCAGATGCGGCTGGTCCGCGAATCCGGCCTCGGCCGCGACGTCGGCGCTGCTCATCCCGCTGACGAGAAGGGACTGAGCGTGCTCGAACCGGGCGAGCCGCACGGCCTGCTTCGGGGAGACCCCGAGCTCGTGTCGGAACCGTGTCTGGAGGTGTCGCCGGGAGATCCCGAGGTCGGCGGCGAGATGCTCCACCCGAACGTCCCCGCGCTGCGTCGTGATCCGTTCCCAGGCCGTCCCGGCGATCGGATCCACCGACCAGCGGTGTCGGTTCAGTCGGTCCACGAGCAGCTCCTCCACGAGATCGAAGCGGGTGTGCCAGTCCGCTGAGTCGAGTCGGTCGTGGACGGTGTCGGACAGGCCCAGCTCGGGGCCGGGGACGAGTTCGTTGGCCAGTGCTGCCGGTGGCGTGCCGAGCAGCGCCCGGCACCCGAGCGGAGTGAGGGCCAGTTGGATCCCGCGCTGCAGCCCGTGGGTGCGGATCAGTGCAGGGGAGGTGTGCAGCCCGGCCACGAGGATGGCGTAGCGGTCACCGGTGCGCCCGTCGAGCCAGCTGCAGTCGAGCGGCTCGTCGAAGGCGATGACGACCGTCAGGGCTGTCGAGGGCACACCGTGGTGGATCGCCGTCGGATCAGTGAGGTAGTCGTAGCCGACGCACCGGGAGACGAACGGACGCAGCGCGCCCGGCAGTCGGTGCGTGTAGGACGGTACGACAACCCCGACCGGGTCAGCCGCCGTCGGCGTCAGGGGCGACCTGCTCGCGGGCGGCGACGAACGCCTGCACGCAGGTGCGGATGTCCGCATCGGTATGCGCTGCCGACAGTTGGACCCGGATCCTCGCCTCCCCGCGGGGCACGACGGGGAAGGAGAACGCGATGACGTAGACGCCGTGGTCGAGCATCACGTCGGCGATCTCGCTGGCCTGGCGGGCACCGTCCTCGCCGGGGAACATGACCGGGACGATGGCGTGGCTGCCGGGGAGCAGGTCGAAGCCCGCCTCGGTCATCAGGTCGCGGAACAGGCGCGCGTTGTGCTGCAGCCGCTCCCGCGGCTCGTCGGATTCTCGCGCGATCGTCAGGGCGGCGCGGGAGCCGGCGACGATGCTCGGGGCGACCGCGTTGGAGAACAGGTAGGGCCGCGCCCGCTGCTTGAGCAGGTCGATGATCTCCTGGTGGGCGGCGACATACCCGCCGCTGCCGCCGCCGAGGGCCTTGCCGAGGGTGCCGGTGAGGATGTCGACCCGGTTGCCGTCGTCGGTGAGCACCCCGCAGTGCTCGTGGGTGCCGCGGCCGTGCTCGCCGACGAAGCCGACCGCGTGGGAGTCGTCGACCATGACCAGGGCGCCGAACTCGTCGGCGAGGTCGCAGATCTCCTCGAGCGGGGCGTAGTAGCCATCCATGGAGAACACCCCGTCGGTGACGATGAGGATTCGGCGCGCGTCCTGGGCGCGGGCGGTCTCGAGCTGGGCCCGCAGGTCGGCCATGTCCCGGTTGGCATACCGGAAGCGCTTCGCCTTGGAGAGCCGGACCCCGTCGATGATCGAGGCGTGGTTGAGCGTGTCGGAGATGATCGCGTCCTCCGGCCCCATGAGCACCTCGAAGATGCCGCCGTTGGCGTCGAAGCAGGACGGGAAGAGGATCGCGTCGTCGGTGCCGCTGAACTCGGCGATCTCCCGCTCCAGGTCCCGGTGCTGGCTCTGGGTGCCGCAGATGAAGCGGACCGATGCCATCCCGAAGCCCCAGTCGTCGAGGGCGGCCCGGGCGGCGGCGACGACGTCGGGGTGGTCGGCCAGGCCGAGGTAGTTGTTCGCGCAGAAGTTCAGCGCCGGACCCTTCGTGGTCTCGATGTGCGCCGACTGTGGGGTGGTGATCTCACGTTCGCGTTTGAACAGTCCGGCCGCCTCGATCTCGGCCAGTTCGGCGCGCAGGTCGTCGCGAATCTCGGTGTATCCCATGAGTGTTCAGCTCCAGTCCATGATGACTTTGCCGCCCGCACCGGCCCGGGCGGCGGCGAAGGCGTCGGCCCACTGCTCGGCGGGGAAGCGGTCGGTGATGACCGATCGGATGGCGTCGCGCAACTGCTGCGAGGACTGCAGCATGAACGTCATCTTGTACCAGGTGTCGTACATCTCCCGGCCGTAGATACCCTTGAGGGTGAGCATGTGGGTGATGACCTTGGCCCCGTCGATCTCGAACGGTTCGCTCGGCAGGCCGAGCAGGGCCACCTTCGCGCCGTGGTTGCAGTTCTCGATGAGTTCGGCGACGGCACTGGGGTTGCCGGACATCTCCAGGGCGACGTCGAAGCCCTCGGTCATCCCGAGCGACTCCTGCGCCGCCGCGATCCGCTCCCGGGTGACGTTGACGATCCGGTCCGCGCCGACCGCCTTCGCCAGTTCGAGGCGGGCATCGGAGACATCGGTGACCACCACATACCTCGCTCCGACGTGGCGGGCGATCGCGGTGGCCATGACTCCGATCGGGCCGGCACCGGTGATGAGCACGTCCTCGCCGCTCATCGGGAAGGACAAGGCGGTGTGGACCGCGTTGCCGAGCGGGTCGAAGATGGCGCCGAGGTCCGGGTCGATGAGATCGGGCTGGACCCAGACGTTCTGGTAGGGCACGACGACATAGTCCGCGAAGGCCCCGTCCCGGTTGACCCCGAGATTGCTGGTGCGCACGCACATGTGCCGACGCCCGGCGCGGCAGTTGCGGCAGGCCCCGCACACGACATGTCCCTCGACCGAGCAGCGCTGCCCGACCGCCAGTCCGTAGCGGTCGTCGGTCGGCACCCCCGCACCGATCTGGACGATCTCGCCATAGAACTCGTGCCCGACGATCAGCGGCGGGTCGACGAGTTCGGCGGCGGTGTCGTCCCAGGATTCGATGTGCAGATCGGTGCCGCACAGTCCGGCTCGCAGCACCCGGATCTTGACCTCCCCGGGGCCGGCGTCGGGCTCGGGGACGTCGATGAACTCCAGACCCGGACCGGCGCTGGTCTTGACGAGGGCACGCATGGATCCAGCCTGCCACGTGCCCGGCTCCGGTGTCCGCGGATCCAGGTCTGCACGGGGGTATGCGGTGCTCGCCCGATCAGGTCCTCGCGCCGTCGCGGGACTCGGCTCGGGCGGGTGCGGCCTCGGTCCGTGGGGTCGCCTGTTTGCCGGGGACCATCGCGATGAGAGCGACGCCCGTTGTCGGCAGCGTCGTCGACGCGGTGACGACGGACAGTCGACCGGCCTTGATGACGAACATGATGATCGCCTCGGGGTACCGGGCGCGGAAGTCCTCGAGGGTGAAGTCGTCGGTGAGTTTGGTCTTCTTCACGACGTGACCGCCGGCGGTGCGCTGCTCGAGCTCGTCGAGGGTGGGCGCGGGGTCGAAGACGCGTCGGCCGAGGAGCCGTTCCGGTGGGGCCTTGGTCGGTTTCGCGTCGCCGGCCGCGTCGGCGGGGGTGAGCTGGAAGCTGTTGTTCTTGCCGAAGATGTGTGCGAACTCCCGGGCGGCGGTGGCGTTGGCGCTGTCGTCGTTCGTGGCCCCGATGAAGCTGCCGAGGCCGGCGAGTTCGAGCCGGTCGACGGCGAACTCGCTGACGATGTTCGTGCGGACCGTGGTCAGTCCGGCCATCCGGGCCCGCTGGAGGCGGCGGAAGTCGGGGTCGACGATGAGGGTCGGGATGTCGAGTTCGGTGAGGAGTGTGGCGGCGCTGATCGTCCACGGTGAGGCTCCGGCGAACAGGATGCCCTGTGGCCGGCTGGTCGCCAGTCCGAGCCGTTCGGCGAGGCGGCCGACGCCCAGGCCGTAGATCGTGACGGTCCCGACGATGACGAGGAATACCAGAGGCACGAGGGCCTCGGCCTGCTCCGCGAGACGGGCCAGCGCGTCGGCATGGGCGAGGACCTCCTCGGCGGAGCCGTCGTCGAGGCCGGGTGCCGTCTCCCGCACCCGGGTCGAGGCGGCGTCGAACTTCAGGGCGAAGACGCTCGTCACGGCGGCGGCGACGATCCCGCGGGGTGCCATGAAGGCGAGGAGGAGTCGTTCGCGCCGGGTGGCGGAGGTGTTGGCCAGGCCGAGGAAGGTGCTCACCGGTCGGGCGAGGAGGATGAGCAGGGCGAGGAAGAGCGCCGCCCGGGGCAGCACGTCGACGATGTCGCCGGTCGTGATCCGTCCGGCGAGGACGATGAACAGGACCCCGACGAGGAGGACCTGGAGGTGCTCCTTGAACTCGCGGATCTGCTGCAACTGCAGGCCCGGCTGATTGGCCAGGACGATGCCGAGGACGGTCACGGTGAGCAGCCCAGACTCGGCGGCGAGCCGGTTGGAGATGACGACGACGGCGATCGCGACCCCGAGGAAGAGGACCGCCTGGAGGAAGTCGGGGACCAGGTGGCGGCGCACGAGATAGCCGAGTGAGAAGCCGACGACCCCGGCGATGCCGAAGCTGATCGCGAGGGTGGTGGCGAGGTTGCCCACGACGAGCGCGACGGTGCCCTCACTGCCGAAGGCGACGATCACCTGGTAGACGAGCACCGCGAGGATGGCGCCGATCGGGTCGACGACGATGCCCTCCCAGCGCAGCATCGACGACACCCGGCGGGTCGGTCGCAGTTGGCGCAGGATCGGGTTGATGACCGTCGGACCGGTGACGATGAGGATCGCGCCGACGAGGACGGCGAGGGCGGGGTCGAGTCCGATGAGCAGCGCCGCCCCGGTGATGAGGATCCACGCGAGGAGTGCGACGGT
Source organism: Intrasporangiaceae bacterium (assembly GCA_012838445.1). Classification (GTDB taxonomy): domain Bacteria; phylum Actinomycetota; class Actinomycetes; order Actinomycetales; family Dermatophilaceae; genus F2B08. The sequence goes on along the minus strand of DUPF01000085.1, from coordinate 5,328 downwards.
GGTGCAGAGTCGCCGGACCGGGGTGCTGATCCCGCGCAGGTCGCTGAACCGCAGGCTGAGGCTGCCCTCGAAGAGGATGATCCCGACCGCGACCGTGACTGCGGCGAAGAGCGGGTCGGGGCCGAAGATCTCGTCGGGCCGCTGCCAGTGGCCGAGGGCGAATCCGGCGATGAGGAGGAGCAGGAGGGACGGCACCCGCAGTGCCCAGGCGAGCCATTGGCACAGCACGGCGACGAGGAGGACGACGGCGAGGTAGGCGGCCGGGTCGGGGCCGGCGCTCGCGGATGCGGCGGCGCTCAGGGCAGGAGGGGCCGGCAGAGCAGGGAGCATCGCAGCAGGGTACGTGAGTGTGGGGGCCGGTCTCAGTCAGCGGCAGGAAAGGGTGAAGGGCCCTTTGTATGTATGAGATGCAAAGGGCCCTTCGGGTGGTCCGCTGGTGATCGCTGCAACCGATGCACTCTTCCGCGACTATCCCCAGCCCATCACCTGGCCGGTTCCTCCAGGGCGAACCCCTTCGGTGGATCGTCTCTTTCGAGTCATCCCGCTCTCCCCGAGGGGAGCGCGTATGAAGTAGTTAACCGGGGAATCTCGTTGAGCGCAAGGGTTTTTGGCAAACTACTGGACTGTAATTCTGTTATCCCCCAACTGTCCACAGGGATCCGAGAGTTGTCCACCGTTGGGGCTGTGTTGTGCACCGTGGATCCACACCTGGCTGTGGACAACTCACCGGCTACGACGGCGCCGCCGGCAGGTCAGAGCCACCCGCGGCGCCGGAAGGCGACATACAACGCGCCGCACCCGATGACGATGAGCGCGATCGACAGCCACAGACCCGAACGGGCCGTATACCCGGGGTAGGGGATGTTCTGCCCGAACCACCCCGTGACGGCGGTCGGCACGGCGATGATCGCCGCCCACGCCGCGAGCTTGCGCATCACCTCGTTCAGGCGCATGTCCTGCAGCGACAGGTTGGTCTCGAAGAGGCTGGTCACCAGATCCCGCAGCGACTCGGTCCATTCGGCGACCCGGAGCACGTGGTCGTACAGGTCGTCGTACCAGCGGCTGAGTACCGGATCCGACGTCCCGTGCCGGAGGACGCCGTTGACGACCTCCCGCATCGGCAGGATGACCCGGCGCAACCGCACAAGATCCTTGCGCAGGCCGTACACCTGCCGGACGAAATCCCGGCCGCCAGGGCCGCCGTCGAAGAGCAGCTCCTCCAACGCCTCGATGTCGTCGTCGAGGAGTTGCACCGTCTCGAAGTGACCGTCGACGATCGTGTCGAGCAGTCCGTGCAGCAGTGCCCCGGGGCTGCCCCCGGCGAGCAGATCCCCATTCTCCCGCCACCGGCGCACCACCTCGTCGATGTCGAAGTGGTCGTCGGAGCGGATCGTCACCAGCGCGTGCGGCAGGACCAGACCACTGATCCGGGACAGGGTGAGCCGCTCCGGACCGGGGGTCTGCGCCTGCAGGGCCAACGCATACGTCATGAAGAACGTGTGGTCGCTCGCGCGCATGAACTTCGGCCGCTCCAGCGGGGCGAGCACATCCTCGACCGTCTGCTCGGTCAGGCCCAGGTGCTCGGCGAGCAGCGCCATGTCAGCGGCGCTCGGATCGACCAGATCCACCCAGAGCAGCCGGGAGCCGTCCCCGGCCAGGCCGGCCAGCTCATCGAGGGTGACCGCGTCGTCGGTGACCCGACCGGCGCGCCAGGCCATCCCCCGCAGGGTGCACGTGAGCCGCTGCTCGTCCGTGGTCACGCCCCGATCGTAGGCCCTGCGCTGTTACACCCGGTAGTCCGGCGGACATGTCCTTGATGTGAGCGCAATGACCGACGAACCGGGCACGATCAGTGCCATGAGTCCGCAGGAGCGACGCTTCCGGGAGGTGTATGCATCGAGCGCCGACGACCTCATTCGTTTCCTGCGTCGACGGGTCGCCCCGGCGCAGGTCGAGGACGTGGCCGCCGAGGCATACCTGATCGTGTGGCGCCGGATCGACGAGCTGCCGACCGACCTGTCACAGGCGCGGGCCTGGCTGTTCGGGATCGCCCGGAACTGCGCGCTCAACGCCCTCCGCTCGACCGGCCGCCAAGACGCTCTCGCGGTCCGGATCGCGGATCACATGCAACCCCAACCAGGTTCGCATCCTCAGGAGCGACTCGACGCGATCGAGATCCGCCTCGACATCGTCACCGCGTGGCGTCGTCTCGACCCGGTCGACCAGGAGACCCTCGCCCTGACCGTCTTCGACGAACTCACCTCCGTCGAGGCCGGGAAGGTCCTCGGCATCACCTCCGCCGCCTACCGGGTCCGACTCATGCGCGCCCGACGCAATCTGCGCCGCCACCTCGACCAGGAGATCCCCACATGAACGACATCCGTGACCACGACATCGATCAGCTGCTCCGTGCCCACGACGCGGCCGATGCCGACACCACCGCCTCCCGGGCCGCCCTCGACGCCCGCCTGGCCGACCTGCCGTCCGCCTCGCCGGCCGCGACGGTCATCCCGATGCACCAACGCCGCCGTCGCCCCGTGATGCGACGGGTCGCCGGCCTCGTCGCTGTGGCTGCCGCCGGTGCCACCGCCCTGGTCGTGCTGCCCGGGACCGGCCAGAGCAACGCATACGCATCCTGGACCGCCACCCCCCAGGCCGTCGCCGCCCGGGACGCCGCGACCGCCGCCGAGGAGTGCCGCGATGCCCAACGCGGCCCGTTCTGGGCGCGGCAGAAGGGTGGGCCGGAGGAGTTCGATCCGGAGAGCGCGACCGTGGCCCTGACCGAGCGTCGCGGTGACCTGGTTGCCGTCGTGCTCCGGGACGAGGGTCCGATGAAGTCCCTCAGCGGCTTCTGCGTCCTCGAGATGGCCGAGGGCGCAACCTCCGGGAAGTCGCTGTTCACCGGCGTCGCCGGAGGGACCGGTGGGCCGCCCGACGCGGCGCCCGCCGACAGCTTCTTCGACGGTTCGATGGCCCAGTACGGCTCGGAGATCTCGATGATCGACGGAGCGGTCGGGGCCGACGTCGAGTCGTTGACGTTGCACGCAGGGGAGCTGACCGCTCAGGCCACCATCGACAACGGGCGGTACGCCGCCTGGTTCCCCGGCCGGATCTTCCCCGACGAGCCGCTGCCACCGAGCGGTCAGGGCGGACCGGAGCCGATCATCACCTACGACCTGGTCCTCAAGGACGGCACCGTCATCGAGAACGCCCGACCGGCCAAGCCCTCGGACGATCCGCTCGAGGGGCCGGTGCCACCGCCGGCCGATGCGACGCCGTACACCGGGGAGGGCGGTGGGGTGAGCAGCTCCGACGGCTGAGGTGCTCCCGACCGGATGCGTGGCCGGGCCGCGGGGACGATGCTCATCGTCCCCGCGGCTTCGGCTCGTTAGGCTCTGGGGTGTGAGGACGAGTCATGGCGAGTGAGGTCATCGCGCAGGCGCATGCCGATCTCGCCGCCGGCCAGGCGTGGCGGGCCCGGGACGGGCTGGTCAGATCCCTCGAACACACCCTCGACGAGGACGCTCTCGCGGTCCTCGGCGGCGTGCTCTACGGGATGGGTGACCTGCCGGCCGCCGGGGCCGCGTGGTTCGGGACGAGCAAGAGCGGCACCGAGGTCGAGGAGTCGATCAAGGCCTGGCGCGAACACCACGACGACCACTTCGGCAACATGTGGCGCTCCCTCCCGCGCTCGGTGCGCCGCTCCTCCGAGGTACCCCGCGTCGAAGCCCTCAAACACAAGGCGATCGAGCGCGATGAGCTCGACGGCAAGGAACCCTACGTCGCTCCCGAACCACCCAAGGAGGGGATCGACGCGGCCCTGGTCGTCGCATACATCATCGCGGGGCTGCTCGTGATCTGTGCCGCCGTCGGGCTCGTGCAGATCCTCAGCTGGATGACGCCCGGGTCATAGCGGCCAGCCGCGCCTGGTGTCGTTGTGGTGTCGTCCGCGTGCTCTGGCACGCGATCGGCACCCGTTGTGCGCGTCTGCTGTCGCGGTGGTGTCATCCGCGTTGTCAGGGACGCGAACGGCACCTTGGTGTTGCCGCGATGGTCGCGCGCTCACGGCATGATGGGGGTGTGAGCAATGATGCCCTCCCGCAGATGCGACCCGACACCCTGGCCGTCCACGGCGGCCGTGACGACCTGCTCTCCCTCGGGGTGCACGCGCCACCACTTGACCTGTCGAGCACGTATCCGCTGACCTCGTTCGAGGACGGGGGCGACTCCCTCGAAGCCCTCCTCACCGGCGGCGGTCCGACCTCGGGTGGGTTCGTCTACTCCCGGGCGTGGAACCCGACGGTGGCCCGCTTCGAGACCGCCCTGGCCGCTCTCGAACACGCCGACGGTGCCGTCGCCTTCGCCTCCGGCATGGCGGCGATCACGGGGAGCATCATGGCCGCGATGATGCGCAAGGAGGGTCGCCACATCGTCGCGGTCCGACCCCTCTACGGCGGCACGGATGCGCTCCTGGACTCCGGTGCTCTGGGCACGGAGGTCACGTGGTGCGAGGCCAAGACTGTGAGCGACGCCGTCCGGGACGACACCTGCCTCGTCGTCATCGAGTCACCCGGCAACCCGACCCTGGACCTGGTCGACATCGCAGCGGTCGTCGAGGCAGCCGGAGGCGCACCGGTGCTCGTGGACAACACCTTCGCGACTCCCGTGCTGCAGAACCCGCTCGACCTCGGCGCCTCGCTCGTCGTGCACAGCGCGACGAAGTACCTCGGCGGACACGGGGACGTCCTCGGCGGTGTGGTCGCGGGGTCGCACGACTGGATCGAGGCGATCCGGCCGGTTCGGGCGCTGACCGGGGGAGTGCTGCACCCACTCGCCGGGTACCTGCTGCACCGCGGCCTGCCGACGTTGCCGGTCCGGGTGCGGACCGCCCAGGAGAACGCGGCCCGGATCGCCGCGTGGCTCGACGAGCATGACCTGGTGGCCCGGGTGCACTACCCGGGTCTGCCCGGCGCCGATCCCGAGGGACTCATCGGTCGCCAGATGCACGGTCCGGGGGCGATGGTCGCCTTCCGCCCGGTCGGTGGGCACGCTCAGGTGGTCCGGCTCTGTGAGTCGGTCAAGCTCTTCACCCATGCCGTCTCGCTCGGCGGGGTGGACTCCCTCATCGAGGCGCCCGAGGCGTTCACGCACCGGATGGTCGACGCCGACGAGAAGCCCGACGCCGACGTCATCCGGCTCTCCATCGGCCTGGAGGATGTCGAGGACCTCATCACCGACCTCGACCAGGCACTGCGCGCCTCGCTGTAGCCCTCCTACTCAGACCACTGTCTGCCGACGCCCCACCGCCGCCACAACTTCGCGATTGCG
>DUPF01000008.1 GCA_012838445.1 Intrasporangiaceae bacterium | reverse complement strand
GGCCGCCCGGCAGCGGGTCACGGTGTGTCTCAGCGGCGATGGAGGAGATGAGCTGTTCGCCGGATACAACCGGCACCGGGTTGCTGTCGGCTCTCTTGCGCGAGCTCAGCAGGCGCCGAGGCCCTTGCGCGGCGCCGCGGCAGCCGCGATGCTCGCCGTCCGGCCCGAGTCATGGAACCGGCTGGCCCGCATCCTGCGTCGACCCACCGTCGACGTCGGCACCAAGGCGCACAAGCTGGCGGGGGTGCTGCGCGCGCCGACCACAACCGACGCATACGACTCCCTCGCCCTGCAGTGGGATCCCGGTGAGGTCCTCGTCGATGCTCCCGAGCTGAGGGAGCAGCATGGCACGGTGGAGCTGCATGGTGCGACGCCCTTGGATCACGTCCTGCTCCGAGAGCAGGGCGGGCTGCTGCCGGACGACATGCTGGTCAAGGGCGATCGGAGCAGCATGGCGACCGGTCTCGAGCTGCGCCTCCCGCTGCTCGATCATCACATCGTGGAGTTCTCCTGGCGGCTGCCTGCCGAGCTCAAGTTCCGGGGCGGGCGGGGCAAGTGGCCGCTGCGACAGATCCTGGACCGCCATGTGCCGTCCGAGCTGTGGGATCGTCCGAAGACGGGCTTCGATCCACCCCTCGCCGACTGGCTGCGTGGACCGCTGCGGGTGTGGGCGCAGGACCTGCTCTCGCCGGCAGCGCTGCGCTCTGCGGGTCTCCTGCGGCCCGAACCCATCGCCCTCGCTCTGGATCAGCACCTGAGCGGGGTCAGGAACAACGACTACAAGCTGTGGACGGTGCTGATGCTTCAGGGCTGGCTCGAGAAGAGAGACCGAACGTGAGCGACCTCGAGTTCCGATCAGCCCGGCCAGAGGACGAGCCAGGCATACTCGCGCTGCTGCGCGACACGATGGGCTGGGCCGCCGACGGCACCGACCAGGAGTTCTTCTGGTGGAAGCATCGCGAGAATCCCTTCGGGCCATCGCCTGCCTGGGTGGCCATGGACGGCACGCGGGTTGCTGGCTATCGGACCCTGCTGCGCTGGCGGTTCATCACCCCTGCGGGCAAGCCGGTCTCGGCGGTGCGTGCCGTCGACACCGCGACCGACCCGGCGTACCGGGGGCAGGGCATCTTTCGCCGGCTGACCCTCGACGCCGTGGCCGACCTCACCCGTGCCGGCGACGCCTTCGTCTTCAACACCCCCAACGACAACAGTCGCCCTGGATACCTGTCGATGGGCTGGTCGGCGGTCCGTCACCTCCCTGTGGGCGTCCTGCCGTCGGGTCCGCGGGCTCTGATCACCATGGCGCGCTCGCGCACCGCGTCAGAGCTGTGGTCGGAGCCGACCGAGGCCGGTCTGGACGCGCGGGTCGCCTTCACCGACGACGCCGTATGCGACGGTCTCCTCGCGCACGCGCCGCATACCGGCCTTCGGACCGACCGGACGCGTGAGTATCTGCGGTGGCGGACCTCCTTCGAGCCGCTGCGCTACCGCGTCCTGCTGCGTGACCCG
>DUPF01000084.1 GCA_012838445.1 Intrasporangiaceae bacterium | reverse complement strand
TGGGCGATGAGCTGGCGCAGGACCGAGGCGCCCTTCGCATACGAGATGCCGTCGAAGTTCTGCAGGGCGGACTGTGCGTCGGGCGCCGGTGACCCGGCGACCGGGTGGGTCGACGGGGTGCGTTCAGCGGCATACCCCCACAGCTTGCGGGACATGGAGAACTCGACCCACGCATCGGTGAACCGTGTCGACGAGACGAGCGCGCGATAGGCCATGTACTCGGCGAAGCTCTCGTTGAGCCATAGGTCGTCCCACCAGGTCATTGTCACCAGGTCGCCGAACCACATGTGCGCCATCTCGTGGGCGATCGTGTTGGCGCGCTGCAGAATCTGGTCCTCGCTGGCCGCACCCCGGAAGACCATCGAGTCACGGAAGGTGACACACCCCGGGTTCTCCATGGCGCCGGCGTTGAACTCGGGGACGAAGACCTGGTGGTACTCGCCGAACGGATAGCGGATCCCGAACAATCCCTGGTAGTAGTCCAGGCAGGCGCGGGTCACGTCGAGGATGTCATCGGCCTGTTCGACCAACGGGTCCTCCAGGGACCGCCGGGCGTGGATGCCGAGCGGGATCCCGTCGTGCTCGGCACGCACCGAGACATACGGGCCGGCACAGATCGTCACGAAATAGGTGGCCAGCGGCTCCGTCTCGGCCAGGTCCCACCGGCCTCCGTCGTGGCGGGTGGCGGCGCCGTTGCCGAGGACGGTCCAGGCCGGCGGCGCCTGCACCGTGATCCGATACGGCGCTTTGAGATCGGGCTGATCGAAACACGCGAACACGGTCGGGGCGGCGTCGAGGAACAGGTGCCCGTAGATGTAGGCCTCGCCGTCGGCCGGGTCGACGGCCCGGTGCAGCCCCTGACCGTCCCGGGAGTAGGCCATCGTGCCGGTCGCCTCGAGCACGTTGTGCTCTCGCAACTGCACCAGGGGTATGCGACCGCCCGCCAGATCTGCCGCGGCACCCTCGAGATCGACCGGCTTCCCGTTGAGCGTCACCCGGTGGGCCAGCGCGGGCCGGAAGTCGGCCGAGGTGCTCGCCCCCGGCTCCCGGCAGGTGAACTCGATCCGGGTCGTCGAGGTGAACGTCGACTCCGAGTCGCTGAGGTCGAGGTCGACAACCATCCGATCGACGGTGATCAGGTCCGCGCGCACGCGGGCCTCAGTGCGCAGCAGCGAGGCAGGCTTCGTCGTCACGCCTTGACCCTAACGACAAGCCGGCGCCGGCGCCGGATGCTGGGGCCCGAAGGTTGGCTATGCGCCTGACTCCCACGGATAGCCGTGCTTGACGAACGCGTCACGTTGCTCATCCTTGGTGCCCTCCACCTCCGCGTTGAGCAGCTCGCGACCGGTCGCATTGACGATGACGAGCTTGCCCCCGACGCGCCGCACGCCATCGACCTGATCCCGCCGGATCAGGGTGACCGTCTCTGCAGAGCGCACCTCGATCTGCTCGTCGGTCATGGTGAGGACGGCGCTGGAGTGAATCACGAAAGATGCTAGAACCATCCCGAGCAGCAGTCCGATGAGCGGCCTTCCCCAGGTCAGCCAACCGTGATCGAACGAGCCGAGCAGACGCAGCGGACCTTGGAACGGCATCCACGGCAACTCTGCCGCCCAGCGCGTCAGGAACGGGAAGATGAACCCGAGTGCCGCCCCACCGATTCCGAACAGGCCGAGGACGAACCACCGACCACCGCTGTCGAACCCTCCGATCCGGGTCGCGCCTGCCGGGACCTGGTCGTCACTCACGCGGACGATCCTAACGGGACCGAGCCCGAGCCGGCGCCGCACTCGGTCGACGCGGCGATGTTCCGGTGCCCTACACCGTCACGATGTCGACAAGACCATCGACGCCGCGCAGGTCCACCGCGTTGCGGGTCAGTAGTGGCATGCGGTGGGCCGCTGCAACAGCAGCGATCATCCGATCCACTGCGTTTGTGCGCGGACGCTGGCCGTGGTCCACGGCAGCCTGAACAACCCGCTCGTACTCCCTGGCACACGCATCATCGAAAGGGATCCCCGGGCCGAACACCCGACTGATGGCTTCGATCCGGCGAATGCGACGGCGCAGCTCATCCATGTCAGTGGCGGTGACCAGTCCAAGGCGCAGTTCGGCATAGCTCAAGGCCGAGACAACCAGAACGTCGTAGGGAAGCTCCTCAACCTCACCCGCGCCCATCGCGCTGATCACGACAGACGTGTCGAGCAGCGCATACCGGGTCACTGCGTATTGCCCCAGAGATCACGGGTCTCTTCGGCTCGTTGATGGGCAAGCTCCCGCTCCCACTCCGGATCGGCAGAAGACCGATCCAGGAGCTCGGCGAACTCGCGCGGCGTCGCACCGGGTCGCGCTCGATGCGGCACCAGATCGGCGATGGGCCGACCATGCCGGGTGATGACGACTGCCTCACCGCCCTCGACCGCGTCAATCGCCTCGGTCGGGTTCTGCCGCATCTCGCGCAAACTCAAGGTCCTTGCCATAGCAGGATTGTAGTCTACGAACTACATTTCCGGTCCACCACGTCTCGCGACTCAAGGGTGTGCCAAGCGCGCGCTGGGCTGCGCGTCTGACACTCCTTAAGGCCAGTCGGAGTCGGGAGCCAGCCTCACTCGGTCGGCACAGCGGCGGCGCGGAACTGTGCGGCGTAGAGCCGGGCGAAGGCGCCTCCGACGGCGAGGAGCTCATCATGAGTGCCCTGCTCGACGATGCGCCCCTCCTCCATGACGAGGATGAGATCCGCGTCCCGGATCGTCGAGAGCCGGTGGGCGATGACGAACGAGGTCCGGTCCGCCCGCAGGGCCGCCATGGCGTGCTGGACCAGGACCTCGGTGCGGGTGTCGACCGAGGACGTCGCCTCGTCGAGGATGAGCAGGTCGGGTTGGGCGATGAAGGCGCGCGCGATCGTCATCAACTGCTTCTCGCCGGCCGACAGGTTGGAGGCTTCGTCGTCGAGGCGGGTGGCATACCCGTCCGGGAGGGAATGGACGAACCGGTCCACATAGGTGGCCACGGCGGCCTCGCGGATCTCTTCCTCGGTCGCTCCCGGCCGCCCGTAGGCGATGTTGTCGGCGATGGTGCCCGCGAACAGCCAGGTGTCCTGGAGGACCATGCCGACCCGGGAGCGCAGCTCGGTGCGGCTCATCGACGCGATGTCGACGCCGTCGAGGGTGATCCGGCCGCTGTTCAACTCATAGAACCGCATGATGAGGTTGACGAGGGTGGTCTTCCCGGCGCCGGTCGGGCCGACGATGGCCACGGTCTGGCCGGGCTCGACGACGAGGTCGAGGTCCTCGATGAGAGGGGTGTCGGGCGAG
>DUPF01000083.1 GCA_012838445.1 Intrasporangiaceae bacterium | reverse complement strand
CGCGCCGGACCCGCACCGCCGCGGCACCACCACCGAGGAGGGTGAGGAACAGCAGCGCCGCCCCGAGTTCGACGACCGGCAGGCTCGACCCGCCGGGGATGTCGGTCTCGATGACCGGGCCGGGAGCTCCCGGCTGGGTCGTCGGCGGGGTGCTCGGCGTCGCCGCGCAGGCCCGGTCCGGGGCGTTGTCGAAGGCACCGGCGAGCTCGGCGTAGGTCACGCCGGTCAGGCCGAGCAGGCCCTGGGTCGTCGCCCGACGGTCCTGGTCCTGCACGGTCGCCCCGGCGCCGGCGGCCGCGCGCTCATCGAACGCGGCCTGGTTGTAGGCGATGCCACCGCGCAGCGCCTCGGGGAAGGACGCGTCGTACTGCAGGGTGGTCAGGTAGTCGGCCGCGGCGTCCGCCTGGGCATCCTGGCCCGCAGCAGAGAACACGGCCCCGGCGAGACCCGTGGAGTTGGCGTTGACCGCCTCGGTGCTCGCGCCACCGCCGAGGCCGCCGTTCTTGGCCTGGCGGCTGGTCAGGTATGCGACCGCGGAGTCGATGTCGGACTGGACCGCGCACGGGGTCGCCATCAACGCCTGGACGGCGAAGGATGTCGCGTCGGGGTCACTGACGCAGGTCTTCCCGCCGGTGTTCAGCGCGAACCCGCCATCGTCACACTGAGCGGCCGTCAGGTAGTCCACCGCCTTCTGGCTGGCGCCGACCCCGGCGCCTTCGAGGCCGATGATCGCCAGCGACTGCACGATGGTGTTCGAGTAGTCGCCCCATTGCGACTTGTCGCTGAACCGACCCTCGTTGGTCTGCAGGGACTGCAGTTTGCCGATCAGGTCGACGCCGCCGAAGCTCTTCGGGTCCACGCCCGTGGCCAGGGCCACGACGAGCGATTTGGCGGTGGCGCCGGCATACGACTCGCCGTCCGTGCCGATGTAGGAGCCGATGCTCTTCTGCAACTGGTTCGTCGCCGCGACCGCAGCATCCTTGTGCGCTCCGGCCGACATGAGCGCGAGCACCACATCGGAGGTGAGCCCGTTGTCCGGGAAGTCCGAGCTGACCAGCAGGTGGTTGTCGGCCGCGAGTTCGCGGGCGAGGAAGTCGGCCGCAGCAGTGATCGCGGCACCACGCTCACCCGGGGCGGTCCCGGGCTGCTCGGGCTGGGCGCCCGAGGACCCGAGCACCACGCGCGGGGCGGGCGCGGGGTCGACATTGTCGACGAGGGAGAAGCCGATGGCCGAGTCGGTCGCGGCAGCCGTGGCGTCGGCGCCGGTGCTCGCCATCGTCCAGCCGGTGTCGGTGGTGCCGGTCCAGAACGACCACCACACACCCTTCCACTCATCGCACGGGTTGGGGGTGGGCGCGCCATCGATCTGGCACACCATCGCGCCCTGGGCGGAGGTCTGGGTGACGACGGACAGGCCGGCGTCCGCGAAGGACTGCAGGGCGCTCGCGGAGGCGTAGGCGCTGCCGTCCTTGTTCGTCACGCACCGGACGACGGCTGCGTCATTGCCCTGGGTGTCGCTGACGACGGTGACGCCGGCGCCCGGCGCGCAGGCGCCGTCGGACCACGTCGTGCCGGCGGCCGGCGGGAGGGGGGTGTCATAGACCGGTGCGGCCACGGCCGTGCCGGTGGCGAGCGCAGGGACTGCGATCGCCGCAGCGGCCAGGGCGCCGAGCGCCCGCCGCAACAGGGGGGTGGGGGACATCTGGAGAGTGCCTTTCGCTAGCGGATCCGTGACGGACCCGGCCTGTGCGCTTCCCTGGTGGCGAAAGGCTGGGCTCGTCCCGCGTTCCTCGACGGTTAAAGAAGAGCCGCTTGCACCGGCCGAGGCATTCCGACTCGTCACTGGGTGCTGCCAGCGACCTACGGCTGCGGGTCAGTGCCGGACTTGGACCGGCTTCCCCTCGGTGGTGCGCAGTGGTTCGCCCCGCATACTCGGGGCTGATCGTCACTCTAGCCCACGCGACGGGGCCGCGCCGCCGGCGCGCGTTTGGTGGGAAGCCGGTGTGGGGAAGTACACTTGCGACCCAACAGCGTTCGAGCCGTCATCAGCGGCGAGCTTTCGGAAGAACAGGCGATCCGTCGCCCCACTAGACCCGAACGGGCCGGCCCGTCACAGCCGCACATGAGCGGCCTGGTCCTGCTGCCCCGGCAGACCCGGCAAGCGAGGTGGTACCGCGGTGCCCGCGGGATCGAGGATCTCGACCCACGGATGTCGTCCTCGTGCCTGCATGAGCAACCCGACCACCCGCTCAAGGAGACTCCAGTCACCATGGCCTACCCCAAGGTCTCGCATCTCACCGACGGCACCGGCTCCACTGCCGTGCCCTCGAGCCCCCGCTTCCCGGCCGTCGAGGAGGCGGTCCTGAAGTACTGGGACGCCGACGGCACCTTCCTCGCCTCGGTCGAGAACCGGCCCGCGGGGGAGAACGGCAGCAACGAGTTCGTCTTCTACGACGGCCCGCCCTTCGCCAACGGGCTGCCGCACTACGGGCACCTGCTCACCGGCTACGTCAAGGACGTCGTCCCGCGCTACTTCACGATGCGGGGCCGCCGGGTCGAGCGCCGCTTCGGCTGGGACACCCACGGTCTGCCGGCCGAGTTGGAGGCGATGAGCCAGCTCGGGATCAAGACCACCGACGAGATCCGCGAGATGGGGATCGCGGCGTTCAACGACAAGTGCCGCGAGTCGGTGTTCCAGTACACGAACGAGTGGCGCGACTACGTCACCCGCCAGGCGCGCTGGGTCGACTTCGACAACGACTACAAGACCCTCGACCTGGACTACATGGAGTCGGTCCTGTGGGCCTTCAAGCAGCTCTACGACAAGGGGCTGTGCTACGAGGGCTTCCGCGTGCTGCCGTACTGCTGGAACGACCAGACCCCGCTGTCCAACCACGAGTTGCGGATGGACGAGGACGTCTACCAGACCCGCCAGGACCCGGCGGTCACGATCGGCTGCCGGATCACCGACGGTCCGCTGGCCGGCGCCCTGGCGCTGATCTGGACGACGACCCCGTGGACCTTGACCTGCAACCTGGCGATCATGGTCGGCGAGGACATCGAGTATGTGGTGGTCGAGTCCTCCCTGCCCACCGGCTCGACGGAGCGGTACGTCATCGCCGAGGCGCGCATGCAGGCCTACGCGCGGGAGTTCACCGGCGACGCCAAGGGGGACGTCTCCGCACTCGTCGTCGAGCGGCTCACCGGCGCCGACCTGGTCGGGGCCTCCTACACCCCGCCGATGGATTACTACCTCGGGCACGAGAACGCGTTCCGCATCGTCCCCGCAGAGTTCGTCACGACGACCGACGGAACCGGGCTGGTGCATACCGCCGGTGCCTTCGGTGAGGAGGACAAGGTCATCACGGACCGGGAGGGCATCGAGGTCGTCGTGCCGGTCGGCATCGACGGGACCTTCACCTACCCCGTCGACGACTACGCGGGGCTGCTCGTCCTCGACGCGAACCTGCCGATCATCGACCACCTCAAGGCCCGCACCCGGCTCGACGCCGCCTCCGGCGGTCCCGCCGTCGCCGAGGAGGTCGGCTCGATCACCGCGGGCACGGTGCTGCTGCGGCGGGAGACCTACGACCACTCCTACCCGCACTGCTGGCGGTGCCGGGAGCCGCTCATCTACATGGCCGTCTCGTCCTGGTTCGTCTCGACGACGAAGATCCGTGACGAGATGCTCGCGCTGAACCAGGAGATCACCTGGGTGCCGGCGCACGTCAAGGACGGCCAGTTCGGCAAGTGGCTGGAGAACACCCGGGACTGGTCGATCTCGCG
>DUPF01000082.1 GCA_012838445.1 Intrasporangiaceae bacterium | reverse complement strand
GCGCCAAGGTCACCCACCTCGGCGAACTGCCGCAGGGCCAGCCGGAGCGGGACGCGCGCGTGGTCGCGATGGTCAACCAGCACGACGCCGAGGGCTTCGGCGGCTGCACGAACATCGGCGAATGCACGCACGCCTGCCCCAAGGGCATCCCCCAGGACGTCATCTCCACCCTCAACCGCGATCTGCGCACCGCCTTCAAGCACGGCCGCTGACCGGGTGGCGCCCTTGGTCAGGCGCGGATGGCAGAGAGGGTCAGGTCCATCTCGGCGGCGACATACTCACCGAGGGTGTGGTGCCGCGAGAGGGTCCAGTGCTTCAGGGCCCAGGCGTGGGCGGCCATCTTGAGGTTGTGCGCGACGAGCTCGGGTGAGACGGCCCGGAACCGGCCGGTCGCGATCCCTTCTCTCACCGCGTGCCGGAACGGCTCGGTCGTCTCTTCTTCCATCCGGATGATCGTCGCGCGCCCGGCGGGGGAGAGCGTCTGGCTCTCCCGGTAGGCGAGCAGTGTCGCCTCGCGGCGGGAGTCGATGACCTCGCAGAATGCAGCGAACCCGGCCGCCAACCGTTCCTCGGGGTCGGAGCCAGCGGCATCCATCGCTGCGGGGACCTGCTCCCGGAACCCGTTGAGGATATCGACGATGACCGCCTCGAGGACCTCCTCCTTGCCGCCGAAGTACTGGTAGATGAGCCCGACGCTCATGCCGGCCCGCTCGGCGACCGCCTGCATCGACATGCCGTGATAGCCGGTGTCGTACATGATCCGTGCGGCAGCCTCGAGCACCTGGGCCCGACGGCGCTCGACGCGCTCGCGGCGGGCCTTCTCACGGGTGTCCACTGGGGGTGTCGTCACGCTCGGCATCGAAGGCTTCTCCACGAATTTCCCGGATAGGTCTTGACACAGCATACCGAATGAACCAGTATTCAGTGAATAGAAGTTCAATGAATGTCAATTCAATGTCGAAGGAGTCACCCGATGAGCCAGTTCGAAGACATCATCTACAGCGTCGAGGACGGAGCGGCGGTCATCACGATGAACCGTCCCGAGCGCTACAACGCGTTCCGGGGCCAGACCGTCGAGGAGCTCATCGAGGCCTTCCGGCTCGCCTGGGCGGACCAGAACGTCCGCTCGATCATCCTCACGGGTGCCGGTGAGAAGGCGTTCTGCACCGGCGGTGACGTCAAGCAGCGCGCAGAGACCGGTGACTATGGCCCGACCAAGTCCGGCATGTTTGAGATCGGCTATCTCCAAAAGCTCATCCGCGACATCCCGAAGCCCGTCATCGCGGCGGTCAACGGCGTCGCCATCGGTGGTGGCCACGTCCTGCACGTCATGTGCGACGTGTCCATTGCGAGTGAAAACGCCCGCTTCGGCCAGGCCGGCCCGCGGGTCGGTTCCTTTGACGCGGGCTTTGGCACCGCGTACCTCGCCCGCGTCGTGGGGGAGAAGAAGGCCCGCGAGATCTGGTTCTGGTGCCGTCAGTACAACGCCCAGGAAGCCCTCGACATGGGCCTGGTCAACAAGGTCGTCCCGGCGGACCAGCTCATGAGTGAGGCCAAGTCGTGGGCCGCCGAGGTCAACGCGCTCTCCCCGACCGCGATCCGCTTCATCAAGCAGTCCTTCAACGCCGACACCGACCACCAGGCCGGCTTCTCCAACATGGCGATGACCGCGCTGGACGCCTTCGCCACCTCGGCGGAGGGCATGGAGGGCGCCCGTGCGTTCGCCGAGAAGCGCACCCCCGACTTCGCCCCGCACGTCAACTGGCACTGAGACAGGACCACTCACATGGACTACGGATTCGACGAGGACCAGGAGGCCTACCGGGTCGAGGTGGCCCGGTTCGCCAAGAAGGTGCTCGCCCCGCACTACCAGAGTGACGATGTCGCTGCGGAGTTCCGGCGCGAGCTGGCCACCGACATGGCGAATATGGGCCTCACCGCCCTGCGCATCCCCGAGGAGTACGGCGGCCAGGAAGCCACCGCAGTCATCGCCGGGATCGCCGCCGAGGAGGTGGGCCGCCACGACTTCAACGCGACCTACCTCATCATCAACACCGCCCTGATCAGCGACGTCATCGTCCGCAATGCCACGCAGGAGCAGAAGTCCGCCTGGCTGCCCGGCATCGCCAGCGGCGAGACCATCCCGTGCATCTGCATCACCGAGCCCGCCCACGGCACCGACGCCGCCGCGATGGAGCTCAAGGCGGTCCCCGTCGAGGGCGGCGGCTGGACGCTGCACGGGGAGAAGACCTCGATCACGCTCGGCATGGCTGCCGACCGCGCTGTCGTCCTCGCCCGCACCGGTGGGCCCGGGGCTCGCGGCATCAGCGCGTTCTGGGTCGACCTCACCGACCCGACCGTGTCCCGTTCGGCCTTCGATGACCTCGGCAGCCGCGCCATCGGACGCGCCTCGCTGCACTTCGACGGCACGCCGGTGCCCGCCGACGGCCTCATCGGCGAGGAGGGCGCCGGTTTCGTTTCGGTCATGCAGGGCTTCGACTACTCCCGCGCGATCATCGGGCTCGCCTGCCTCGGCGCCGCCCAGGAGTCACTCGACGAGGCACTGCAATGGGCGCGCGACCGCGAGGCCTTCGGGCAGCCGATCGGCAAGTTCCAGGGGGTCTCGTTCCCGCTCGCCGAGGCCGCGACGTATGTCCGCGGCGCCCGGCACGTCTGCCTCGAGGCGCTCTGGCGCAAGGACAACGACATCGACCACTCCGCGGAGGCGGCGATGGCGAAGTTCTGGGCACCGAAGCTCAGTGCCGAGGTCATCCACCAGTGCCTGCTCACCATCGGGCACGTCGCCTACAGCTCCGAGCACAAGCTCGGCCAGCGGCTGCGCGACGTCATCGGACTGGAGATCGGTGACGGCACCGCCCAGGTGTCCAAGCTCGTCATCTCCCGCAACCTGCTCGGCCGCCAGTACGCCCCCTGAGTGGGCCGGCCGAGGCGAGCGCCGCATACCTCTGCTCAATCCGCAACAGACTCAAACGAACTCAGCAAGGAGCACCAATCATGGGACGTCTGCAGGACAAGGTCACCATCGTCACCGGCGCCGGTTCCGGCATCGGCAAGGGCATCGCAGCGAAGTGTGCCGCTGAAGGTGCCGTCGTCATCGTCACCGATATGAACGGTGACGCGGCCCAGGCGGTCGCCGAGGAGATCGGCGGCGGCGCCAGCGCCTACACCGTCGACGTCACCGACCGCGCGTCGGTCGACGCGATGGTCGAGGGCGTCAGGGCCGAGCACGGCCGGATCGACGTGCTCGTCAACAACGCCGGCTGGGACATCGGCAAGCCCTTCATCGACACCGACGCCGACTTCTGGGACAAGGTCATCGCGATCAACTACGTCGGTGCCCTCAACACCTGCCACGCGGTGCTGCCGGTCATGGTCGAGCAGAACAGCGGCTCGATCGTCAACCTCGCTTCGGACGCGGGCCGGGTCGGCTCCTCCGGAGAGGCGGTGTATGCAGGCGCCAAGGCCGGGATCATCGGATTCTCGAAGACGATCGCGCGCGAGCACGCCCGCAACCAGGTCAACGTCAACGTCGTCTGCCCCGGCCCCACCGACACCGCGCTGTTCGCCTCCATGGGTGGTGACAACCCCAAGCTTCGCGAGGGGCTGACCCGCGCGATCCCGTTCCGTCGCTTGGGAACTCCCGAGGATGTCGCTAACGCAGTGGCGTTCTTCGCCTCCGACGAGGCGTCCTTCATCACCGGCCAGACGCTGTCCGTCAGCGGCGGCCTGACGATGGCCTGATCCGCGCACACCCCGAAGCAATGCACACCTAAGAAGCAGGGAGACAACGATGTCCTTCGAGACCCATCTCGACCAGGCCCGCATCGACGCGATGACGACGGCGGGCTACTGGCCCAACGAGGTCCTCACCGACCACCTTGACCGGGTGGCGGCAACGACGCCGGACAAGCTTGCCTTCAAGGACTCCCGCCGGTCGCTGACCTACGCGGAGCTCAAGGCGCAGGCCGACCGGTGTGCGCTCGGGCTCCTGGAGCTGGGCGTGCAACCGGGGGATGTCGTCTCGCACCAGCTGCCGAACTGGATCGAGTTCGTCGTCGTGCACCTGGCCTGCGTCCGGATCGGGGCCGTGTCCAACCCGCTCATCCCGATCTATCGGGAGCGGGAGGTCGGCTTCATGGTCGGCCTGGCCGAGAGCAAGGTCTATGTCGCCCCGCGGGAGTTCCGCAACTACGACTATCCGGCCATGGTCGAACGGCTCAAGGAGCAGCTGCCGTCCATCGAGCACGTGCTGGTCGTTGACGCCGAGGAGGATGCTCTTGCGGACGGACATCGCAGCTTCGAGGAGTTCATGGCCACGCCGTGGGAGGAGCGACGGGACCCGGCCGGACTGGCCGAGCTGCGACCGGACCCGAACGCCGTCGCCCTCCTCATCTTCACCTCGGGCACGACGGGCGAGCCCAAGGGCGTCATGCACAGCCACAACACGCTCATGGCTCCGCTCATCCCGATCCCCGAGCGGATGGGGATCGACGAGGACACCGTCATCCACATGGCCTCCACCTTCGCCCACCTCACCGGATTCCTCTACGGCGTGAGCCTGCCGATCGTCTACGGCCAGACCTGCATCGTCCAGGACATCTGGAACGCAACGGAGTTCGTCGACCTCGTCGCGGAGTACGGCATCAACTACACCTCCGGTGCGACCCCGTTCCTCGTCGACCTGCTCGACCACCTGCCCGAGGACACCAGTGGGCTGCAGAGCCTGACCCGGTTCTGTTGCATGGGCGCGCCCATCCCGCGCGTCATGGTCCGCCGAGCCAAGGAGGCCCTGCCCACCATGGCGGTCCTCGGCGGCTGGGGTCAGACCGAGAACGCCCTCGTGACGATCGGTGTCCCCGGCGACCCGGAGGAGAAGATCACGACCGACGGCCGGGCCTGGCCCGGGATGGAGGTGCGCACGGTCGACCTCGATGACGTCCCCGTGGCGCCGGACGCCGAGGGCCGGGTCCAGGTCCGTGGCCCGTTTCTCTTCGTCGGCTATGCCAAACGACCGGAGATGACCCGCGACCTGTTCACCGAGGACGGCTGGTTCGACACCGGCGACCTCGCGACTCTCAGCGCGGAGGGATACCTGTCTATCTCGGGTCGGACCAAGGACATCATCGTGCGCGGCGGCGAGAACATTCCGGTCGCCTATGTCGAGAACGTCCTGTACGAGAACCCCGACTATGCACGGGTCGCCGTCATCGCCGTCCCGGACCCGCGGCTGCAGGAGCGGGCCTGCGCCTGCATCGTCCCTGCTCCGGGAGCCCCCGAGCCGACTCTGGAGTCGGTGCAGGACTATCTGCGGGGCAAGGGCGTCGCCAAGCAGTACTGGCCTGAGAGGGTAGTAGCCATGGACGATTTCCCAGCCACCGCGAGCGGCAAGATCCAGAAGTTCCACCTGCGGGACCTGTTCGAGAAGGAGGGCCAGGAGTGAGCGGCCCGGTCGCCTACCTCGTCGGCGGGGTTCGCACACCCTTCGGTCGCTATGGCGGTGCGTTGGCGTCGGTGCGCACGGATGACCTTGCGGCGCATGTGATCTCGGCTCTCTTCGAGCGGTATGCGGCGCTCGACCCCGCGCAGATCGATGAGGTGGTCCTCGGTGCGGTGAATCAGGCGGGGGAGGACAACCGCAACGTCGCACGTCAGGCGTCACTGCTGGCGGGGATGCCGGCGACGGTGCCAGGGGTGACGCTCAACCGGTTGTGCGCCTCAGGTCTGGAGGCGGTGCTGTATGCCTCCCGCGTCATCCGGGTCGGCGATGCGGATCTCGTGGTGGCCGGTGGGGTGGAGTCGATGACCCGCGCGCCCTATGTCATGCCCAAGGCTGGGGCCGCGTGGGATCGCACGCCGGAGGTCCATGACACGACGATCGGGTGGCGCTTCGTCAACCCGCGGATGGTCGAGGCCTATGGGGTGGACTCGATGCCACAGACCGCCCAGCATGTCGCGGATGAGTGGGGTGTCTCGCGGGAGGACCAGGACGCGTTCGCGCTGCGGTCCCAGGAGCGGGCGGCGGCGGCGATCGCGTCGGGTCGGTTGGCGCGGGAGATCACGCCGGTGTCGGTGCCGCAGCGTCGCGGGGACGCGGTCGTCGTCGGCACCGATGAGCACCCGCGGGCGACATCGCTCGAGAAGCTGGCCGGGCTGCGGCCGCTGTTCCCGGGCGGGTCGATCACGGCAGGCAACAGCTCCGGTGTCAACGACGGGGCCGCGGCGCTGCTCATCGCCTCGGAGCAGGCGGTGGAGCGCTATGGGTTGACCCCGCTGGCCCGGGTGAGCACCGGCTTGTCGGTCGGGGTCGAGCCTCGGGTGATGGGCATCGGCCCGGAGCCGGCGACGAAGGCTCTGCTGGAGCGGACTGGCTTGGAGATCAACGATATTGACGTCATCGAGCTCAACGAGGCGTTCGCCGCCCAGGGGCTGGCGGTGACCCGCGGGCTGGGCCTGCCGGACGATGCCGAGCACGTCAATCCCAACGGTGGCGCGATCGCGCTGGGCCACCCGCTGGGTGCCTCTGGCGCCCGACTCGCCCTGACCGCCGCGATCGAGCTCGCCGACCGGGGCGCCGAGCGGGCCATCGCGACCATGTGCGTCGGCGTCGGCCAGGGCACCGCGGTCCTGCTGGAAAAGGTGTGAGAGTGATGACCCAGACGTATGAGACGTTGCTCGTCGACGTCACCGACCGGATCGCGACGATCACGATCAACCGGCCGGAGGCGCTCAATGCGCTCAGTCGCACCGTCATCGACGAACTGCTCGCGGCGCTCGATGCCTTCCGCGACGACGACTCCGTGGGCGCGGTGATCATCACCGGTGCGGGGGAGAAGGCCTTCGTCGCCGGCGCCGACATCACGCAGGTGCGCTCCTATTCGATGGGCACCGGGCTGGAGTCGGTGATGCAGCGGGCCTTCGATGCCGTGGAGTCCTTCGAGAAGCCCACCATCGCTGCCGTCAACGGATTCGCGCTCGGTGGCGGGTGCGAGCTGGCCATGTCGACGGACATCCGGATCGCCTCGGCCACGGCCCGGTTCGGGCTGCCGGAGGCGACCCTGGGCATCCTGCCCGGTGCCGGTGGTACGCAGCGGATGGCCCGCCTCGTCGGGACCGGTCGGGCGCTGGACCTGGTGCTCACCTCCAGGATGCTCAGCGCCGAGGAGGCCGAGCGGTGGGGGCTGGTCTCGCGGATCAGCGAACCGGGGGCGCTCCTCGAGGACGCCCGGCAGGTGGCGCGCACGGTCCTGAAGAAGGGGCCGGTCGCGGTGCGTCTGGCCAAGCTCGTCGTGCGCTCCGGCGCCGACGCCGACCTGGCCACCGGTCAGGTCATCGAGCGCCTCGCCCAGAGCCTGCTGTACACGACCTCGGACAAGAACGAGGGCGCGCAGGCGTTCATCGACAAGCGGCCCGCACAGTTCAGGGGCGAGTGACCATGACTGCGATGAACAACACTGAGACGCACCAGATCTGGCCCCGGGTCACGGTCATCGGCGCCGGGGCGATGGGCGCCCAGATCGCTGGCGTCATCGCCCGCTCCGGACGGGATGTGGTCCTGGCCGACACCTCCGCCGAGGCGCTTCAGCGGGCCCTGGCGATGCTCGACTCACGCTGGGAGTCCAGCGTGACCAAGGGGCGGATGACCGCCGAAGCCAAGCTGACCGCCTACCAGCGGATCAGCACCACCACCGAGCCGGTGGCCGGCTGCGCGCAGGCCGACCTCGTCATCGAGGCCATCATTGAGAGGGTCGATGCCAAGCGCGACCTCTTCGCAGCCATCGGTGAGACAACTCCGGTCGGTGCCGTCCTGTCGACCAACTCCTCCTCGTTCGTGCCGTCCCAGATCGCCGACGTCGTGCCCAATCCGGGCCGCTTCCTCGGCCTGCACTTCTTCAACCCGGCGCTCGTGATGAAGTGCGTCGAGGTCATCGCTGGCCCCGACACCGATCCGCAGATCCTCGACGCCGCAACGAAGTTCGTTGAGCAGATCGACAAGGGGCCGGTCGTCCTGCGCAAGGAGATCAACGGCTTCGTCGCCAACCGGATCCTCAACGCGGTCCGGGACGAGGCGATCCACCTGCTCGAGGGCGGCTATGCCTCGGTCACCGACATCGACCGGGCCTGCCGGACCGCCCTCGGCTATCCGATGGGGCCGTTCGAGCTGATGGACCTGACCGGCATCGACATCGGATACCTGACCAAGACCGCCCGTTTCGAGGCGACCGGCGACACCCGGGACGCACCCTCGAGGACCGTCACCGACAAGGTCCGCGCCGGCCATCTCGGCCGCAAGACTGGCCGTGGCTTCTACCTCTATGACGAGCACGGCAGCAAGCTCGGCGAATCCCCCACGACAGCAGCAGAAGGAGACCCGACCCATGGTTGACCTCAGCCTCACCGAGGACCAGGTGGCGTTCCAGGAGGTCGCCCGCGACTTCCTCGAGAATGAAGTCGTCCCACACCGTCAGGCCTGGGACCGGGCCGAGTCGGTCGACACCGGGATTATCCCCAAGCTGGGTGAGCTCGGATTCTTCGGACTGACGATCCCCGAGGAGTACGGCGGTGTCGGCGGTGACTACATCACCTACTGCATCGGCATGGAGGAGCTCGGCCGGGCCGACTCCTCGGTGCGCGGCATCGTCTCGGTGTCGATGGGCCTGTGCGGCAAGCCGATCCTCGAGTTCGGGACCGAGGAGCAGAAGCAGGAGTGGCTCACCCCGATCGCCCGCGGTGAGCGGCTCGGCTGCTTCGGCCTCACCGAGCCGGACAACGGCTCCGACCCCGGCGGACTGAAGACCAAGGCCGTCAAACATGGCGACGACTACCTCATCTCCGGACAGAAGATTTTCATCACCAACGGCACCTGGGCCGACGTCTGCCTCGTCTTCGCCCGCACCGGCGGCCCCGGTCCCAAGGGGATCAGCGCTTTCCTCGTCCCGACGGACTCACCCGGCTTCGAGCGCCGCGAGATCCACGGCAAGCTCGGCCTGCGCGGCCAGGCGACCGCCGAGATCTTCCTGGACAAGGTCCGCGTCCCCTCCTCCGCGATGCTCGGTGCGGAGGGGCAGGGCTTCGCCATCGCGATGGCCTCCCTCGACAAGGGCCGGGTCTCGGTCGGCGCCGGCTGCACCGGCATCATCCAGGCCTGCCTCGAGGCGCTCGTGAGCTATGCGACCGAGCGGGAGCAGTTCGGCCGCAAGATCGCGACCTATCAGCTGGTCCAGGACATGATCGCTGAGATCTCCGTCGACGCCGATGCCGCGCGCCTGCTCACGTGGCGCGCCGCGGACCTCATCGAGCGCGGCGAACCGTTCGGCGTCGCCGCCTCCAAGGCCAAGCTGTTCGCCTCCGAGGCCGCCGTCAAGGCCGCCAACCTCGCCATCTCGGGCTTCGGTGGATACGGATACGTTGATGAGTACCCCGTCCAGAAGTTCATGCGCGATGCTCGGGTCATGACCCTGTATGAAGGCACCACGCAGATCCAGAAGCTCCTCATCGGGCGCGCCGAGACCGGCGTCTCCGCCTTCCTCTGATTCCGACTGATTCCCACCCACCAGCAAAGCTGTCTCGACAAAGGAAATCCCATGGCTACTCACCCGTTTGACCTGTTCGGTATCCCCGGTCTGATCGAGGAGGAGGAGCGGGACATGGCGCGCACGGTGCGTCAGGTCCTCGATGCCTCGGTGCGCCCGAATTTGGCGCAGTGGTATGAGTCGGGTCAGATCCCGGCGCGGGAGCTGGCCAAGGAGCTCGGCGGGCTCGGTCTGCTCGGCATGCATCTGGAGGGGTATGGCTGCGCCGGGACCTCGGCGACGGCGTACGGGTTGGCGTGTTTGGAGTTGGAGGCTGCTGATTCGGGGATCCGTTCGCTGGTCTCGGTGCAGGGGTCGTTGGCGATGTTCGCGATCCACCGGTGGGGCTCGGAGGAGCAGAAGCAGGAGTGGCTGCCGAGGATGGCGGCCGGGGAGGCGATCGGGTGTTTCGGGTTGACCGAGCCGGACTTCGGTTCCAACCCGGCCGGGATGCGCACTACCGCACGTCGGGATGGCGATGACTGGGTCCTGAACGGGACGAAGATGTGGATCACGAACTCCCCGGTCGCTGATGTGGCGGTGGTGTGGGCCCAGAGCGATCGCGAGGCGGGTTCGAAGGGGATCCGCGGCTTCGTGGTGCCGACGGACACCCCGGGTTTCTCGGCGCCGGAGATCAAGGGCAAGTTGTCCCTGCGTGCGTCCCTGACGGGGGAGATCGTGCTGGAGAATGTGCGCCTGCCCGGCTCGGCGATGCTGCCCGAGGCGGCCGGGTTGTCCGGTCCGTTGTCGTGTCTGAACGAGGCCCGGTTCGGGATCATCTTCGGGGCGATCGGTGCTGCGCGCGACTGCCTGGAGACGACGCTGTCGTATGTCGCGGACCGGGAGATCTTCGACAAGCCGCTGGCCGCATACCAGCTCACCCAGGCCAAGCTGGCCGACATGACCCTGGAGCTGGGCAAGGGCATGCTGCTGGCCCTGCAGCTGGGCCGGCTCAAGGATGCGGGGCAGCTGGGGCCCGAGCAGGTCTCTTTGGGCAAGCTGAACAACTGCCGGGAGGCCATCGCCATCGCGCGGGAGTGCCGGACTCTGTTGGGCGCCAACGGGATTACGCTGGAGTATCCGGTGATGCGGCACGCGAACAACCTCGAGTCCGTGATGACGTACGAGGGCACCAGCGAGATCCATCAGCTCATGATCGGCGCCGCCCTGACCGGACAGCCCGCCTACCGGTGATCTGCAGCGCTCAGGGTGACTTCACCATGGTGCGGAAGCATGGTGAAGTCACCCTTTACCGGGTGGGGAGAGAAAGTAGGGGTTAGAGCCACGTCAACTGGTCGCGCAGGAGTGTGTAGCCCACGAACGCGACGATGTCGAGCAGCGCGTGGGCGACGACGAGCGGCATGACCCGTTTGGTCTTCGTGTAGAGCCAGCCGAAGACCACCCCCATGACGAGGTTGCCGACGAACCCGCCGAAGCCCTGGTAGAGGTGGTAGGCCCCACGGATCACCGCACTCGTGACGATGATCTGCCAGGTCCCCCAACCGGCCTGCGCCCAGCGCCGGAAGAGATAGCCGACCATGACGACCTCCTCGAGCACGGAGTTCTGGATCGCCGCGAGGATGAGCACGGGCACCGCCCACCACACGTTCGTGAGGTTGGCGGCGGCAATGCTCGTGTTGAAGCCGAGTTCGCGGCTGAGCACGTAGAAGCCCAGCCCGGGCAGCCCGATCAGCGCGGTCAGGCCCAGCCCGAGCAGGAGATCGGGCAGTGGCCGCCGCAGGTCGAACCCCATCTGGGTCGCCGGGCTCGGGTCCTCCCGCCGGAGCAGGTGCAGGGCGAGCACGACCGGCACGAGCGCCAGCGCGATCCCGGTGAGCTGGTAGGCCAGGTCCAGCCACGGCCGGTCGGGAGTCACCGACGTGTTCATCGACGTGGTCTGCGCCGACAGCGGCACCTGCGCCGTCGCCTTGCGGATGATCGACAGGATAGACCAGATCGCCGAGGCACCCAGCGAGACACCGAGGACCAGGGCGGTCTCGGCGACCAGGGTCCGCCGGGGGAGCGGCGGGGCGGCGGCAGGCTGCGTCACGGAATCAGTATGCCGCGCTCACCTGCTCACGTCCGGTGCGCGAGCGATGGATTGGCTGGGCCTGCTCAGGCGTATGCGGTGCTCCCGCGACGATGACGCCGTCGCCGGATCTTCAGCCAGAGCCACACGAACACCCAGACGATGAGCGCGAGGGCCGCGATGACGAGCAGCGGCAGGAAGATCGCGATGAGGGACAGGCCGATGGAGGCGCCGTCCTCGACGGTGGAGACCACCGGGCCGCCGGCGCCGAGGGTGCCGGCGTTGATCACCGGCCGGGCCGCCATCTTGCCGCTGTGCACGAGCAGCGACATGAGGACGCCGAGGACGATGCCGACCCAGGAGTTGTCCTGCATCCACTGGCTCGCGTCCACGGCCTCGGCGGCCTGCGTCGCGGCAAAGATCACACCACCCATGGCCGGGCGGATCACGGTCTGGATCGTGTCGTTGACGGTGTCGATCGCCGGGATCTTGTCCAGCGTGACCTCGGCGATGAGCAGGATCGTGCCGATGCCGATCGCCCACCAGGACTCCATCCACGCGAAGCCGCTCGGCAGGTTGAGCACGGGGGTGAACTTCGCGACGAGCGCGACGATGAGGAACGGGATGTAGGCGTTGAAGCCCGCGGCGGCGGACAGGCCCATCCCGGTCAGGGCGGCGATCATCTCGATCCTCTCGTTCCAGCGGTGGTCACCGCCGACACTAGACCCGATCCATTCGGGCAGATAGTGAAACGCCGGTGGCCGACCCATCCATTCCGGAGCGCAGTGGGCAGGGTGGGTGCCCCGATCCGAACTCCTAGGATGGAGCCCATGAAGGTCCTCTCCGCTGTCGCTTGGCCGTATGCCAATGGCCCCCGGCACCTCGGCCACGTCGCCGGATTCGGTGTCCCCTCAGACGTCTTCAGCCGCTACATGCGGATGGCCGGCCACGACGTCCTCATGGTCAGCGGCTCCGACGAGCACGGCACCCCGATCCTCGTCCTCGCCGACCAGGCCGGCATGAGCCCCCAGGAGTTCGTGGACCTGAACCACGCGATCATCGCTCGCGAGCTCACCGACCTCGGCTGCACCTACGACCTCTACACCCGCACGACGACCGTCAACCACTACGAGGTGGCGCAGGAGCTGTTCCGGCGGGTCTGGGCGAACGGCTACATGGTCGAGCAGACCCAGCAGGGCGCGATCTCCCCGACGACGGGCCGCACGCTGCCGGACCGCTATATCGAGGGCACTTGCCCCATCTGCGGCTACGGCGAGGCCCGCGGCGACCAGTGCGACAACTGTGGCAATCAGCTTGAGCCGCGGGACCTGATCAACCCCCGGAGCAAGATCAACGGGGAGACGCCGGAGTTCGTCGAGACCCAGCACTTCTTCCTCGACCTGCCTGCGCTCGCTGACGCACTGCATACCTATCTGGACGGTCGGG
>DUPF01000007.1 GCA_012838445.1 Intrasporangiaceae bacterium | reverse complement strand
GAGGCGTCCCTCCTCGGTGAACGGGGTGACCCCGTGCCGGACGAGGACGAGTCGGGTGACCGTGCCGCGCCCGTGACGGACCCCGACCCCGGTGCCCATCGCCTGGGCGACGCCCCGCTCCTGGACCCCGTCGGTCCACGTCTGTTCGGTGCCGGCGTCGGTTCCCTGTCCAGCAACCTTCCCATTGTCAGGTTGTTGGACGGGTGCCGGCAGCATGTCCCCATCGTCCCGCCAGTGGTCGACGAACACGGTCTCGCCGTCCATCGCGATGTTCGAGAGCCGGTCGGCCTGGGCGTTGTCCGCACGCGGGACCCACACATACTCCACTCTCCCGCCGGACACGTTGATCCCGTGCACGACATCCCGGACGTCGAGAGCCAGCCGGCGCATGTCCTCGTGCTTGATCTTCCACGTGCCGGACATCTGCTCGACGACGAGTTTGGAGTCCAGGCGGGCCTCGATCCGGGCTCGGGGATCGATCTGGGCGGCAGCCATCAGGCCGGCGATGAGCCCGCGGTACTCGGCGACATTGTTCGAGGCGATCCCGAGCGGCTCGGCCCGTTCGGCGAGGAGGTCACCGGTTGCGGCGTCGATGACGACGGCGCCGTATCCGGCGACGCCGGGGTTGCCGCGGGAGCCGCCGTCGGCGTAGACGATGAGTTCGCGAGCCATCACGGTGCCTGACAGCGTCGGCTCAGATGCCCGACTCGGGCGTGCGCACGAGGATCCGGCGGCACTCCTCGCAGCGGATCACCTCGTCCTCGGGCGCGGCCTTGATCCGGCCGAGGTCGACGGCGTTGAGCTCCAACTGGCAGCCGCCGCACCGGCGCTGCCGCAGCGGCGCCGCGGCCAGCCCACCCATCGTCTCGCGCAACTTGTCATAGAGACCCACCAACTCGGGGCCGACGTCGGCGAGCACCTCCTCGCGCGGGGCGCTGATCTCGGCGGCCTCCGCGTCGAGCCGGGCGAACGCGGCGTCCCGGGCGGCCTCGAGCTCGCTGATCTCACCGGCCACCCGCTCCCGACCGGCCTGCAACTCGGCGAGGTCGTTCTCGATGTCCTCGGCCCGCTCCATCACCTCGAGCTGCAGATCCTCCAACTCGCTCTGCCGGCGGGCCAGCGATTCGAGTTCGTGCTGCAGGGCCTGCAGATCCTTCGCGGTCCCCATCCCCGAGTTCAGTCGCTGCTCGTCGCGGGCGGCGCGGTCGCGCACCTGCTGGACGTCCATCTCCGCCTTGCGCAACTCCCGCTGGATGTCCTCGTGTGCGGTCTGCACCCGGACATGTTCGGCCCCGACGACGGCCGCGTTGCTCTCCAGCTCCGCGAGCTGGGTCAGCTCGGGCAGGGTGGCCCGGGCGTGCCGGAGCTGATCGAGGCGGGTGTCGATGGCCTGCAGGTCGAGCAGCCGCTGCTGCTGGTGCGGTGCTGCCTTCACGGGCGTGCCTTCATCGGTGCTCGGGCCCTCCTTGGTCGGCCGACGGCGCGTGGACGACGAACGTCCACGGGTCGGTGACGATCGTGCTGATCTCGATCTCGACCCTATCCCCCAGAGCCTCCTCGAGGACACGGGCAGCCAGCGGCAACCACACCGCCTCACTGGCCCAGTGACCGGCATCGATGAGGTATGCGGGACCTCCCCTGGTCTCCTCCCTCGCCTCGAGCGCCGGATGGTGTCGCAGGTCGGCGGTGACGTAGACGTCGGCTCCGCTGGCCCGCACCGCCGCGAACAGGTCGTCGCCGGAGCCGCCCAGCACCGCGACCCGTTCGACGACGGCATCAGCGGGTCCGCTCACCCGGATCCCCACCGGCGCCGACGGCAGCGCCGCGGCCACTGCGGTCGCGAACTCCCCCAGTGTCACTGGCGATTCGAGGCGGCCGACGCGGCCGAGCGGCTGGTCCTCGCTCATCACCAGCGGTTCGAGGTCGGTGAGGCCGCAGGCTGCGGCGAGGGCGACGCATACTCCCTCGGCGGCGACGTCGGCGTTGGTGTGGGCGACGTAGAGG
>DUPF01000081.1 GCA_012838445.1 Intrasporangiaceae bacterium | reverse complement strand
GGTGCCAGCGGCGCGAACGGCGCACCCCGGCATACTCGACCTGGATCTGCGGGTGTCGACCCCCCGGCGCCGACCGGATCCCCCAGCCGTCGTCGAGGACGGTGAGTCGAGTGTCGGGGGAGTGCTGCGAAACGCTGCCCATCACGGAGAGCGCCAGCGCCTCGATACCCCGGTTGCCGTTGCCGAGTGCGGCGCCCGCGAGAATGACGCGCAGGCCAGTCATGACCTCACATTAGAGGGCGAGGAGGATCGCGGGCAGCGGCATCGTCCGTTCGGTCCCTTCCGGATCGATTGCTTGACCCATCGACGGAGGCCGTGGTGATGTGGAGGCATCCGGACGCGAGAGGTGAGACCAGGTATGAGGGGGTCGTTTGCGGCCCGGTGGTTGGCCATCCCGGTCGCGGTCACCGTGCTGCTGAGCGGTTGCGGGGGAGACTCAGGCGAGCGGGAGCCGATCGGGGGGCCTGCGCCGAGGCCGTCTGCATCGAGCCCGGCGGCTGACCAACCGACCGCGGCGGCGGCGACGGCAACCGATGATCCCGGCACTGCTGCCCCCACCACAGACGGCACCACCGACAGCCCCGCGGGGCCGCCCACGCTGACCCGCGCCGAGACGATCGCCACCGACCTGCAGACACCGTGGGACGTCGACTTCCTCCCCGACGGGGCCGCGCTGGTCACCCTGCGCAACAGCGGTCAGATCCTGCGGATCGACGACGGAGGAGTGACCCCGATCGATGCCGGTGGTCCCGATGGTGCCGTGCCCGATGTCGTCCACGAGATGGAGGACGGCCTGCTCGGACTGGCGGTCGGTCCGGACCAGGGCATCTACGTCTATCTCACGACGGAGTCCGATAACCGGGTGCTGCGCTATGACCTGGTCGGGGACGAACTCATCGACCCGCGCGTGATCCTCGACGGGATCCCTGCTCACCGCAACCATGACGGTGGGCGCCTGGCCTTCGGGCCGGACGGGTTCCTCTACGTCACCACCGGTGACGCCCGCGAGCTCGACCTGCCGCAGGACACCGACAGCCTCGCCGGCAAGATTCTGCGGATCACGACGACGGGCGAGCCGGCTCCCGGCAACCCATTCGGCAACGAGGTCTGGAGCTATGGGCACCGCAACGTTCAGGGCATCGGCTGGACCAGCGACGGGCGGATGTATGCCTCGGAGTTCGGCAGCAGCGACTACGACGAGCTCAACCTCATCGAGCCGGGTGGGAACTACGGCTGGCCGCTCATCGAGGGCTGGGCCGGCGACCCGGACTACGTCGATCCGCTCGTGACGTGGTCGACGGAGGAGGCCTCTCCCTCAGGGATCGCGGTCACCGACGCGGGGGTCTGGATGACAGCGCTGCGGGGGGAGCGGCTCTGGTTCGTTCCGCTCGGCCCGTCCGGGAAGGTCGGGGAGCCGGAGGACTATCAGCTCGACCTGGGCCGCCTCCGGGCGGTCGTGACCGCCCCGGACGACTCCCTGTGGCTGGTCACGTCCAACACCGACGGGCGGGGTGACCCGCGGCCCGCCGACGACCAGATCGTCAGCTTCTCCGCGGGTCCACCCGACGGTTGAGTCAGCGGACGGGAGTGCCCGTGTCGTGCCAGACGTTGGTGCTCTCCCAGACGCTGTTGCGGATGTTGCCGGCCGCGCCGTAGCGGAAGTCGCGGCCGAAGCGGTTGTTCGAGTAGCGGGCGCTGTCCACGTCACCGCTGCGGCCGCCGTTGATGGTGTAGTTGCCACCGTTCATGAGGTTGCCGGTGACCCTGAGGTCGGAGATCGGGTTGGTCCCGACCAGCGAGCCGATCTGGAGTGCGGCGTTCATCGGGTCGTCGGTGGCCGCGTTGTAGGCCTGCAGGTTGTTGCCCGCGATGGTGACGTTGTCACCGCGGCGGATCTGGATGGCGTCGTGGTGACCGCCCGGCTGGCGAGCGAGGTTGTGGATGAAGGAGTTCTCGACCCGGACGTTGTCCGCCTGGATCCGGATGCCGTCCTCGGCGGAGTGGATGTTGGCGTGACGGACGGTGCCGCTGCCCTGGAAGAAGATCCCGATTCCGGTGCCGCGCCGGTTGTCGACCTCGACGTGCTCGATCAGGGTGCCGGTGGTGCCGGACTGGATGTGGATCGGATACAGGCTGGTGCCGGTGCGCACCCGGGTGTTCCGGATGGTGACGTTGTCGGCGGCGACGATGATCCGGCCGCTGACGTCCAGCGCGTCCACGACCGTCCCGTCGCGCGTGATCTGCAGACCCGCTGAGCTGCGCAGCGCGACGCCGGAAGGGACTCCCGTGGTCGCGGCGCTCGGGAAGCCGGCGACTGGTGTGGCCGGCGTGGTCGGGCTGGCCGTCGGCGTCGGCGTCGCAGTCGGGGTCGGGGTGGGCGTAGTGGTCGGAGTGGGAGTCGGCGTGGGAGCCGGCGGAGTGCCACCGGTCGAGAAGGCGACCCCGTCAACGGTGCTGTTGGTGATCGTCGCCGGGGCGCGCTCGGTGAAGAGGAAGCCGTTCCGGCACCCGGTCAGGTGGACGCCGTCGGCGGTGTAGTTGCCGAAGACCACGCCGTTGGTCTTCGAACCGGTGCACTCGACCCGGGTATTGAGGATCTTGGTTCCGCTCACATCGGAGAACACGCGGATGCTGTGGCTGCCGCCATAGGTCACGGTCGAGTTCCGGATCGTCACGTTGGAGGCGCGCACATGGATGTAACCGCGGACGTGGAGGCCATCAATGACCGTTCCCGGCTCGGTCACGACGATGTTGCCGGACGTGGTCTGGGTGATCGGGCTCGCTGCCGCGGCAGCAGCGATGCCGGGGGAGACAGCGAGGGCCGCGAGGGCGAGTCCAGCGAGGAGGGAGTGGACCGAGCGGCGGCGGCGCAAGGATGCGTCGACCCGCCGGAGAACCGGAGCAGGGTGCATGATGAGTCTTCCTTGGATGGTCGCCTCCTCGTGATCGCACGGGACCGACATGGGTGCCGCCGGGAGGCCTTGTTGGGGTCTTGCCACCGTAGGGGCGGCTCATTCGGCCGCGCAAAATCCGGACACGCCCCTCGGATGGGCTGACGTTGCTAGCACCGCGGCGTTCTTGGCGTCCTGGGGGTGCGCAGGTGGAGCTCGCCGACGGTGTGGCTTCGATGTGAGGTCCGGTGAGTCCGGCTCACGTTCATCGCACAGGTGTATCGCGCGGCCGAGCCGTCTGGTTCTCGGCCTCGCTACCCCGTGACTTCTGTTACCGCGCAAAGACATTGGCGAGGTGGCACAGTGCAGCAGGCCACGCGGAAGCGGGGCGTTCAGGTCGAGTTTCTGACTTCTGGTAACGTGCCTGCGGGGATCCGCTCATGGGTCTGATCGCGCAGGACGCTACCTCACGTCTAGTTGCCCGGTCTTTCAGTGACGACGCGACGGCGGATCGAGTGCTCTCAGCGTGACAAAGATCACACCGATAGCGGCCCGCAGCCTGACGGCAACACGGTAGGAGACTCCGTCTCAGTAGGCACCACTGGCGCGCAGAACTGCCCGGGCGGTTCGCATGAGGATGGCAGCGTCCTGGAGCATCGACCAGTTGTCGACGTAGTACAAGTCAAGGCGAACGGT
>DUPF01000080.1 GCA_012838445.1 Intrasporangiaceae bacterium | reverse complement strand
TTCACCGACGACCTCGACATCGACTCGCTGTCGATGATGACCATCGTCGTCAACGCCGAGGACCGCTTCGGCGTGCGCATCCCCGACGAGGAGGTCAAGAACCTCGCGACCGTCGGCGACGCGGTCAGCTACATCTCCAGCAACCAGGGCTGAACCCCAGCGGGGCGGCCGGCACGGTCACGTCGACACCGGTCGGCAGGCCGTCCGGCCGCCCGCGAAAGCACCTCGACCTCTCATCACTCTCGATCCCTCATCAGGATCTCGACCTCTCATCAGGCACCAGCAGCACCACAGCAGCACCGCATCAGTTCCCCAGCAGAGCCTGGCCGGGCCGACGAGCTCCGGCCGGTCCACCAGTTTCCTACGAGGAGCACGAACGTGAGTACACCCAAGCGCGTCGTCGTCACCGGGATGGGCGCCACGACGCCCGTCGGCGGGACGGCCCCGGAGACGTGGCAGGCGATCCTCGCCGGACGCTCCGGCGCCCGCCCGATGACCTTCGACTGGGTGAGCGAGTACAACCTGCCGGTGACCTTCGCCGCCCAGATCCACACCGATCCCGGTGAGGTACTCACCAAGGTCGAGGTCCGGCGCAACGACCCGAACAGCCAGTACGCCCTCATCGCCGCGCGCGAGGCGTGGGCCGACGCGGGCTCCCCGGAGGTCGAGCCGGAGCGGCTCGCCGTCGCCGTCGGCACGGGCATCGGCGGCGTCTGGACCCTCCTCAACCAGTGGGACACCCTCCGGGAGAGCAAGTCGACCCGCAAGGTCTTCCCCCTCTCGGTCCCGATGCTCATGCCCAACGCGGCCACCGCAGCGGTGTCGCTCGACCTCGGTGCCCGGGCCGGCGCGCACACCGCGGTGTCGGCCTGCGCCTCCGGAGCTGAATCCATCGGTCTGGGTCTGGAGATGATCAGGAACGGCCGCGCGGACATCGTCGTCTGTGGGGGGACTGAGGCTGCCGTGCACCCGATCTGCTTCGCCGGCTTCACCCAGATGCAGGCCCTCTCCACCCGCAACGACGAGCCGGAGCGCGCCTCACGTCCCTATGACACCGGCCGGGACGGCTTCGTCATGGGCGAGGGCGCCGGCATCATCGTCCTCGAGTCCGAGGAGCACGCCCGGGCCCGCGGCGCGCAGATCTACGCCGAGATCGCCGCCGTCGGGATGTCCGCGGACAGTCACCACATCGCCGCCCCCGAGCCCGAGGGCGCCGGCGCCGCACGCGCGATGGTCGAGGCGGTCGAACGCGCCGGACTCACCGGCGCCGACATCGTCCACGTCAACGCCCACGCCACCTCCACCCCGGTCGGGGACATTGCAGAGAACAACGCGATCCGCCGCGCCTTCGGGGACGCAGCCGACGGAATGTGCGTCAGTGGCACGAAGTCGATGACCGGACACCTGTTGGGTGCCGCCGGAGCACTCGAGACGGTCCTGACGATCATGGCGATCCGCGAGCGCACCGCTCCCGCGACGATCAACGTCGACGACTTCGACCCGGAGATCTCCCTCGACGTCGTCCGCGGGGAGCACCGCACTCTGCCCGAGGGCGACATCGCTGCGCTGAACAACAGCTTCGGCTTCGGCGGGCACAACGTCGCGCTCGTTGTGAAGAGCGCCTGATGGCGCGCCAGCCGAACGAGGCCTCGGCGACCGCATCCGCATCGACGAGGCCGAGCAAGGCCGACGACCCGCGCAATCCCCGGACCCGGCTCGAGGCCTTCTTCGACGCCGGCTCGCTGGAGCTCATCAGCGACGAGGACGACTCCGGCTTCCTGGCAGCCACGGGAACCGCCGACGGAGCGCCCGTGGTCGCCTTCTGCTCGGACGCCACGATCCAGGGCGGCGCCATGGGCATCGAGGGGTGCAAGGTCATCCTCGCCGCCTACGAGCGGGCCCTGGCCGACGAGGTCCCGGTCATCGGGATTTGGCACTCCGGGGGTGCCCGTCTGGCCGAGGGCGTCGCATCGCTGCATGCCGTGGGCGAGGTCTTCGCGATCATGACCCGCGCCTCCGGGAAGGTACCCCAGATCTCCATCGTCATCGGGGCGGCAGCCGGTGGCGCTGCCTACGGGCCGGCCCTGACCGACATCGTCATCCTCGCCCCCGACGGCCGGATCTTCGTCACCGGCCCCGATGTCGTCCGCTCGGTCACCGGCGAGTCCGTCGACGCCCTGCGCCTCGGCGGCCCGGAACCCCACGGCCGCCGCTCCGGCGTCGTCCATGTCCTCGCGGACTCCACCGAGGACGCGTATGCGCGGGGCCGGCTGCTGTGCGACCTGCTCGTCAACCAGGGCGGCTTTGACGCCTCGGCGGTGACGGACCGGGACCTGTCGGCCCAGTTCCCTGAGTCGAGCAAGCGGGCCTACGACGTCCACCCGGTCGTCGAGGACCTGCTCGACACCGGTGCGCCCACTCAGGAGCTGCACCCGAAGTGGGCACCGAACATCGTCACCCAGCTCGGCCGGTTCGGCGGACGCACGGTGGGTGTCATCGCGAACAACCCGATGCGCCTCGGAGGCTGTCTCGACTCCCCCTCAGCGGAGAAGGCAGCCCGCTTCGTGCGGATGTGTGACGCCTTCGGCGTCCCGCTCATCGTGCTCGTCGATGTCCCGGGATATCTGCCGGGTGTCGGCCAGGAGTGGGACGGCGTCGTCCGCCGCGGGGCCAAGCTGCTCCACGCCTTCGCCGAGGCCACCGTCCCGCGCGTCACGCTCGTGACCCGCAAGACCTATGGCGGGGCCTACATCGCGATGAACGCACGCTCCCTGGGTGCGACCCGTGTCTTCGCCTGGCCGGATGCTCACGTCGCCGTCATGGGCTCGGTCGCCGCGATCAGGGTCCTGCACCGCCGCAGGCTGGCCGAGGTCGATGACGAGGACCGGGCAGCCGTCGAGCAGCAGCTCGCCGACGAGCACGACAAGCTCTCCGGTGGTCTGGCACGGGCGATCGAGATGGGTGTCGTCGACGAGGTCGTCGAGCCCTCCTCGACCCGCTCCGCCCTCGTCACGGCGCTCGCCGAGGCCCCACAGCGCCGCGGCAACCACGGCAACATCCCCCTCTGACCCACCTTTTCCGCCCTGGGCG
>DUPF01000079.1 GCA_012838445.1 Intrasporangiaceae bacterium | reverse complement strand
TCTTCGCTGGTGTCATCACGCACTCCGACCGGTGAGGTGGTCGCCGGACTCACGTACGGCCTGGGCGAAGGAGTCGAAGGCCTCGCGGGTGGTGAACTCCGGCTCGAACCCGAAGGATTCGCGCATCCGGGTCGTGTCGACCCCCCGGCCGTAGGAGAGCAGGCTCATCTGGTCGGCGGAGAAGTCCGCCAGCCCGAACCGTTTGAACATCCCCCCGACCATGCCGGCCGCCTGGGAGATGACCGGCACCGCGGGTCGGCCGACGAGCGCCACCGCCTGGGACAGGGAGATGACCCCGTCGCCGGCGATGTTGACGATGCCCTCGTCGGTGCCGACGGTCGACTCGACGATGGCCCGGACCAGGTCGTCCTCGTGGATGAACTGGAGTCGGGCGTCGAATCCGAGCGGGGTCGGGATGAGCGGCAGGGTGAAGTAGTCGGTCAGCGAGGTGCGGATCTGCGGGCCGATGCAGTTGGCGAACCGGAGCAGGTGGATCGCGGTGTCCGGGCGGCGCCGGGAGAAGCCGCGCACATACCCCTCGACCTCCATCGAGTCCTTGCCAAACCCGGCCCGTGGCTGACGCCGTGGCCCCATGTCCTCGGTGAACATCGCCGGGTCGCGCGGGCTGGAGCCGTAGACCGAGGTCGAGGACTTGACGACGACCCGCTGGACGGTCTCGGCCTTCTGGCACGCAGCGAGCAACTGCATCGTGCCGATGACGTTGATCTCCTTCTGGGTGGAGCGGCCCCCCACGAAGGTCGGCGTGGCGATGACGTTCATGTGCACGACCGTGTCGACGCCCTCGGTCGCGATGACCTTGCCGATGACCGGGTTGCGGATGTCGGCCCGGACGAACTCGGCGTCGCCGAGATCATGGGTCGGGGGCACGACGTCGACACCGATGACCCGGCCCACCCGTCCCGAGGTGGACAGCTCGCGGGCCACCCGGCCACCGAGATATCGGGACACGCCCGTCAGGAGAACGACCTCTGCCATACGATCCAGCCTACGACCGCGCCGCAGCCGCGAGCAGCCGGCCAACGCCGAAGCGGCCGCACCACACGTGATGACAGCCGCTTCGTGCCGGCCCGCACCTGCTCGGTGCGGCGAGAATCACTTCTTGTTGCGACGCTGGTGACGCGTCTTGCGCAGCAGTTTGCGGTGCTTCTTCTTCGCCATCCGCTTGCGGCGCTTCTTGATAACAGAACCCATGGGTCAAACCTCGTTCGTGATCGGTGGATCCAGCTCGACGGGAACGAATCGGAGCGTGCACCTCGCCGAACAGCAGCGTTCACTGTACCGCCGCGCCGGACCCCGGCTCAAACCGGCGCCGATGGTCAGGCCGTCTCGATGAAGGACTCGCGCAGGTAGTCCTCGACGGCGCTCTCCGGCACCCGGAACGAGCGACCGACCCGGACCGCCGGCAGCTCACCGGCGTGGACCATGCGGTACACCGTCATCTTGGAGACGCGCATGATCGTGGCAACCTCGGCGACGGTCAGGAAGGAGACGTCACCGAAGGGGCGCTCGGTCGACATGGATCACCTCGTAGCGTTGAGCGCGGAGGCATTGCGCCGTCCGGGCGGTGGTCGGGAAGGGACTGACTGCGAACTGCATCGAAAAGTGCCGTTGGGGAAACCATAGGGGCTGAAGTGACCTGTGGGGAAGTCGCCAGCCATCTTTTTTGTGGAAAGTCCACTCGACACGCCGCAAATCGGCCGTTTTCCGCTCCATCGGCGCCTCGGCCGCGGGACTGCTCAGTCGAAGTAGTGGTCCAGGCCGTGGTGGGCGAAGGTCGCCTCCCGCGCCGCCATGACGGCCCGGTCGACCGGACTCTCCGGGTTGTAGCCCATCGACCAGGGCTGCACCCAGATCGGCAGGTTGGCCGCGGGCAGATCCCCCATCCGGGTCGGGCCGGGGCGTCCGGTGCGCCGCTCGACGAAGTCGCGCCACTCCTGGGGGGTCTCGGTCTGCGGGTCGATCGGGCGGTGCGCGGCGATCGCGGTCAGGTGTGTCCACGACCGGGGCACGACGTCGACCACTTCGTAGCCACCGCCGCCGAGGGCGATCCACTTCCCGCCGCACACCTCGTGGGCGAGTTGGTGCATCGACTCCATGGCGTAGCGCTGGGCGTCGACGGTGACCGCCAGGTGGGCGAGCGGGTCGTCGAGGTGGGTGTCGCATCCGTGCTGGCTGACGAGCACCTCGGGACGGAAGGCGCGCACGATCGGATCGGCGACGGAGAGCACGGAACGCAGCCACGCCGAGTCGGTCACCCCCGGGGGGAGGGCGACGTTGACGGAGGTGCCCTCGGCGTTCGCGCCGCCGATGTCGGCCGGCCAGCCGGTGCCGGGGAAGAGCACCCGGCCGTTCTCGTGCACCGAGATCGTCAGGACCCGCGGGTCGTCCCAGAAGATCGACTCGACGCCGTCGCCGTGGTGGACATCGACGTCGACGTAGGCGACCCGCTCGGCACCGTTGTCGAGCAACCACTGGATGCCGACGGCGATGTCGTTGTAGATGCAGAACCCGGAGGCCCGGTCGGCCATGGCGTGGTGCAGCCCGCCGCAGAAGTTCACCCCGTGCTTGGTCTCGCCGCGCCACACCGCCTCGCAGATCATCCGGGTGCCCTCGGCGATCCGGGCGCTCGCCTCGTGCATCCCGAGGAAGGCCGGGTCGTCGTCGGTGCCGAGTCCGCGACGGGGGTCGGCCTCGGCCGGGTCGGCGCTGGCCACCTTGACCGCGGCGATGTACTCCGGGTCGTGGACGGTCGCGAGCAACTCGTCATCGGCGACCTCCGGCTTGACGACGCTCACCCCGGGGAGGTCGAACAGCCCCAGCGACTCGGCCAGTCGCGCGGTCAACTCCAGTCGCAACGGGGCCATCGGATGTCCCGGACCGAAGTTGTAGGCCGTGAAGATGTCGTCCCAGACGACGTGCGCCGTTGCTCCCATGCCTGCACGCTACCCCGTCGGGACCCGAGGATGGCGAGACTGCCGTTAGGCTCACAGCCATGTCCAAGAGTCGCCTCTATGACGATGACGTCCTCGTCATCGGGTTGGGCCGCTTCGGTGGCGCGGCAGCGTTGGAGTTGCAACGGTTGGGTCACCGGGTCCTCGGCGTCGAGGCCGACGGTGCGCTCGCCGAGCGGTTCCTCGGCAAACTCACCCGAGTCGTGCAGGCCGACGCCGCCGACGCCAAGATCATCGACACCGTCAAGGCGCGCAGCTTCAATATCGCTGTGGTCGGCATCGGCTCCTCCGTCGAGGCCTCCGTGCTGGCCTCGGCCAACCTCGTCGACGCGGGCATCGGGTCGGTCTGGGCCAAGGCCATGTCCCCCGAGCACGCCCGGATCCTGGAGCGGATCGGGGTGCACAACGTCGTCCGACCCGAGGCGGACTCCGGTCGCCGCGTCGCCCACCTGGTCAACGGCCGGCTGCAGGACTACATCGAGTTCGACGACGGCTTTGCGATCATCCGGATGGAGCCGCCGCAGGAGACGGTCGGCTTCACCCTCGAGCAGAGTCAGTTGCGCAGCAAGTACGGCGTGACCGTCGTCGGGGTGAAGTCACCCGGGCAGGACTTCACGTATGCGGTGCCCGAGACCAAGGTCATGCACGGCGACACACTCATCGTCGCCGGCAAGATCGCGCTCATCGAGAAACTCGCGGCCCGCCCGTAGCGGGTGCGGTCCGGTCACTGCCGCTCAGACGTCGAGCGGGAGGACCATCCGGATCTCCTCGGGCCCGTCCTCCTCGCTCTCGACGCGCACCTCCCGGCGCTCGTCGGTGGGGCGGAACCCGAAGCCGCTGGCGAAGGCGACCGCCCGGCCGTTCTCGGTGCCGACCCAGTAGTTCAGGTGGGTCCGCCCGCTGCGGGCCGCGTGCTTGGCGCCGGCCTTGACGAGTTTGGAGGCCACGCCCTTGCCGCGCAGGGCCGGCGAGACCCACAGTCCGAACAGGTCCGCCATCTTGCCCTCGTCGTCGTCGGCCATCCCCACACTGACCACGCCGACCGCCTCACCGTCGACCTCGGCGAGGATCCGCTGCGAACGACGCATCCGGAGGCGCCAGAAGTCCTCGTCATAGCCGGATTCCTGCTCGTAGGACGCAACGAACGCCTCCGGCGACTCCTGCAGAGCAGCCAAGCGCACGGAGCGGAACTCGTCCCACTCCTCCTCCGTCAATCGACGCACGGTGATCTCAGCCATATCTCCGATGTTCTCACGGACCGGACTCATCTGGGAGGTCAGGTCACCGAGAATTCACTTCGGCCAGGTCCAGGGCCATCTCGGTCTCGACGACCCGGCGCCAGTCGAGCGCGCTGAGCCGACGAATGCTCAGGCCCGGGAGCCGCTCATTGTCCACTGAGTTCGGCGGACCGGGCCGCGGCCGCCTCCATCGCGGTGATGAAGGCCGCCCGCACCTTGTGGTCGTCGAGTCGGCGCAGCGCGGCAGCGGTCGTGCCTCCAGGGCTGGTGACCTGCTCGCGGAGCACGGTCGGGTGCTGGCCGGTCTCCTTGATCATCGTCGCGGCGCCGAAGAGGGTCTGCACGACGAGGTCGGTCGCCGTCGCCCGGGGCAGGCCGAGGACGACACCGGCCTCGATCATCGCCTCGACGACATAGAACACATAGGCCGGGCCGCTGCCGGAGATCGCGGTGACCGCGTCCTGGTAGTGCTCCGGGACCTCGATCGCCCGACCGCACGACTCGAGGAGTTCCATCGCCTCGCTCAGATGTTCGGGTGAGCAGTGCTTCCCGCTGGAGAGCGCGGCCATCCCCTGATCGACCAGGGCCGGGGTGTTCGGCATGACCCGCACCACCGAGGAACCCTCGGGCAGGTGACTCTCGAGGAACGCCGTCGTGATGCCTGCCGCGAGCGAGACGACGAGGTTGCCCGGGCGGACGTGCTCGGCGATCTCGGTCAGCAAGGCCCCCATGTCCTGCGGCTTGACGACGAAGACGAGGGTGTCGGCGATCTCGGCCGCCTCGATGTTGTCCAGGATCCGCACGCCCGGATAGCGGTCGTGCAACTCCTCGACCCGCTCCGGTCGCCGCTCGGTGATGACGAGCCGTTCCGCCGATCGACCGGCGCGCAGCAGCCCGGACAGCAGCGTCTCCCCCATGACGCCGGCACCGAAGATCGCGACGGTGCCCAACCCGTTGTTCCCAGCGCTCACCGCTCAGCCCTTCGTCGCCAGGGAGCGCAGGAAGAACATCGTGTTCTGCGGCCGCTCCGCCATCCGCCGCATGAGGTACCCGTACCACTCGTCACCGTACGGGACGTAGACACGCATCGTGTTGCCCCGGTCGGCGATCCGCTTCTGCTCATCGGGCCGGATGCCGAACAGCATCTGGAACTCGAAGGTGTCCGGGGTGCGGCCCTGCTCCTCGGCCACCGCATACCCGATCTTGACCAGGCGGGGGTCGTGGGTGGCGAGCATCGGGTAGCCCGAGCCGGCCATGAGGGTCTTCAGGCAGCGCACGAACGCCAGATCCACCTCCGAACCATCCTGGTAGGCAACCGATTCCGGCTCCTTGTAGGCGCCCTTGCACAGCCGCACCCGGCTGCCCTCGGTGGCGAAGTCGCGACAGTCCCCCTCGGTGCGGCGCAGGTGCGACTGCAGGACGATCCCGACCCAGGGGAAGTCCGCCCGCAGCGTGCGTGCGGTCTCCAGGGTGCGGTCCACCCTCGTGTGGTCCTCCATGTCGAGGGTGACGGTCGTGCCCGCCTCCTGCGCCGCGGCACAGATCTGGCGGGCGTTCTCGAGCGCGATCGCGTCCCCGTCGCGGGGCAGCGACTGGCCCAGGGCGGTCAGTTTGAGGGAGACCTCACCCTGGCCGTGCTGGCTGAGGTTCTCCTCCCGGAGCCGGCGGAGCAGGGTCAGGTATGCGTCGCGCGTGTGCGCGGCCTGCTCCGGGTCGGTCGTGTACTCGCCGAGGTAGTCGATCGTCGCCAGGCGCCCCGTCTGGCGCAGCACACTCGTGACCCGGACGGCGTCCTCGACGCTCTCCCCGGCGACGAAGCGGGCGACGACGT
Organism: Intrasporangiaceae bacterium; assembly: GCA_012838445.1. Classification (GTDB taxonomy): domain Bacteria; phylum Actinomycetota; class Actinomycetes; order Actinomycetales; family Dermatophilaceae; genus F2B08. The sequence continues at coordinate 4,386 of DUPF01000079.1, read as the reverse complement.
CCCGGGAGACCGGCGCCGTGACGATCGCGGAGCGGACAAGACTCGACTCGCTGAGCTGGAGCAACCCGGCACGCAGCAGTTCCGCTGGATTCAGCATGGGTCTTAACCTACTCCGTCCCGAGTCCCGGCCGGCTCAGTCGGACGTCGCCGGCACGAGCATCCGGTATGCACCGCTCTCGACCCGCCAGGTCCGCGCCTGCACCGGTACGGACAGCTCGCCGTCGGTATTGACCGTGAAAGTCCCACGTCGGGCCCGGACGGTGATCTCGCGTGCCTCGAGGTGGACGACATCGTCACGCTCATGGTGACGACCCCGACGCATCGCGAGGGAGTAGCGCAACCTCGCGAACCATCCTGTCGCGTAAGAGATCTCGACATCCGCCAGCCCGTCGGAGACACCCGATGCCGGGGCGATCTCGGCGCCACCGCCGATGGTGCGCCCGTTGGCGACCGCCACCTGCAGGACCCGTCGACGACCCGAGACGACGGTCCGCCCGTCCGCGACGACGCGGAGCCGCCACCCCGGCGAGGTGAGGGTGGCGCGGATCCCGCCCACGGCATACCCGAGGACGCCCAGGCCGAACCGGCCGAACCGCTCCTTCCACGGCCGGGCCTGCTTCCCCGCCTCGGCGCCGACCCCGATGTGGGCGACGTTGACGACGAGGCCACCGGCATCGTCGCGGATGACGTCGACACCTACCGGACGTCCGGCGACGATGACCGCAGCAGCCTCCTCCGGGTCCAGGGGCAGTCCGAGGGTGCGGCTCAGGTCGTTGCCGGTGCCGAGCGGGAGCAGGCCCAACGTCGGCGCCGCGCGGCCGTCCCGGCCGAGATCATCGAGGTCGTCCAACGCCTGGACGAGAGCGTGCAGGCTGCCGTCGCCACCGGCGGCGACGACGGTTCGAGATCCCCTGCGGCTCAAGGCCTCCCGAAGATCGTCGAGGTCCTCGGTCGCGACGACCTCGACCTCCGCGGCACGCCGGAGCACCTCGACCGCGGCAGCGACGGATGCCTCGCCAGCACTGCCGGCGGCGGCGTTGGTGATGACGAGGAGGCGACGCATACCGCCATCCTCGCCCGGTGTCCACCCTCCTCCGCCGGGGGTGACTCCCCCGTAGGGTGGAAGCAACGACTGCACTGGCGCGGAACGGCCGGGCCAGCGGTCCACCCGAGGAGACGTCATGGCGATCAAGGACATCGGCCCGCAGCCGAACGCGTTCGACATCGAGACCGAGACCCGCGAGAACAGCACCTACCGGACGGTCGCCTGGTCCGGCATCCATCTGCAAGTGACGCTGATGTCGATCCCACCGGGTGAGTCGATCGGTCTGGAGACCCACCCCGACACCGACCAGTTCCTCCGCCTCGACGCCGGTCAGGGCCGGGTGATGATGGGGCCGGCGGAGGACGACCTGCCGTTCACCCAGGACGTCTCGGACGGCTGGTGCGTCACCGTGCCGGCCGGCACGTGGCACGACATCGTCAACACCGGCGACGAGGACATGCGCCTGTATGCGATCTACGCCCCCGTGCACCACGCCGCCGGGATCGTCCAGGCCACCGCCGAGGACGCCGAGCGGGACGAGGAGGCCGGCACCGACGTCCCACCGGAGTGGGCGGCCGTCCCCGAGCAGGCGCCCGACGAGCACGCCTGAGCCTTTAAGAGCCCTACGGCGTGGCCGGGGCGGCCGCGAAGTGCAGCCGCGCGAACGCGAGCGCCTCGGCCAGGTCGATCTCGCGCTGCTCCGGGGTGAGTTTGCGGGTGCCGACCTCGACGACGATCGACCCGTCGAACCCCCGGCCCGCCATTCTCTCGAGCAACTCGCCGCACGGCTGGTTGCCGCGTCCCGGCACGAGATGCTCGTCGCGCACCGACCCCAGCCCGTCGGCGAGGTGGATGTGCCGGAGCCGGTCGCCGAGTTCGTCGGCCATCGCGAGCGCATCCGAACCGGCGGTCGCGGTGTGGGACAGGTCCAAGGTGACGTGCGCATACGGCTGCGGGACCGGATCCCAGTGCGGCAGATAGGCCTCCAGCTCGCGCCGCTGCCCACCCTTGCGTCCGGCCCGCCACGGGAACATGTTCTCGACGCACAGCTGGACCCCGCTGGCCGCCTCCCGCTCGGCGACACCCTCGGCGAACCCCTCCGCATAACCCTTCTGCCACCGGAACGGCGGGTGCAGGACGACGACCTCCGCCCCGACATCGAGCGCCAACTCGATCGAGCGGTCCACCTTGCCCCACGGGTCGGCACCCCAGACCCGCTGGGTGAGCAGCAGCGTCGGGGCGTGGATCGAGACGATCGGCAACTCGTGCAAGTCCGACAACGCCCGTAGCGCCCCCGCCTCCTGGGTCACCGGGTCGGTCCAGACCATGACCTCCATCCCGTCATAGCCGAGTTGCCGGGCCAGCGCGAACGACGTCGCGCACCGGTCCGGGTAGGTCGAGGCCGTCGACAGCGCGATCCGGGCCGTCACCGGGCCACCCCCATGGCCGGGAGCCTCACGGCGAGTCCATGTGGTCCAGCAGCCGCAGGATGTACCCCTCCCGCATCGCCCACGGACAGATCTCGAGACAGTCCACCTCGAGCAGGTCCATCGCCGCCTCGGCGACGATGGCCCCACCGAGGATCTGCGGGGCGCGGGTGCTGGTGACCCCCTGGAGTTGGCTGCGTTCGGCGACGGTCAGCTTCGCGAGCCGGCCCAGCTGCTTGCTCAACGCCCGGCGCTCCAAGGTGCGCGTCACATACGGACCCTCCCGCGTCGGCGCCGCCCCGCACAGCCGGGCCAGGGAACGCATCGTCTTGGACGTGCCGACGATCCGGTTCGCATCGGGGTGTTTGATGAGCGGGCGGGCCGCCGCGGCGATCTCGGCCCGGACGAACTTGCGGGCCGCCTTGATCGCCGCCGCGGACGGCGGGTCACCGGGCAGGTGGTCCCGGGTGATCCGGGCGGCCCCGAGATTGAGCGAGATCGCGACGTCCGGCTCCTCGTCCATCCCGACGGCCAGTTCGAGGGAACCGCCGCCGATGTCGATCATGAGCAGCGTCCCGGCGGACCAACCGAACCAGCGCCGGGCGGCAAGGAAGGTATGCCGGGCCTCGTCCTCCCCCGACATCACATGCAGGTCCACATCGTGGACTGCCCGCACCGCATCGAGGACGGCGTCGCCGTTCGGGGCGTCGCGCACCGCACTGGTCGCGATCCCGACGAGGGACTCGGCCCCCTTCTCCTCCGCGACCTCGATGCACTCACCGACGAACTCGATGAGCCGGTGCCGCCCGGCGTCGGCGATGAGGCCGTCGTCGTCGACGTGCTCGGAGAGCCGCAACGTGATCTTGTGCGAGTACGCCGGCAGCGGGTGCGCCCCCGGGTAGGCGTCGACGATGAGGAGGTGCACCGTGTTCGAGCCTACGTCGATGACACCCAGTCGCATGATGCCCAGCGTACTGGCGTGCCTTCGCCGCGGTGTGCGCGGTGCGGACCCGCGATGCGCATAGGCTGGCGACGTGCCTGAGTCAGCCCTCGACATCCCCCGGATCTGGGTGGAGTTCACCGACCCCGCCGACCCCGACCAGCGCTTCCGGTGCGACCTGACCTGGTTGACCTCGAGCTGGACCTGCATCTTCGGGGCCGGCTGCCAGGGCATCTACGCCGACCGCCCGGACGACGGATGCTGCACCCTCGGGGCACACTTCACCGACGACGACGACGTGCAGCGGGTGCAGGCGGTCGCCGAGGAACTCGGCGACGACGAGTGGCAGTTGCGGCCCGGACCCAAGGGGTACACCTCGAGCGGCACCCTCAAACGGTCCGCGTGGACGGAGAAGGAGGACGGGGTGCGCAAGACGCGCACCGTCGACGGCGCCTGCATCTTCCTCAACCGGCCCGGGTTCCCCGCCGGGGCCGGCTGCGCGCTGCACCAGCATGCGGTCCTGACCGGGCGAGCACCGCATACCACCAAGCCGGACGTGTGCTGGCAGTTGCCGATCCGACGCTCCTACCGGACCGTCACCCTCCCCGACGGGACCTCCTACCTGGAGACGACGATCACCGAGTACGACCGGCGCGGCTGGGGCCCCGGCGGACACGACCTGGACTGGTACTGCTCGAGCAACTCCGAGGCGCACGTCGGCCGCGAGCCGGTGTTCCGCAACAGCAAGGACGAACTCGTCGAACTCATGGGTGAGGAGGCGTATGCCGCCCTCGTCGTCCGCTGCGAAGCCCACCTGGCCGCGGTCAAGGGGGCCCAGACGGTCCGCAGCCGGCGAATGCTGCCCCTGCTCGTCCACCCGGCCACCCTCGAGGCCGGCGGACCGGGGCGGCCGCGGCGCGCGCCGGCGACCCGACCGGCTCCGGCCAAACAGTCCACCGTGGCCGATCCGGGCC
>DUPF01000078.1 GCA_012838445.1 Intrasporangiaceae bacterium | reverse complement strand
AGCGGATGGAAGCCGTCCGGCCTCGGCGGCCCGACCCGGAGCTCGAGGTTGACCTTGGCCGGGGCGCGCACCGACACGGACGGAGCACTGAGGATGGCCGAGGTCATATCCTCACCCTAGCCTCACGGAGGGGGCTGAGCAGTCAGTGTCTGACGCGGCACCTCCCGTGCCACAGGCTGCCTCAGCTCGGCGATTCCCTCCGTGCTCACGGTACGATGATCCCGCCTCGCGGCTACCGTAGACGCGTTACGGCGCACCAACAGGGATGGATCTTATGAGCACTTCGGGGCACTTGCGGTGGATGGGAAAGCGAGTTGTTGCTGCATTTTCGATCTCGCTCCTGATCGCCACCGGCGCTGCAACGACATCGAGCGCGGAGCCGGCCGATGGCTCAGCAGGCGCCGCCTCGACGGCAGCGGTGACTCCGGCGACCGCCGAGGCCCAATCACCACTGCCGACGGCTCGAACTGAGACGGTCATACAGCCAGAGTCAGAGATGGCGCCCGTTTCAGTGTCCGCGGCCACGGCGGGCAGCCGCGGAATCCGCGTCGTGACCAACATATGGGGCACCGCCACCGGCGCACCCAATGCACCAGTCGCAAGTCAGGTCCTCGTCAACGGCGTCTGGAAAACCAGCCAGCGCAGCACCACGGACAGCAAAGGCTTCTACGCCATCCCACTCACCTACGGCGCGACCACCCCGGGCACCTACACCTACCGCGCCGTGGTCACAGTCAACGGCCGCTCCTACACCAGCCCTAACGTCACACTGACCCGAACCGCGCCGTTACGACTCGACCCGCGTTGCTACACAAGTGGTGTCGTCGTGTGCGCCTCCAAGAGCGACCGCAAGGTCTACTACGTCAACAAGGGCAAGATCATCAAGACCCACGACGCCCGCTTCGGCGGGTTGGCCTATGACACGAACGGCAGACTGAAGAACTACAACACGCGTGAGGGCACTTTCACGATCTTCCGCAAGGTCCGCGACGAGATCAGCTACAGCTACAACAACACCCCGATGCCCTTCACCTCGTACTTCTACGGCGGGCAGGCCTTCCACTACAGCTACGGATTCGCCCAGAACGGCTGGGTCGGTGACTCCGGAAGTCACGGGTGCATCAACCTGCGTGACTGGAACGGCGCCGAGTGGCTGTACAACAACATGCCGAACGGCACCCTGGTCGTCGTCTACAAGTAGTCCGCCAGAGGGCCACGCGACCCTACCCGGCCGGCTCAGCGCGCGGCGACGATGCGGGCGAAGTCCTGGATCGTCAGCTGCTCCCCGCGCTGCTGTGGGCTGATCCCGGCGGCGATGAGAGCCGCCTCGGCCGCCGCCGCGCTGCCCGCCCAGCCGGCCAGGGACGCCCGCAGTGTCTTGCGCCGTTGTGCGAACGCTGCGTCGATGCAGGCGAAGACCTCTGCCCGCTCCACCTCGGTCCTGGGCGGGTCCCGGCGGGCGAGCCGCACCAGTCCGCTGTCGACGTTGGGAACCGGCCAGAAGATCGACCGCGAGACGGTCCCGACGAGCCGGACGTCGGCATACCACGCCGCCTTGAGGCTCGGGACGCCGTAGATCTTCGACCCGGGCGCCGCAGCCAGTCGCTGTGCGACCTCGAGCTGGACCATGACGAGGATCGTGCGGATGCTCGGGAACAGCTCGAGGAACCTCAGCACGACCGGCACGGAGACGTTGTACGGCAGATTGGCCACGAGGGCCGTCGGCTGGTCGCCGGGAAGGGTCTCGATCTTCATCGCGTCGGCGTGAACGACAGCCAGCCGGTCGAGGTATGCGGGACTCACCTTCTCGACCGTCTGCGGCAGGGCGGCCGCAAGCGTGGGGTCGACCTCGACCGCCACGACGGAACGTACCTTCGGCAGCAGCGCGAGAGTCAGTGATCCGAGTCCCGGGCCGATCTCGACGACGACGTCGTCCTCCCCCACGCCGGCGAGCCGGACGATCCGCTCGACTGTGTTGGCGTCGATGACGAAGTTCTGCCCCCACTGCTTCGTCGGCCGGATGTCGAGCTCGGCCGCGAGAGCGCGGATGTCGCGGGCAGACAGCATGACGGCCAGCCTAGATCAGGCTGGCCGTCATGGTGGTGCTGCGCTCGCGCAGCGGTGCTGGTGCCTCAGGCTGCGTGGGCGCAGCCCCAGGGCTGGAGGCCACGCTGGGCGTAGAGCCGGTTGGCGACGGTGATCTGCTCGGCGCGGGTCGCGAGGTCCGCACGCGGGGCGAAGTCGTCACCGCCGACCGACAGCCAGGTGCCGTAGTCGAACTGGAGGCCGCCGTAGTAGCCGTTGCCGGTGTTGATGTTCCAGCGCTGCGTTGACTCACACATGGCGATCCGGTCCCACATCGCCTCGTTCGCGAGGTTGAGGCCGGCACCGCTGGTGTTGCCGGCGCTGCGTGCCGGAGCGCTGGAGCTGGAGGAGCGACTGGGCTGCGGAGCAGGAGCCGGGCGAGCCTTGGTGCCCACGAGAACGACACGGGTGGTGGGCTCCTTGGTGACCTTCTCGGAGACGATTTCCTCCTTGGTCAGCTCACCGTCGGTGTAGGTGTACTCGGTGGTGATGTCCTTGCTGCCCTCGACACCCTTGGTCTCGGTCTTGGTCTCGCCCTTGTACAGGGAGTCGGTCT
>DUPF01000077.1 GCA_012838445.1 Intrasporangiaceae bacterium | reverse complement strand
TCGGTGATCGTGACCTCCCAGTCGGCAGTCTCGGCCGGATCAGGTCCGGTCTGCTCCGAGTAACGGACCGGCTCCCCCAGCGGTACCGCCCCGCTGACATCGTCCGGCGGGGCCACATACTCGCCGAGGACATCGGAGTCCCCATCGCCACCCAGGTCTGCGGAAGGCTCCTCGTCAGGAACAGTCTGATCGTCGTCGGCCCCGTCAGCCGTCGGCCCGTCGATGAGTGACGAATCGCCACCCTTCGAGAGCGCGTCGAACACGCCACTGACCCGCTGGCCCATCCCCACCATCACCGCAGCCCCGCACAGCCACGGCAGCAGGAGAGCGGCGACGACGAACGGCGCGATGACGCGGGAGCGGATCCCGAAGACGGCAGCCACCGAGAACGCGACGAGTAGAACGCCGAACACGAGCGCGAGCAGGGAGGCGCTGTCCACCGATCCCCATCGGGCCGCTCCGTATGCGAAGGTCACGAGAATCAGTGACCCCACCACCGCGACACCCGTGTAGATCAGACCCGTGTTACGCGACTCCCCAGCAGCTGATGCGGCGGGTGGGTCTCCCTGTGGTCCACGGCTGGTGGGGCTCATTGCGCAACTCCCTGCGACGATCACGGATGCGGCCAGCCTAGCGAGGGGTGGGGGCGTGAGCGGGGTGCTCCGGAGGGTTCGGGGTCGGGTGCGCGAGGCATACAGCCTGACTCGTGGGCGTGCAGCGACGGGACGGCCTTCACCTGTGACTTACTGTAACAATGTTACAGTAGCGGAATGCAGCCAGCCGCCGTCGACACTGCACTCGAGCTGCCCGCCGACCAAGTGGGCGAAGCGCTGCTCGACCTTGCCGAGAACCAGTGGTTCGAGCGGAAGTCAGCACGAGTTGCCCCGAAGGACCTCGCCATCCCCCTCGTCGCCATGGCCAATGCCGAGGGCGGCATCATCGTCGTGGGCCTTCACAATGGTCAGATCGAGGACGTCACCCCTGAGAAGACCAATGCCCTCCGCCAAACCGGACTCGACCACACCTCGCCTCCCGTTCGAGTTCGAGCGACGGAACTCCCCGTGCAGACCAGCGATGGCTCTTCCGGGTCGCTCCTCGTGCTCCATGTCGAACCTGGCGAGACCGTGCACACGCTCTCGAACGGCACCGCCTACCTGCGGGTGGGAGACGAGTCCCGACGACTCAATCCGGCGCAACTCCAAGAACTGACGTTCGATCGAGGTTCCACTTCATACGACGGGACACCGATCGCGCTCTCCGTCGCGGATCTCGATGAACAACAACTCCGTGCATATACCGATCGGATCGGGTCCTCCACGGTCGACAACATGCTCGCTGCCCGAGACCTGGTCACACGTCGGGGGCAACTCACAGTCGCAGCCTGCCTGCTGTTCGACGAACGCCCGCAGCGGGAGTTCCCCAACGCGATCATCCGCGTCCTCAAGTACGGGGAGAACGACCGGGGGGTGGGGAGTTCGATGACACTTGAAGAGGGCGCTGATGTCCGCTTCGAAGGCTCGCTCCCCCAGCAGATCACCCAGGCTGCGGACGCCATCGAGAGCATGGTGCCACGATGGCGCCAACTGACCGAACGGGGCCTGTTCGAGCCCGTGCCGAGGATCCCCCGGGACGCCTGGCTCGAAGGTCTCGTCAACGCGGTGGTGCACCGGGCATACAGCCAGATGGGCGACCACATTCGGTTCGAGATCTTCCCCAACCGAATCGAGATCACCTCCCCGGGCCGCTTCCCCGGGATCGTGGATCCGGCTCGGCCCCTGGAGATCTCTCGGTTCGCTCGCAACCCCCGGATTGCCCGAGTATGCGCCGACCTCGGCATCACCCGAGAACTCGGTGAGGGCATCAAGCGAATGTTCGCCGAAATGCGCCGCCGCGGACTGACTGATCCGATGTACACACAAGGCTCGTCATCGGTGCGGCTGACATTGATGGCAACCGACGCCGTCCCCGAGGAGATCCTCAGCCGCCTCACTCCCAGCGCAAAGACACTCCTCGACGCGCTGCGGGCCACCGGCAAACCCATGGGAACAGGAGCCCTCGCCGACATTGCGGGCATCAGTCGCATGACGGCCACTCGGGCGCTGGCCCAACTGCGGGAGGAAGGGCTCGTGACGTGGTCGGGTCAGTCCGCCAAGGACCCCCGAGCTGCCTGGACCCTCAACTGACCTACTGCAACATCTACTGTCACATTGATGTTGCAGTAGATGTTTACAGTAGGGACACGGCGCTCCGGTCGATGGGCTGAAAGCGGGCATGCCGGCCGGCGCGAGTTCTGGGTCAGACCGGTGGGAGACTCAAGACATGACTGATGCACGGCGCGGGCTGCGCGGACTCGAGGACCGGATGTGGCCGGGGTTCCTCCTCGTGGCCATCGGTGTCGCTGCCCTGTGGTGGCACCGCTCGGCCGCAGACCAGACCACGCTCTTAGCCACGATCGTGTTCTACGCGGTCCCGGTGCTACTCGTCGCCGGCATCCTGCTCCTGCTGCGAGCGCTCAAACTCAAGGAGCAGGCGCTCAAAGACGCCGAGACGGGCTCCCGCGGCTCGAGGCGACCCCGGCGCTGAGCTGACACCACCCCTCCCGGGGGGGTGGTGGAACCGAGCGCTGTCGCCTCAGCAGCAGTGCCGGTCCCACGACATCGGGCGACCCATGCTCTCCGCCCAGCGGCGCCGCGGCGGAGACTGACCGGCGCGCAGCCGTCGCGCGAGCAGCTGCTGCGCGTCCATATGCGCTCGAATCGAGAAGCGCTGTCGGAGGGGTGATCTACGCTGGCGAAGGACCAGAGAGGAGGGCGGTGCGATGGAGCACGACACGATCAGGTATCTGCGGGCGAACTCGCGGGCCTGGCGGCTGTTGCGGGCCGACACCGCGCCGCTCGTCCTGGCCGTCCTCGGTGAGGTCTTCATCATCGAGAACGTCCGCACGATCTCCGACAGCGACCTGCTCGCCCGCGTCGAGGACCACCTGTTCGCACTCAACGCAGACAGCCGGGACATGGTGGCCGGGGCGGGTCAAGAGGAGGCTCCCCCCGCATACCCCCGGACCGCCCGGGCCTATATCGACCACTGGGCCGCCCCCGAGCAGGGCTGGCTGCGCAAGTTCTATCCGGAGGGCGAGAGCGAGCCGCACTACGACGCCACCTCCGACCTGGAGAAGGCGTATGCGTGGGTCAGCGAGCTGCGCGCCCGGACCTTCGTCGGGACCGAGTCCCGGTTGCACACCGTCATCGACCTGCTCCGTCAGATCGTCCACGGCGCCGAGACCGACCCGCAGGTGCGCCTGACCCGACTCCATGAGCGGCGGGCCCAGCTCGACGCCGAGATCGCCCGGGCAGAGAGTGGTGACGTGCTGCCGATCGACACGACCGGGCTGCTCGACCGGCACCAGCACCTGAGCACGACCGCCCGGGAGCTGCTCGCCGACTTCCGCGAGGTCGAGGAGAACTTCCGCGCCCTCGACCGAGGCGCCCGCGAGAAGATCGCCGCCTGGGACGGCTCCAAGGGTGAGCTCCTCGAACAGCTCGTCGGGGACCGGCACGCGATCGCCGCCTCGGATCAGGGTCGCAGCTTCCAGGCGTTCCACGACTTCCTGCTGTCCCGCTCCAGCCAGGAGGAGTTGACCGACCTGCTCGAGCGGCTGAGCCAGATCACCGAGGTCGACGTCGATCCGCGGCTGCGGCACATCCACTACGACTGGCTCGATGCGGCGGAGCGGACCCAGCAGACGGTCCGGCTGCTCTCGGAGCAGTTGCGACGGTTCCTCGACGACAAGGTGTGGCTGGAGAATCGCCGGGTCATGGATCTGCTCAAGTCGCTCGAGCGCAGTGCTCTGGCAGTGCGGGACGCGCCCGGGCCGGGGCCGGAGCTCGAGCTGGACGGGCTCGCACCGCGAATCCGGCTGCCGTTCGAGCGGCCGCTCTACACCCCCGGGGTCGAGTCCGACTTCGCCGCCGTCACCGTCGAGGACGCTGCCGAGGCCGGCGACCACTCAGCGTTGTTCGACCAGGTCCACGTCGACACGACCCGGCTGCTGGCGACGGTGCGCGGCGTGCTCCGTGAGCAGGATCAGGTGACCCTTGAGGATCTGCTGCGGGAGCATCCGCCGGTTTTGGGCCTGGCCGAGATCGTCGGCTATCTCGCGCTCGCCGAGGAGGACATCGCCCTGGTCACCGATGAGGACGCACCGGCCGAGATCCCCTATCTCGACTCCAGCGGAGCACCCCGACTGTTGCGTATGCCGCGCGTCGCCTTCGTGCGGCAACGTCCCCTCGTCAGGAGCACCGGTGAGCGTTGACCCCACGCCCGAGACCGTCGCCCGCCCGGACGGGGTCGGCGAGTCCGGAGAGCCCGCGCCCCTGTCGATCGCGGCCGTCGCGTTGATGAAGGGTGTCGTCTATCGCGAGTCGCACGAGCAGGTGTGGCGGCACGTCCTGCGACTACAGCATCAACTCCGCGACCACGTCGGCGTCCTCGGCCTGGTCCTCGTCATCGACGAGGCCGAGGGGTATGCCTATCTGCGCTCGGCCGACCAGGACGGTGAGTCGACGATCCCGCGGCTCATCCCGCGGCACCGGCTCTCGCTGCAGGTCAGCCTCCTGCTCGCCCTGCTCCGCAAGGCGGTGGCCGAGTTCGACGCGACGAGCGGGGAAGGCCGGCTCGTGCTCACGCGGGACCGGATCGCCGAGGATCTGCGCACCTTCCTCGCCGACTCGACCAACGAGGCCCGCGTCCTGGACCAGATCGACCGCACCATCAACAAGGTCGTCGACCTCGGCTTCCTCCGGCCGCTGCCGGGGCGGCCGCACGAGTGGGAGGTCCGCCGGATCATCAAGGCGTTCGTCGACGCCCAGTGGCTCGGTGAGTTCGACACCAGACTGCGGGAGTATGCCGTGGCCCTGGGCCGCGTCGAGGCTGCGGAGGGGACCCGATGAGTGACGCGTTGTTCTCGGCGATCGAGGTCGAGGTCGCCCCGGAGAGCCGACCCGGCTTCCGGTTGGATCGGCTCGAGGTGTTCAACTGGGGCACCTTCGACGGGCAGGTGTACCGCCTCGTCCTCGGCGGCGACAACACCCTGTTGACCGGTGACATCGGGTCGGGCAAGTCCACCCTCGTCGACGCGGTGACGACGCTGCTGCTGCCGGCGAACAAGATCAACTACAACAAGGCCGCCGGGGCCGAGACCAGGGAGCGTTCGCTGCGCTCCTATGTCCAGGGGCACTACAAGTCCGAGCGGGTCGAGTCCACCGGTGGGTCCCGCCCGATCGGGTTGCGCGACCATCGGCACTTCTCGGTGATCCTCGCCGTGTTCCGCAACGTCGGCCACGACGCGACCGTCACCCTCGCGCAGGTGTTCTGGACCCGGGACACCAGCCAGCAGCCGCAACGGTTCTTCGCCGTCGCCGACCACGAGCTCGGCATCGCCGCCGACTTCAGCGACTTTGGCTCCGACATCAGCGGCCTCAAGCGGCGCCTGAAGTCACGTGGGGTGAAGGTATCGGACCACTTCCCCGACTACGGCAACACCGCCCGTCGCATGCTCGGGATCCAGTCGGCCCAGGCGCTCGATCTGCTCCACCAGACGATCTCGATGAAGTCGGTCGGCAACCTGACCGACTTCGTCCGCAACCACATGCTCGAGAGCGCGGACGCCACCTCCCGCATCGAGAGCCTCGTCACCCACTTCGAGAACCTCACCCGCGCCCACGACGCAGTGCGCCGCGCCCGGGACCAGCTCGCCCAGCTCGAGCCACTGCTCGCCGAGAGCGACAAGCACGAGACGCTCGACGCGACGATGGCCACCGACCGGCTCCAGCAGCGGGTCCTACCGGCGTGGGCCGCCGAGCACCGCAGCGCCCTGCTCGACGCCGACCTGGCCGACACCCGCGAGCAACTCCAGACGCTCGGGCTCGAACAAGAGGCGGCGACCAGCCGCCGCGGCGAGCTGCAGCACGCCCAGGTCTCCCTCCTCAAGGACCGCGACGGTGCCGGCGGTGCCCGCCTCACCGAACTCGACCACCTCATCGACGCGGAGTCCCGCCGCCGCGACACCCGCCAGACCAAGGCCGCCCGCCACGCCGAGCTGCTCACCGAGGCTGGCCTGGCGCCCGTCGAGGACGCCGCCTCCTTCGCCCGCTCCACCGCCCTGGCCGAGACCGAGCGACAGGCCCTGCACGCCGAGTCGGAGGAGTCCGCCAACCGGCTCACCGAGCTCGCTGTCGCCCAGCATCAGGTGCGGACCGACTCGGACCGGATCGCCGCATACCTGCACAGTCTGCGCGGCCGACAGACCAACATCGACGAGACGAGTCTGCGGATCCGGGCCGCCCTCGCCGATGCGCTCGGGCTCGCCGAGACCGAGCTGCCGTTCGCCGGTGAGCTCATCCAGGTCCGGCCCGAGCACGCGCAGTGGCAGGGTGCCGCCGAGCGGGTGCTGCGCGGGTTCGCCCTCTCCGTCCTCGTCCCCGCCGACCGCCACGACGACGCCTCCCGCTGGATCGACGCCAACCACCTCGGCGGACGCCTCGTCTACTACCGGGTCAGTCCGCGGATCACCCGACCCAGCGAGCCGCTGCGGGACGTCCCCGTCCTCGCCGATCTCCTCGAGGTCCGCGACGGACCGTTCCGCGAATGGGTCGCCCGCGAGCTGGACCGACGCGCCGATCACGTCTGCGCGGAGTCGGTCGCCGAGTTCACCCACCACCCGAGGGCGGTCACCCGCAACGGCCTGATCAAGACCGGCCGGGACCGCGGCGAGAAGGACGACCGGTTCCGGATCGAGGACCGCACCCGCTGGGTCCTCGGCTGGTCCAACGCCGACAAGATCGACGCCCTGCTCGCCGAGGGCGCCACCGTTCAGGCCCGGCTCACCACACTCGGCGACGAGCTCACCGAGGTTCGCGACCGGCAGGCTCGGATCGCCGCCCGACTCTCCGGGCTGGACCGCCTCAGTGAATACCGCGACTGGACCGAGCTCGACTGGCGCTCCTGCGTGGCCGCCATCGCGCGCCACGAGGCGGAGCGATCCGCACTGCAGTCCTCGAACAGCGCACTCGCCGAGATCACCGCGCGACTGGCCCAGGTCGAGGGTGAGCTGCGCGCCGCAGAACGCGAGGTGGACACGCTGGCCGGCCGCATCGGTGGCCTGCGCGAGCGGGAACAATCCATCCTGCGCCACCAGGACGCGGCCGCTCAGGTGATCGCCCGCTTCGGTGCCGATGACCTGGCTCAGGTGCGCGACGCATACCCTCTCATCGACGGGGAGGCCGGGGTGCCGGAGTCGGTCGAGGACTGCGAGCGACTCGAGCGGGAGCACCGCGAGCGGATCACCGCTCGCCTCGCCAAGACGGTCGAGGCCCAGAAGAGGCTCGGCGAACGCATCGTCGCCCTCATGGGCCGGTTCCGGCAGCAGTGGCCGACCGAGACGACCGAGATGGACGCCAGCCTGGCCGCGGTCGGTGAGTTCCGGACCCTGCGGGAACGGATCGCGACCGACGACCTGCCGAAGTTCGAGTCGGAGTTCAAGCAGCAGCTCAACGCGAACACGATCAACGACATCGCCGGTTTCCACGGCTGGCTGGAGCGGTCCGCGACGATGATCAAGGAGCGGATCAGCGAGATCAACGAGTCGCTGCACGCCATCGACTACAACCCCGGCCGGCACATCCTGCTGACGCACACGCCGACCCTCAATCAGGAGATCAAGGCATTCCGGGAGGATCTGCGGGCCTGCACCGACGACGCCCTCGTCGACGACGACCAGTACTCCGAGGAGCGGTTCCTGCGGGTCAAGGCGATCCTGGAACGCTTCCAGGGCCGGGAGGGCAGCGCCGACGCGGACCGGCGCTGGACCGCGCTCGTCACCGATGTGCGCAACTGGTTCGGCTTCGCCGCCTCCGAACGATGGCGGGACAGCGACGAGGAGTGGGAGCACTACACCGACTCAGACGGCAAGTCCGGGGGGCAGAAGGAGAAACTCGCCTACACGATCCTCGCCGCGTCCTTGGCGTATCAGTTCAAACTCCAATGGGGTGTCACCGCCTCGCGCGACTTCCGGTTCGCGCTCATCGACGAGGCCTTCGGACGCGGCTCGGACGCCTCGACCCGGTATGCGCTGGACCTGTTCGCCAAACTCGGCCTCCAACTGCTCATCGTCACCCCGCTGCAGAAGGTGCACATCATCGAGCCGTATGTGCGCGCCGTCGGCTTCGTCGAGAACCGCTCCGGCGAGCGATCCCGCCTGCAGACGCTCTCGATCGAGGACTTCCGGGAGCAGCGGGATGCGCGAGCTGCCGGCCGGGATGTCGGTACTGCGGGTGCCAGTGGGGTCGGTGACGGTGGGGTCGGTGTCGGTGACGAGACCGTCGGGGCCGGGGCGAGCGTGGGCTCCGGCTCGGCAGACGGCTCCGGGGTTCCTGCTCCGTGACCCGCGCCTGGACCACGGCAGCAGATATCCGGGCCAAGGTGCTCCGGCGATGGACCGATGGGGGCCTGACCACCGCATACCTCCTCGGCGAGCCGTGTCCGGTCATCGAGGTTCCCATCCGCGGACCGGCGGCCCGCGAGATCGGGAGTGACCTGGCCGGGGTGCGGCAGTGGCGGGCGGCGTTGGAACGGGCCTCCGGCGGCGGGGCGGCGTTCGAGCTCGAGTTCAAGGCGGTGGGCGGACGGGCCGTCGGTCGCAACGAGTTGCCCGCCCGCGCGCGGGTGAGCTCGTTCGATCAGGCGTGGCGGTTGCTCGGGGTCGGCAGGGAGGTCGCCGCGCTCGATGCCATTGCTGCGGCGACCCGGGCGTGGGTTGCGGACGGCGGCGCACGGTCCGGCTCGGAGTTCGATCTGGCTCCGCCCGATGCGGTGCTGGCGTGGGTGGCCCGCACCGGTCTGCGGCTCATTCCGCTCGTCGACGACTGGGACCGGATCCTGGCGACCGCCCGCTGGCTCGACCGGCATGCCGGTCGGCGCCGCTATCTGCGCCAGATCGATATACCCGGAGTGGACACGAAGTTCATCGAACGCCACCGTGCCGTCCTGGCCGGTCTGCTCGACGTCATACTGCCCGAGGCGCGGATCGATGATCGTCACTCGCGAGGTGCTGGCTTCTGCGCCCGGTATGGCTTCGCCGAACCGGAGTCGTTGATCCGGGTCCGCTGCGTCGACGAGTTCGCGGGACTGCCACCCGGGGTGAGCGAGGTAGCCTGGCGGGCCGAGGAACTCAGCGGGATCACCGTTAGTGTCGACCACGTCGTCATCGTCGAGAACCTCGTGACCTATCTCGCGCTACCCGTCCCACAGCAGGGCGTCGTCATCTGGGGCTCGGGATACGCCGTCGGTCGTCTCGGCCGCATCCCATGGATCCAGCAGGCTCGACGGGTCAGCTATGCCGGCGACCTCGACACCCACGGCTTTGCGATCCTGAGCATGCTCCGTGGCCAGGTGACCCACGTCGAGTCCCTGCTGATGGACCGGGACACTCTGCTCATCCACCGGGAGCGATGGGGTCAGGAGCCCGCACCGACCCGAGCCCGCTTGGATCACCTGACCGAGGACGAACAGTCGCTCTATCAGGACCTTGTCGAGGACGTCTACGCCTCCAGCCTGCGCCTGGAGCAGGAGCGCCTGGCCTGGCCGCACGTGCTAGCCGCCCTGGACTGGGCGTAGTCAGGGCTCCATCCCCCGGCCCTCGTCGACGGACGCTATCCCGTACGTCCCACGCTGTTGTCCGCCTGCCCGCCCCTGCACCCCTTTGTCGCCATAACTTCGCAATCGCGAAGTTGTGGCGGCGGGTGTGCGCCGGCCCCGGTGATCAGGCGAGGTCGAAGGTCTTCGCCACCCAGGCGAGGTCCTTCGTGGCCCGGGTGCGCTCGGCGGCTTCGCGGGTGAAGAGGGCCTCGGTCTTGTCGAGCATCAACGTGTAGGGGCTGCCGCTGCGGACCGTGACGTGCGTGACCGGAAGCCCCGCCTCGTCGATCAGTCTGTGAATGACCTGGCGCCGCGGGGCGGCCAGCGGCCAGGCGAGGGTGCGCTCGTCCGCGGCGTTGAGGAACTCCGCGAGCCGGTCCTCGTCGGCACCGCCCGGGCTCGTCCACGCGATCGACCAGTCATCGGCAGACCGCGGCGGCCGGGCCAGAACCGCCTGGAGTTGTCCGTGCACCCACCGGGCCACAGTGTCGATCGCGGCCGTGCGTCCCTTGGCGCCGGGCCTCGCGCGCAGGGCGGCGAGCAGAAGCGGGATCCCCAACTCTCCCAAACCTGTTGCCGCCTCAGCGATCTCAGCCCCACGCTCGCCGTCCGCGACGGACAGCAGCACCGCCAGAGAGGGCCCGAGGCTCGTCAGTCCCTTGCTCCGGTGGGTCGGATTCCGCACCTGCACAGCCCCGCGGGCCTCCTCGACCAGCCACCGGCCCATCCGGTCCGCGATATCGGCACCGATGTCGGCGCCGTCAGCAGCCGTGAACGCACCGTGGACCGGCGCGAACTCGGTCTCGATCCAGGCGCGGCGGGAGGTGTCCCCGCCCACCGCATACCGCCGGGAGTGGGTCCACTGGGTGAGCAGGTCCGTCCACCATGTGGCCGGATAGTGCCGCACCACTGCGGTGAGCGCCCGGGCGTGGTCCGCGGTGAGCATCTCGATGGTGAACGGCGCGAGCACCCGTGCGGCCAGTGGCCCGTCATCCACGCCGAGGGCGATCTGGAGAGCAGGCTCCAGCCGAGACCGCTCCGGTGCACTCCACCTCGTGATGAGGTCGGCGGTCTCACTGCGGGCCTGTTCGACCGCACCGTCGGCGAGTGCACCGAGCACCCGCCGCATCCCCCACTCGGGGCTCGCTTCGGCACGCATCGCAAAGCCGAGATCCTTCGGCCACAGCACCAGCGCCGCCCGCCGATACCACCGATCGACGGTGTTGCCGTAGTTGCCCATGTATCCCTCGTACTCGGACGCATAGGGGGTGAGATGGATGGAGGGGGTGGCCGCGCATACCTCCTCGTCGTCGAGGCCGACATTGATCGCCCCGGCGCTCTCCCGGTCGGTCCACCACGTGAGCACCGTGCTGCCGTCGATGAGACCGGACAGCTCCATGTCCTCCGGGTCGTCCTCTTCGTCCTCATCGTGTCCCCAGTAGTCCCAGGACCGATAGGTCGCCTCGGACGGAACCGCGTCCCACGTCTCCTGGATCTCGGTCTGGGCAAGGACGCTCTCGCAGCCGGCGGCCTCGGCGGCAGCGCGCAGCAACGCCACCCGCCGGGCGTCCTCGCCCTTGAGCCGGTTGGCAGTCAGGGCGCGCTGACTGTATTCGTGGTCGAGGAGGACGGCCAGCCGGTTCGGCGGGGGATGGTCCTTGGTGCGGTATGCGCGACGCACCGGGGTGCTGAAATGCTCAGTGATGAGGGCGGCGGCTTGGGCGGTGGGACCGCTCGGGGCACTCTCCGGCTCGGGGTCGAGGAGGATGTTGAAGGTCAGAGTGACCCGGTGACCGCGCCGGACCGGGAGGACCTCGTGGCGGCAGTCGGTGTAGAAGGCGACGAGCACCAGTTCACTCGCGGAGCCGGAGTAGACCTGGGGCGCGCCTCCGTCGAGGACGACGAGCTCGCCGCCGGTGTGGTGCGAGGGCAGCATGACGACGAGGGTGGCGACCATGTCGTCGTGCTTCTCGGAGTCCTGGTGCGTGGCGAAGAACTGTCCCTTGCCATAGACGAGGAGCGAGTGGAGCTCGGCGCGCAGCCGGCGTGGATCGTCGACTCCCAGTTGCAGACCGAGGCGTTCCACCGCATCGCGCAGGCTTGGCTCCCACGTCGCTCCGGAGAGACGTACGCGGTCGGGACTGATCTCTCCTGTGTCGCGGACGCCGGTGTCGAGGACGGTGTCCTCCCCCTGACCGAAGTGGGCCGGGCTCGCACTCGCGGCGAGCTTCTTGGCCACGGAGGAGAGGACCGGCAACGGCACCGCGCCGACGCCGTCCACGTGGACCTCGAGGACATCGGCGGAGAGTCGCATCGAGGCGCTCTGGGACGTCGCGACCGGCGCGTCGGTGAGGAGTCGGGCGAGGTGTTCGCGGGCGGCGATCGCCATGGCGGTTCCGTTCGTGGATGCTGCGGGGGGTGGTGGGTCGGAGCGGTGTCGCTCAGACGATCATGCAGCATGCGGCGGTTGACCGCTTGGTCTTCCTGATGGTCGCCCCCGGGATGACCCGGCACGTCGCGGTGCCGGCCGCGGGGTGTCACGGGTAGGCGCGCGCCTACGTTGTCCACATCGGCCGGAACCAGCGGCGTGTCGTCCACAGGCGCGACATCGGCCCTGGAGGTGTGTCAGACCTCGCCCCTACATTGGCTGGTATGACCTCGATGACGACGGATGCAGGGACGGCACGGATGCCGTTCGTGGGGTCCGACGTCGCCAAGGCCAGGGTCGCTGCCCTGCACCGCGCGATCGACCGCCTCGACGTCAGCGGCCTGGACGGCGGTGAGTATGCCGTGGTCCTGAAGGAGCTCGAGCGGGCCAAACGACGGCTCGAGGCTGCGTCGCTCAAGCTGCTCGCTGCCGCGGACAGGGATCGGGTGGGTGAGCGCACCGGACACCCGGGCACGGGTTCCTGGGCATCCGAGCAGACCAAGTGTGGCGGGGCCGAGGGCTCGGCGCAGGCACAGCTCGCGACCGACCTCGACGAACGGCTCCCGGAGACCGGCAAGAGTCTTGATTCAGGTGAGATCTCATCGGAGCACGCCAAGCTCATCGCCGCGACCATGCGGTGCCTGCCGGATGGAGTGAGCGTCACGGAGCGGGAGGCCATCGAGCAGCACCTCGTGTCGCGGGCTCGTGAGGTCGACCCGGTGGCACTGCGCCGGCTGGCGCGGCGCGCACTCGCAGCGGCCGAGCGGTCCTGCCGCGAGGTGGACTCCCATGAGGACGAGTTGCTGCGCACCGAGGAGCAGCGGGCGCTGGCCCGCACCAGGCTGAGCATGCACGACAACGCCGACGGGACGACGACCGGACACTTCACGGTGCCCACGTCGGCGGCCTCGATCCTGCGCAAGGCGGTGCAACAGATCGCCTCCCCGCGTCGTGACCGGGCACGCCAGGAGCGGGGCCTGCCCTACGACGGGGTGGCCGACGGCACGAGGGCCTACGCCCAGAGTGACTGGGCCCACCGCTATGGCCTGGCGCTGCTCGAGATCCTCGAACACCTGCCGACCGAGCGGTTGCACGGCAAGGTCGCCGCGACCGTGGTCGTGACCATTCCCCTGGAGAGCCTGCAGGCCGGGATCGGAGCCGGGCAGCTCGACACCGGCCATGCCCTCTCCGCCGGGGAGGCGCGACGGATCGCCTGCGGCGCCGGCATCCTGCCGGCGGTGCTCGGCGGACGATCATTGCCGATCGACGTGGGACGGACGGACCGGTTCTTCACCGAAACCCAGCGGGTGGCGTTGGCGACCCTCTATCGCGAATGCGCCGAGGAGCATTGCGACAGACCTTATGCGTGGAGCGAGTTGCATCACGAGGATCCGTGGTCCGAGGGCGGTCGAACCGATCTGGATCGGGCGGTGCCGCTGTGCGGCTTCCACCATCGTCGGGTGCATGACCCGCGGTATGCCGCGCAGATCCACACCGATGAGTCAGGACGCAAGGTGCTCCGGCTCCGACAACGCTGACGCCCCGGATCCGTGATCGATCGTCACGGACCGATCAGCGTGCCCGGCGAGTGTCTAGTGGCTCACAATCACCCGAAGCAGGCATGAGGACGATACCCATAGGGGTATCCTGAAGGCATGGCCAAACTCCTCATTCTGGGGGCTGGCACTGCGGGCACCATGGCGGCCAACCTCCTTCGCAAAGCCCTTGACGACTCGTGGTCGATCACGATCGTCGACCAGAACACCGACCACCACTACCAACCGGGCTATCTCTTCGTGCCCTTCTGGATGAAGCCCGAGCGGGTGGTCCGCGATCGCCGTGAGTTCCTGCCAGACAGAGTGGAATTCATCGAAGCCGACATCCTGCGCGTCGACCCGGACGCCCGACAGGTCGAGTTGGCGGGAGACCGGAGCCTCGCATACGACTGGCTGATCATCGCCAGCGGCACCCGGCCCGACCCCACCCTCGTCGAGGGCATGGCCGAGGCGCTCGCACAGGGCACGAGCGTTCACGAGTTCTACACCCTCGAGGGTGCGATCCGACTGCGCGACGCCCTGGAGGGATTCGACGCCGGACGCATCCTCGTCCACGTGAGCGAGATGCCGGTCAAGTGCCCGGTCGCCCCCCTCGAGTTCGCGTTCCTCGTCGAGGACCACTACCGGAAGAGGCGGATCCGGCACAAGGTCGACATCACCTACGTCACCCCGCTCGACGGCGCGTTCACCAAACCGGTCGCGAGCAAGGAACTCGGCGGGCTGCTCACCGACCGGAGCATCCGACTCGCGGCCGACTTCGCCGTCGAGAGGGTCGACGCCGAACACCGCAGACTCATCTCCTACGACGGCCGCGAGTTGCCGTTCGACCTGCTCGTCACCGTCCCCCCGAACGTCGGTCAGCAGTTCGTCCTCGACTCCGGCCTCGGCGACGACGCCGGGTTCGTCCCGGTCGACAAGCACACCCTGCGCTCCCTGCAGCACGAGCGGATCTTCGTCCTCGGCGATGCCAGCGACATCCCGACCTCCAAGGCCGGCTCGGTCGCCCACTTCGCCACCGAACTGTTCGTCGAGAACTTCCAGGCCGCCGTCGCCGGCAAGCTGCTGCCGAATTCCTTCGACGGACACGCGAACTGCTTCGTCGAATCCGGTCGCGGAGAGGCGCTGCTCCTCGACTTCAACTACGACACCGAGCCGCTCAAGGGAACCTTCCCGGTTCCGGTCGCCGGCCCGATGCGCCTGCTCGGCCGCTCCCGGCTCAACCACCTCGGCAAACTCGCCTTCGAGCAGATCTACTGGAAGCTGCTGCTCCCCGGCCGCAAACTCCCGGTCCCGACCCTGATGTCGATGGCGGGCAAACGCCTCCCCGAACCCACCACCAAGACCCCCGAGAAGGTGTGAGATCCCATGCCTACCAACACAATCAACGGGCGCAGCTTCGAGGTCGACGAGGAAGGCTTCTTCACCGACCGGGATGAATGGAGCGAAGAGCTCGCCCGCGACCTGGCCCCCCTCATCGGCATCGAACTCGACGACGCGCACCTCGCCCCGCTGCTCTTCATGCGCGCCGACTCCGCCGACTCCGGAGTCACCCCGACGCTGCGTCGCATGCAGACCGTCGGCGGCTTCGACATCAAGACCCTCTTCGCCCTCTACCCCGGCAAACCGGCCAAGAAGATGGCCTGGCTCGCCGGCCTCCGCAAGCCCGTCGGCTGCGTTTAGGAGACTGCCATGACGACGTATGCGACCCCACCGGACGGCTTCATCCTCCCCGACTTCGGCGACCGTATGCCCGCCCCGGCCTCCCCCTCCGGCTCACCTCAGGCGAGCGGCGAGGGGGTGGCGAGCGGCGCATACAGCGGGCCGCGGAAGATGGCCTTCATCTGCTCCAAGGGCAACCTCGACATGGCCTACCCGGCGCTGATCATGGGCAACGCGGCGCTCGGTGAGGGCATCGAGGTGCACATCTTCTTCACCTTCTGGGGCCTGGACATGGTCAACACCAAGCTCAACCACAAGCTCCGCTTCACCATGGCCGGCAACACCGCGATGCACATGCCCGAACTCGGCCGGATCCGGCCCGGGCTCGAGCACGCGTCACTGCCGCAGGCGATGGGCAACCTGCCCGGCATGACCGCCTTCGCGACCCGGATGATGAAGAAGCAGCTCGAGGAGCTCGAGATCCCCGACGTCCCGGACTTCCTCGACCTGCTCGAGGCCTCCGGTGCGCACATGTATGCGTGCAAACTGTCCTTCGACATGAACAAGATGATCGAGGCGGACCTGCACCCCGGCGTCGAGGGTGTCATCAGCGCCTCGGACTTCATCGAGATCGCCGAGGGTGCTCAGATCGTCTTCGTCTGAGCAGCCCTGACGCGCTGCCCGGGCGGGACGCGTTGTCCGGGCGGGCCGGTCGTCAGGAGGGACGCCACCCCTCGTGATAGGCCCGGTTGAACGCCGCCTGGACCTCTCGGGCATGTCCGGTGGCCTTGGTCGACTTCCAGTCCCACCGGGTGCCGAGCAACTCGATGTGCCCGGTCTTGCGGGCGATCGCGTCGGAGGTGATCGGCCCGCAGATTCCGTCAATATCCTTGCCGCTCAACCCTGCCCACCGTTGCGCCGCACGCCAGGAGATCGGACCCAGCGAGCCGTCGACGTCGCTTCCGGTCAGCCCGCACAACTGCTGGAAGCCGCGCCGCGACTTCGGCCCGAGGATCCCGTCGACCACGAGCAGCCCGGGCGGAGTGGCCGGTTTGGCGGGTTTGGGAGCCGGCTTCGAAGCAGGCTTGGGGGCGGGCTTCGGGGCCGCCTTGGGGGTGCTGGTCGCTCCGCCTCCCGACGATGAGGTGCCGGCCGCTGCATAGTCGACCCGCACATACCCCCTGATCCAGCCCGGCCCCCGCTTGCGGCGATAGACACCGTCGCCGTTGTTCTGCGAGCCGGAGGTGCCGGAGGAGGTGTTGCCCTCGATGGTCTGCACCCAGCCGCGGCCGAGGGAGCGCTCGACGAAGCCGATGTGCTGGGCCAACTTCGCGGTGCCGAAGATGACGAAGTCGCCCGGGCGCGGATCGGTCGTGACGAACCGCTTCGCCGTGCGTGCCCAGGACTCGACGTAGGGCACGTAGTAGGGGTTGGCGATGGGCGGGATCTTGCCCATCCTGGCCTCGAGGAGGCACCAGCGTACGAACGCCGCGCACCACGGGGACCCGTTCCACTCGGGTTTGACCGACCAGTACGGCACCCGGTTCGAGTTGCGCGGCTTCTCGACGGTGCCGATCTGGGCGGCGGCGATGCTGAGCACCCGGGACGCCGGACCCGAGCCGCGCCCGGGGTCGAGATAGGTGGGGTCCTGACCCGGTTGCTCGACGCCGACCTCCTCGCTGAGCTCGTCGCCGTCCACGTTCTCGTGGACGGGTGGCTCATCGGCGTGACCGGCGGACGGGTCGAGTGTGGGGTCGGTCGCTGCCTCGGACATGGATCTCTCCTCGCACTGGATGGTGTTGCGGGGAAGGAGCCGGCGCGTGCCGTGGTGATACCTCCCGGATGGTCCGGTTCAGCGCGGCTCGGCACAATGGGGGTATGCCGGACTCACCTGCCGATCACCAGCCCGCCGAACGCAGTGGGCGGGTCTCCGCCAACAAGGTCATCCTCGTCCTCGTCGCGATCATCGTCCTGCTCCTCCTCGGGCTGCTCGCCGCGGCGGTCGTCCCGCGGTGGTGGGCGCAGCGGGTCGGGACGATGGTCGACGGTCGACTCATGGTCGGCGGGGCGCTGGGCATCGTGTTCGGCATGGTGTTCACCGCGGCGCCGATCGTCTTCTTCGGGGTCGCCGGCCGGCACCTGCGCAGCATCGGCAAAGCCCTGACGGCACTGGTCGTCGGACTGCTCCTCGCCACGCCGAATCTCGTCACCCTCGCCATCGTCCTCGGCACCGGCAACGCCGCCCACGCCGGTCAGCGGATCCTCGACGTCGACGGTCCGGGCTTCCGGGGCGGGACCGCCGTCGGTGCCGTGATCGGGGCGGTCCTCGCGATCTGGATCGTCTACCTCATGTGGAGCCGTCGGCGCCGTGGTCGCCGCCTCGCTGAGCTCAGCGCGGCCGAGAAGGCCCGCGAGGAGCAGGCCCGCGCCGACGAGCGTGGCGCCGACGGCCGCGACGCCCGCTGAGACGCCTCTCCTTCCCGCCAT